>JANPOU010000069.1:0-126927 GCA_031428155.1 Arenimonas sp. | reverse complement strand
TCGCTTTCAAAGCCAATACTGGCATTGCTCACATCATTAGCAGCAATAAAATCGAGGTTTTTGCCAGTTAATTTTTTCTGCGCGTATTCGTCAAGCCGTTCTGTTTCAGCGGCAAAACCAACCACCAATTTCGGGCGATTCGCGCTACTAGACACCATTGCCAATATGTCAGTAGTACGCTCCAGTTCAACCATAAGCGTAATTTCGGTTTTTTTGATTTTCTGCGCGCTGCACAATTTTGGGCGGTAATCTGCCACCGCCGCTGCTGCAATAAAGACATCCACATGTTCAAGATGCGCCTGCACTGCCTCAAGCATTTGCTGTGCCGAACGAACATCAATGCGCTGAACACCGCGCACGCAACAAATAGCTACTGGGCCTGAAATCAATACAACTTCGGCACCTTGCTCACTGGCCGCTTGGGCAATGGCAAAGCCCATTTTTCCAGAACTGCGGTTGCCAATAAAACGCACTGGGTCAATATCTTCAAAAGTTGGGCCGGCGGTGATTAAGTATTTCTTTCCCGCCAAGGGTTTAGGACAACTGTTTAAAGCCTCTGCAATCTCAGCAGGCTCAAGCATACGGCCTTCGCCTACTTCACCACAGGCTTGTTCGCCACTGGCCGGACCAAGCAGATGAACCCCGCGCTGTTGCAACTTTTCTTTGTTGGCTTTGGTGGCGGCATTTGCCCACATGGCTTGATTCATGGCTGGCGCAAGATAAATCGGCGCGGTGGTTGCTAAACATAAAGTGCTGAGTAAATCATTGGCTTGGCCATTAGCCAGGCGTGCGATGAAATCGGCACTGGCCGGCGCAACCAGCACTTTGCTTGCCCAGCGCGCCAGTTCAATATGGCTCATAGCCGCTTCTGCGCTTTCATCCCACAAGCTGCTGCGCACAGGATTGCCAGACAAAGCCTGCATAGTGGTGGCAGTAATGAACTGCTCGGCAGAGTGCGTCATGACCACGCGCACATCAGCGCCAGCCTGTTTAAGGCGACGAACCAATTCAGCTGATTTATAGGCGGCAATACCGCCCGTTACCCCAAGTAATATGCGCTCGCCATGTTGTGCTGTCACAGGTATTTTCCTACAAGCATATGGGCATTAGCTTAACCTAAAAGCCGTTAGATTCCGACTGTTTGCCTGAAATATCTCGTGCATGCTGTAGCCATGACACATCAAATCGTTAAACCTTGGATTCCCGCGCAAAACAAAGCCTTGGCACATGGCGTTAAATCGCTAAGCCTTGCCGAACTGTTATTGCTTATTGGCGCACCGCACCGCTTGCCACAAGCTATCGACTGCATTCCATTAGAACGGCAAAGCCTACACGCATTGAATCAATCATCCATCGGTGAATTTAGCCAGCAGTATCAAATTGGAATTGAGCTGTCTTGCAAGCTCGCGGCCTGTCTTGAATTGGGCACTCGGCACTGGGCAGAACCGCTGCAACGCGGCCAATGCATGAATGATCCGCAACACGTGCGCCATTGGCTACGTACCCAATTACGTGACCGCAGCAGAGAAGTATTTGCCTGCATTTTCCTAGATGCTAGGCATCGCTTAATTTGCTATGAAGAACTGTTTGAAGGCAGCGTGGATTGCACTGAGGTGTATCCGAGAATTGTTTTACAGCAAGGTTTGCGGCATCATGCGGCGGCCGTATTGTTTGTACATAACCACCCGAGCGGCCACCCTGAGCCAAGCGCAGCCGACCACGCCCTGACTGCACGGCTGAAGCAAGCATTAAATCTGGTTGATATTCGTGTGCTGGATCATTTCATTGTGGCCAATAACGAGACCACTTCGTTTGCTGAACGAGGCTGGCTGTAAAACCGTGTATCAGGTATGTTTTCAGGTCAGTTCAGGCTACAATACCAGACCCTATAAAAGTTGATTTCAGCCTGTGAAAGCCCATCTTCGTGAACTTGTGGCGCAAGCGCTTTTGGATTTACGCCGCGAAGGCAAAATACCTGCCGATTTAGAATTGCCCGAATTCGTTATTGAGCGCACGAAATCTCGTGAGCACGGCGATTATGCCACCAATATTTCTCTGCTATTAGCGAAAAAAATTGGCATGAACCCGATGTCCTTGGCTGAAGCGCTCATTAAAAGCATGGATGCCTCGGACGAATCTAAACATATTGAAAAAGTGGCGATTGCCAAACCAGGCTTTATCAACTTCACCATTTCCAAGCGTTGCTTGTTGTCTACTGTGCGCAGAGTTTTTGAGCAAAATGTTGAGTATGGCAAGCAACCAGCCGAATCCCGCGAATCGGTGACGGTTGAATTTGTTTCTGCCAATCCGAACGGCCCTTTGCATGTGGGTCATGGCCGTGGCGCGGCATATGGTGCGTCGGTGGCTAATTTGCTTGAAGCGGCTGGCCACAAAGTACAACGCGAATACTACGTCAACGATGCTGGCCGTCAAATGGATATTCTGGCGGTTAGCGTGTGGTTGCGTTACCACGAGCTATGCGGCATCAACGTGCGCTTCCCTGACAATGGCTACAAAGGCGAATATGTAGTTGAGATTGCTCGCAGTTTGCGTGCTCAACAAGGCGATCGCCTGCGTTTTAATGCCCTTGAGATTTTTGATACGGTTCCCGCCGATGAAGGCCAAGGTGGCGACAAAGAAAAGCATGTTGACAGTTTAATTGCCAATGCCCGCCGCCTGCTTGGCGATGCCGATTACCGGACGGTATTCAATGCCGGTTTAGAATGGTGCTTAAGCGATATTCGCAGCGATTTGCATGGCTTCGGCGTTGATCACGACAGCTTCTTTTCCGAACGTTCATTAAGCACTGATGGCTTTGTGCAACGTGCTATTGATACCTTGCAAAAAAACGGCCATTTGTACGAGCTAGAAGGCGCTACCTGGTTTCGCGCCACCAGTTTCGGTGACGACAAAGACCGTGTGATTATCCGCGACAATGGTGTTAGCACCTATTTTGCTTCGGATTTAGGCTATTTGCTGTCTAAGTTTGAACGCGGTTTTGAACGCGCATTGTATATTCTAGGTGCCGATCATCATGGCTATATTGTGCGCCTGAAAGCAGCCGCGCAAGGCCTTGGCTTAGATCCTGAAAAAATTGAAATCCAGCTAGTGCAGTTTGCCATTTTGTACCGTGGCGAACAGCGCGTGCAGATGTCTACCCGTGCTGGCAGTTTTGTGACCTTGCGTGAATTGCGCGAAGAAGTTGGCAACGACGCAGCGCGCTATTTTTATGTGATGCGCTCCAATGAGCAGCATTTGGACTTCGATCTAGAATTGGCAAAAAGCCATTCTAAGGAAAATCCTGTGTATTACATTCAATATGCGATTACCCGCTCGGCCGGATTGTTCCGCAAATTGAAAGAAAAACAATGGACCTATAACGACAGCGCAGCGATGGCCAACCGCGAGCAAATGAATACTGACTTCGAACACATTCTGCTCGGTGAATTAATGCGCTACCCAGAAGTGATTGAATCGGCGGCGCAAAACCGTGGCCCGCAAATTGTTGCCAACTACTTACGCGAAACCGCCAACGCCTTCCATTCTTTCTACGAAAACTGCGACATTCTGAGTGAAGACGAAGCAAGCCGCCATGCCCGTTTAGGTTTATGCAAAGCTACGGCGCAAGTACTCACCAATGGTTTAGCACTCTTGGGCGTATCGGCACCGGAGCGCATGTAATGGTCAGGCGCAGCAAACCACAAGCCCGCCGACAAGGTAGAACGGGAACACCTGCATGGGCTTGGCTATTAATCGGTTTATTTATTGGCGTACTGGGCTATTTAGGCTATCAGCAATACCAAGGCATGCAAGCAGAAAAAACAGATGTACTGCCGATCCCAAATAAAACCACAAAAAGCAAAGATTCCGGCAATAGCGCCGAGCCACCCGCCAGCGGCATGGATGATGGCGTGTTGGATACCGATTACAGTTTTTACGATGTACTGCCAACCCAAGAAACAGTTGACGTTCCAGTTGATGAAGCAGCGCCTGAGCAAACACCCGTTGCGGAAACTGCACCAAAAGCTGATGTCGCGCCAAAAACAGGTGTGACTGCCGTTGAACCTAAAAATATAAGTGCGCCTGATGCTTCTCGCTATTTACTGCAAGCTGGCGCGTTCGAGCGCAGCGCTGATGCTGATGATTTGAAAGCACGTATTGCCATGTCGGGCGAGTCGGCGCGTGTTGAGCAAGCCGAGGTAAACGGTAAGACTATGTATCGTGTGCGTTTAGGGCCTTTTGATGGCGCGGCGGCGGCAGACCGTGCACGTGCCAATTTGGCCGGCCAAGGCATACAAGCCAATCGTATTGCGGTGAAATAATCGTTGCACGACTACCCCGGCGCCATGCGCCACCTCTTCGTAAGCGAAGGGGAATTAATGTATTTTCAAATGTGACGAATATTCCCCTTCATGCATGAAGGGGTGCCCGTAGGGCGGGGTAGTTTATCGTTTCAACCGAATCAAGGCCGAGGTATCTTCTTCGCCAAAACCCGCATCAACTAATTTTTGATAATCAGCCAAAGACTGTTCAACGACGCTGTATTGTCTGCCAAGCTGGCTCGCCATGTCTTGCACAATATGCAGATCTTTCAGCAATAACGCCGATTTAAATCCTGGTGCAAAACTACTAGCAAGCATCGTAGCGCCGCGCTTATCTAAAAACCAATTACCGGCCGCGCCTGCTGCCAATGTGGGCACCAAAGATTCTGCATTTAAACCCAAGGCTTCGCCAAAGGCTAAGCCCTCACAAACCGCTTGTGCAATGCCGGCCACCAACACCTGATTAACCGCTTTGGTGGCTTGCCCAGCACCTGTTGGGCCCATATGCGTTACTCGCAAGGCATATGCTGCCAATACATCTTGAACTTGCGCCAGCACCTCTGCTTCGCCGCCAACCATTACCGATAGCTTGCCGTTTTTAGCGCCTTCCACACCACCTGAAACTGGCGCATCCAAAAACGCGATGCCGTTTTCTTTCAATAAAGCAGACGCTTTTTGCGCGGTACTTTGCGCCACCGTTGAGTGATCAATCACCACCGCACCATTTCGTAACACCGGCGCTAATTGTGCGCAGCATTGCAACACATCCTCATCTTTGGACACACACAACACCACAACATCACAATCCGAGAAATCGCCAAAACCTTGTGCCGCGTGCACACCTAAAACTTGCGACAAGGCATCGGCTTTCGCTTGTGTGCGATTTGCCACAGCATTCAGCAACCCTGCTCGATGCACATGCCCCGCCAAGTGCGCTCCCATCGCGCCTAGGCCAATAAATCCAACACTTAATATATTTGTCATATCAGATTCCGTGCAAGGTTTCTTCTAAATAGGTATAGCCGGTTAAGCCGGTTTCGAGCGCTTCCATTGCCGAATGCGCTTGTGTAGCATCTAAACCAGCCTCGTTGACTAGCTGCTGATAACGAGCACGCAAAGTATCGAGGTTATAGCCAACATAATCCAGCATCACATCGGTGGAGTCGCCTTTGCGCTGGCGCACAATATCAAAACCACCAGCCGCATTCAGCGACACATTAGCAGTATCGGTATCGCCGAATAGATTATGAATATCGCCCAGAGTTTCTTGGTATGCACCAACCATAAAAATACCTAAGCGATAACTCTCGCCAGCCTTCAAGCTATGCAGAGGCAAAGAATGGCTGAGCGTCTGCGACTGAACATAGGTGTCGACACGACCATCCGAATCGCAGGTCAAATCGGCAATCACACCATGCCGCAAAGGCTGCTCATCTAAGCGTGCAATCGGCATAATCGGAAACACTTGATCTATCGCCCAGACATCGGGAATGGATTCAAATACCGAAAAATTGACGAAATATTTATCCACCAAACGCTCGTCCAGCTCATCCAATACTTCGCGATGGGTTTTATCGTCGGGGTTTAGCAATTCACGCACCGCATGCGCAATGCTGTAAAAAAGGTCATCTAACAAAGCGCGTTCATCCAAGCTTAATTGCCCGTGCGCAAATAATGCATGGCCTTCAGCCAAATAATGCTGTGCCTCTAAATACACTTCCAAGGCCGTGCGTTGTTCAATAGCAACTGTTAGCTCACGCAAATGTTTAATCACTAAGGATTCACCAGCGATTGCTTTTGACACAGCGCCTTTGGGCGCTTGCTCAACTTCCGAGACATTAACCACCATCATCGCGTGGTGAGCAGTCATTGCGCGGCCCGCTTCGGTGATCATGCGAGGCTCAGGCAAGTTATGCTGGTCGCAGGCTTCTTTCAGCGGCTGAATTAAGGTATGGGCAAATTGTTCCAAGCGGTAATTGGTGGAACAGGCGCCGCGCGAGCGCGTACCTTCATAATCCACACCTAGGCCGCCACCGGAATCCATATAGCGGATATTGCATCCTGCTTTACTTAGCTCAACAAAATAACGCACCGCCTCACGCATGCCAGCAGCGATATCGCGCAAGTTTGAAATTTGCGAACCCATATGAAAATGCAATAAGTTTAGGCAATCCAACAGTTTTTCTTGGCGCAATTGTTCAACCAAGTCCAATACCTGCCGCGGCGACAAGCCAAACTTGGCTTTATCACCACCGGAATTCTGCCATTTGCCAGCGCCAAGCGTAGCCAAGCGCAAACGCACACCAATACCTGGCTTCACGCCAAGGGCGCGCGCTTCTTGAATAATAACGCCGAGTTCTGATGGTTTTTCCACCACAATATGTGTTTCAAAACCTAATTGCTTGCCCAGCAGCGCCAAGCGAATAAATTCACGGTCTTTATAACCATTGCAAATAATCACACTGCCATGCTTTGCTAAGCCCAGCACTGCCATCAGTTCTGGTTTTGAGCCCGCTTCCAAGCCGAATTGCTCACTATCCGCCTGCGCTAAAACACCCGCTACACCAAAATGCTGATTAACTTTAATCGGATAGACGGCGGTATATCCGCCTTGATAATTCAAGCTAGCCATTTCTTTGTTGAATGCCGATTGCATGGCGTGTAAACGATGCGGCAAGATATCGGAAAAGCGCAACAACAAGGGTAACTTCACACCATCGGCGCAGGCTTGTGCAATAAGCTCTGGCAATGGCAGGCTTGGGCCGTGCTCGCCTTGCGGCTTTGCGCACACGCGGCCTTTAGCATCCACATCAAAATAGCCTTCTGACCAATACGGCAACGAATACAGTTGTTTAGCGTGTTCAACCGACCAAGCGCTCATGGGCTAAAATTCCTTATCAAAGAGGCGTTATTGTAACCCTCCACGACCGGTAATCGGCTACAATGCGCCTCACTATTTTGCATTTTTGAGAACGGATATGGCCAACGATACCTGGTTTTATGAAAATTTCGAGCACACCGGCTCAGCAATTGGTTTTCGAATCACCAAAAAATTGGATGAAGTGCAATCGCCATTCCAAAAAATCGAAATTTATGAGAGCACCGATTTCGGCAATGTAATGACTATCGACGGCGCGATGATGGTGACTACTCGTGATAACTTCTTCTATCACGAGATGATGTCACACGCACCCATTTATACCCATCCGAATCCGAAAAACGTGGTGATTATTGGTGGTGGTGATTGCGGCACTTTGCACGAATGCTTGAAGCATGCTGATTTAGAAACCGTGGTGCAATGCGATATTGATGAGCAAGTGACCCGCATGGCTGAAAAATACTTTCCAGAATTGTGTGAAAGCAATAACGACCCACGTGCCACAGTCATGTTCGATGATGGCATTGCGTATATGCAAAATGCCGCTCCAGAGAGCATCGACATTATCATTGTCGATTCCACCGACCCCGTTGGTCCGGCTGAAGGCTTGTTCAACCAAGCATTTTATGAAAATTGCTTCAAAGCGCTTCGCCCAAATGGCTTATTGGTGCAGCAAAGTGAATCGCCGCTGGCGTTAATGTATTTAATTCAAGATATGTGCGCTGCAATGGCTGATGCTGGCTTCAAGAATTTCCGCACACTGCCCTTTCCTCAGCCATGTTATCCAACCGGCTATTGGAGCTGCACAATCGCCAGCAAAGCGGATACCGATTTAGGCCAATTCCGCACCAGTGCTGCCCAGCAAAAATCCTTCAGCACCGAATACTACAATGCCGGTGTGCACCAAGGTGCGCTCTTGCAACCGGAATTTATTAAGCGTGCGCTGAAGCAAAGCTGAATCCCCCAGCGCTTTGCGCTTCCCCCTTTCAAGAAAGGGGGATCTCTATGGTTACTCCTCTATTCTTCAGAAGGGAGGCCGGGAGGGCTAAAAAAATGCCCCGCAAGCCAGGGGAAGCGAGCGGGGCCTAGGGTATTAAAGAAGCTCGCCGGGGAAAGCTGAACTTCTTCGGATTATCTCAGGGGAGGAGATAATTCCAAACAAGCATTGCGCTTGTTATAGCTAGTTAAGCATGAGTTTCGTTAATGCCATGTGAATCATTGGAGATTTTCTGGATAATTCTTCGGGAACTTTTTTCACTTAACAGAAAACTAATGCGCCTCATCCCAGTTCAAACCCACGCCCGATTCGACTAATAGCGGGACATTCAATAGCGCCGCTGATTCCATCAACCGTTTAACCTCAATCAGTAGCTCCGGAATAAACGCTTCGTCGGCTTCAAAGACCAATTCATCGTGTACTTGCATCAACATTAACGCCTGATTTTTGTGCGGATTAATCCATTCCGCTACTGCCAACATGGCCCGCTTAATAATGTCGGCCGCAGTGCCTTGCATCGGCGCATTAATGGCCGCACGTTCGGCACCGGCTCGTTGCCCAGCATTTTTGCCGTTTATTTCATTGAGATACAAACGCCTGCCGAACACAGTTTCAACGTAGCCGTCGGCCTTGGCTTTGGCACGGGTGTTATCCATGTATTGCCGAACACCCGGATACCGACTGAAATACAAGCTGATGTAGTCTTGCGCCTCGTTACGGCCAATACTTAATTGCCGCGCCAACCCGAACGCGCTCATGCCATACATCAAGCCAAAATTAATTGCTTTTGCCGCGCGGCGTTGGTCGCTTGTTACGGTTTCCAAGGTTTCGCCAAATACTTCCGCAGCAGTGGCTTTGTGTACATCTTGACCAGACGCAAAAGCCGCCACCAAGCCCGGATCGCCCGATAAATGCGCCATAATCCGCAATTCAATTTGCGAGTAATCGAACGAGATGATTTTCCGGCCTTTTGGCGCAATAAATGCCTGACGGATTTTCCGACCATCTTCCGAGCGCACTGGAATATTCTGCAAGTTTGGATCACTCGAACTTAAACGCCCGGTGGCTGCGCCGGCCATATGGTAGCTGGTGTGCACGCGGCCGGTTTTCGAGTTCACCATCAGCGGCAGTTTATCGGTGTACGTGCTGCGTAGTTTGGCCATACCGCGGTAGTCCAAAATCAAACGCGGCAGTTCATGATCATCGGCAATCGCTTCCAAAGCTTCTTCGTTGGTGGATGGCGCGCCGCCTGGGGTTTTTATTTTCGCCGCCAAACCCAGTTCATCGAATAAAAGTGCGCCCAGTTGTTTCGGCGAATCAAGATTAAAATTTCGCCCAGCCACTTCAAAGACTTTATGTTGAACCTGCATCATGCGTGCCGATAAATCCGCACTTTGCTGTTGCAATAATTTTGAATCAATTAACACACCATTTTCTTCAATATCGCATAGCACTTGAATTAAAGGCATTTCCAGTTCGTTATACAGCTGTTGTAAGCTTGGCGTTTGTTGCAGTTGCTCGGCAAAAAAATGCTGTAAGCGTAGCGTGATGTCCGCATCTTCAGCAGCGTAGGTGGTGGCATCATCAATAGCAACTTGCGAAAACGAAATCTGCTTTGCGCCTTTGCCGGCCACCTCGCTGTATGCAATGGTTTTGTAGCCCAAATAATTTTCTGACATCGAATCCATATCGTGCCGAGCGCGGCCAGCATTAAGCACGAACGATGCGAGCATGGTGTCTTCGCTTAAGCCCTGCACTGCAATTGCGTAGCGGTTCAACACGTGCAGATCGTATTTACTGTTCTGAGCGCACTTCTTGATCTGCGGATTCTGCAATAAAGATTTGAGCTTCGCCAATACTTCGTTTAACGGCAACTGCGCAGGCGCGCCGGGGTAATCGTGGCCAAGCGGTATATACCAGGCCGCTTCTTCCTGCACCGCAAAACTCAAACCCACTAAATTGGCCTGCATGGAATCAAGCGAGTCGGTTTCGGTATCGAAGCAAACCAATGGTGCTGATTCAAGCAAAGCCAGCATGGCGTCGAATGTTGGCCAATCTAGCACGGCAGTATATGTGCCTTTATTTGCCACAGGGCGCGGCGCGGCGGGTTGCTCATCAACGAAAGCGACGTGTGCTGGCGCAATACCATTGGCGTTTTGCAAGTCTTTCAAGGCCTGCTTAAACCCGAAGCGCGCATACAGCTCGCTCAAAGTATCTACATGCGGCGGCAACTGCAGTAAATGTTTATAATCTTGCTCTAGCGCCACATCGGTTTTGATGGTGACCAAGGTTTGATTGAGCGGTAAAATGGGCAAAGCAGCGCGCAAGTTCTCACCAATTTTACCGGTGATTTTTTCAGCATTGGCCACCACGCCGGCCAACGTGTGGTATTCGGTTAGCCATTTGGCAGCGGTTTTCGGGCCGCATTTCTCAACGCCTTTGACGTTATCAACCGCATCGCCCATCAGCGCTAAGTAATCAATAATTTGATCTGGGCGCACACCAAATTTTTCCAGCACCCGCGCTTCGTCGCTAAGACTGCCGGTCATGGTGTTGGTGAGTTTTATGCGCTCATTAACCAATTGCGCGAAGTCTTTATCGCCGGTGGAAATCATCACATCAACGCCATCGGCGGCCGCTTGCAGTGCAAAGGTGCCAATCACATCATCCGCCTCAACACCAGAAACGCGAATCACTGGCAAACCGAGCGCTTGCACAATAGCAATCATTGGCTCAACCTGCGCACGCAAATCATCAGGCATGCTAGCACGATTAGCTTTGTATTCTGGATACAGTGCATCACGAAATGTTGGCCCTGGCGCATCCAGCACGAAAGCGATGTATTCAGCGTTTTCCTTCAGGCTGCTTCTCAACATATTCACAATGCCGAACAGCGCGCCAGTCGGCGTGCCATCAGAAGCGGTTAGCGGCGGAAGCGCGTGGAATGCTCGGTATAAATACGAAGAGCCGTCAATGAGGATGAGTTTGGACATGAGAATTTCTCGGAAGCGATACGCTTATTATGGCATTGACGGTCTTTTTTGTTTAAGGCCTTTATGCAATCAGTAAAACCTTACATAAAATGAAATATTTACCGATTTAACTGCATATCAATCATGTATATCCTGATGGTTCAAGATAAAAATATGGAGCACACATGTCTAATAGAATCGTTCAATTTGCCTATTTGCTAATATCTCATTTTGAGATATAATCTGCTATGCGCGTTATTTCTAATAAAGCATTAGTCAGCTTCTCGGCAAAACACACTAGCGCCAAAGTGCCGATGCAAGCATGGCGAAAATTCATTGAATCACAGCCATTTGTAGGTTTTTCGGATATAAAAACAGTATTTAACAGTGTTGATAAAGTAAACGATTATTATGTTTTTGATATTGCTGGCAATAAGTTCCGAATTGTTGCTGCTATTCACTTCAATAACCAAATTGCGTATGTTCGGCATGTATTAACCCATAAGGAGTATGACAAATGGAAGCCTTAATGGACCGAGATGTTATCGCTGAAATCACGTCACAGTTTCAGGCGCTAACTGCAAAAATTCCTTTGCGTGCTATCCACAATGAACAGGATTACGATAAGGCCGTTTCCAGCTTGAACCAGCTTTTGGATGCGGGAGCCACCGACGAAAACCACCCATTAGCCGATCTTGCCAACACACTTGCGGCATTAATCGGCGATTATGATCAACAACATTATCCGCAACAACCTATTGCACCTTTAGATATGCTGCGCTTTTTGATACAACAACATCATTTAATACAATCTGGGCTGCCTGAAATTGGTACGCAAGGAGTTGTTTCGGAAATCTTGAGGGGTAAGCGCGAACTAAACCTTCGCCAAATAAAAAGTCTTTCTGAGCGGTTTAATGTGCCAATAAGTGCGTTTGTTTAATATAGAGAATAAACTCAAGGACACACACCAATGCCCAACTTAAACCAACAACTCGATTTAACCTTCCAGCGCACCGTCCCGGTTTCGCCCGAGCGCATCTGGCGCTGCTGGACCCGGCCTGACGAATTGATGCCGTGGTTCACGCCGGAGCCATGGAAAACCATCGCCTGTGAAATCGACCTGCGCCCCGGTGGTGTTTTCAGCACCGTGATGTTGTCACCGGATGGCCAGAAATTCCCGAATCTTGGCTGCTTTCTGGAGATTGTGCCGAATCGCTTATTGGTTTGGACCAATGCGCTAGAATCGGGTTTCAGGCCTTCCGCATTGATGAGCGAAACCCCATGCGAAGGCTTTGCATTCACCGCCAGTATTGCGTTGCAGCCGGTGGACGGCGGCACCCAATACACTGCCATGGTGAAACA
Organism: Arenimonas sp.; assembly: GCA_031428155.1. GTDB lineage: Bacteria > Pseudomonadota > Gammaproteobacteria > Xanthomonadales > Xanthomonadaceae > Arenimonas. The sequence continues at coordinate 114,396 of JANPOU010000069.1, read as the reverse complement.
CGCCAGCGAAGCCGGCAAACTGCAGCACGAAGCAATGGGCTTCGAGCAGGGCTGGGGCAAAGCGCTCGAACAGATGGTGGCGTATATTCAGCGCGGCTAGTAGTTGTGGCTAGAAGTGGCGACTGCTTTTAACAGCCGAATGGCTGGTCAAATCGCTCCTACAAAATCTCTGAAAACAGGCGTATAGTGTTTATTCCAAAGTCAATGCAGAGGAAAACAATATGCCAAAGTATCTGATTGAACGTGAAATACCTGGTGCAGGAAAGCTTACGCCACTCGAGCTCAAAGGAATATCGCAGACATCCTGTGGCGTTCTCAGCAAAATGGGGCCACAGATTCAATGGCTGCAGAGCTATGTGACCGGAGACAAAGTCTATTGCGTGTACATTGCGCCGAACGAAGAGATGGTGCGGGAACACGCAAAACAGGGTGGCTTCCCGGCCAACCGTGTATCACAAGTCACCGGCATTATTGATCCTACTACTGCTGAATAAACTGGCGTTGTTAAGCCGCTTGCAGTTTCGCGTACGCCAACACTAGCCATTTATAACCATCACGAGCAAAGTTAACTTGCACGCGGCCATGCGCACCTGAGCCTTCAAACTGAATAATAACTCCTTCGCCAAATGTTGCATGACTGACAGTCTGGCCCATATAGAAGGCACTGGTATTTTCTGACAGGCTACTGTTGAAACGATTGGAATTGCCGTAGCTTGGTGTTTTGGCGCGTATGGTGTGAATGAGTTTTTCTGGGATCTCACGAATAAAACGCGATGGCGTGCCATATAGTTCAGTGCCGTGCATGCGTCGCGATTCTGCATAGGTGATGGTGAGTTTTTCACGCGCGCGAGTGATACCAACATACGCCAAACGCCGCTCTTCTTCCAAGCGATTACTTTCGTCGAGCGAACGCGCCGACGGAAATAAGCCTTCTTCTAAACCGACTAAAAACACAAACGGAAACTCTAAACCTTTAGCACTGTGCAGCGTCATTAATTGCACACCTTCTACACCTTCCTGCACTTGCCCTTCGCCGGCTTCCAGCGCAGCATAAGCTAAGAATAAAGACAATTCACTAGCGTCCTGCTCTTCATCCGGCACAATTCGGCGCGCGAAACGGCTTGCTACCGACACCCATTCATCCAAGTTATCAACGCGTGAATCGAGCTCACCTTTGGATTCTTTGGTGTAGTGCGCGCGCAATTGCGATTGGGTCAGAATAAAATCAAACAGCTCATACAGTTCCAAGCCTTCGCGGTGTGCATCAATGTGCCGGATAATGGCCAAAAAGCCATTCAGCGCGTTTTTGGCACGTGCGCTTAAGCATTCTTGTGATTGAATTAACTCGGCGGCCTGCCAAAGTGATAAGGCCGAATCGCGTGCCAAACGGCGCAGTTCATCCAGCGTTTTATCGCCAATACCACGCGTTGGTGTGTTCACGGCTCGCTCAAAAGCGGCATCATCGTTGCGGTTCCAGACCAAACGCAGATAGGACATGGCATCGCGGATTTCCATGCGCTCAAAAAAGCGTTGTCCACCATACACCCGATACGGTAACGCTGCCGATAGTAACTGCTCTTCAATAGCACGCGATTGGGCATTATTGCGATACAACACCGCGCAATCGCTCGGGCTATTGCCATTTTGAATAGCGGATTGAATTTTTCCAATCACATAACGCGCTTCATCTACTTCATTGAACGCGGTGTATAAATCAATCAGGCTTCCGTCGCTGTCTTGGGTCCACAATTTCTTGCCCAAGCGCTCGGGGTTGTGTGCAATCACCGCATTGGCGGCCGCTAAAATATTACCTGTAGAACGATAATTTTGTTCCAAACGAATGGTTTGCGTGTTCGGATAATCGCGCAGGAATTTCTGCATATTTTCGACTTGCGCACCGCGCCAGCCGTAAATCGATTGGTCGTCATCGCCGACCACAAACACACAGCCGCGCTCCCCGGCAAGCAGCCGAATAAACGCAAACTGCACGTTGTTGGTATCTTGAAATTCATCGACTAAAATTTCGCTGAAACGTTGCTGGTAATGGCCGAGCAAGGCCGGCTGTTTTAACAAGGTTTCATGTGCGCGCAACAAAATTTCGGCGAAATCCACTAAGCCGGAACGCTGGCAACGTATTTCGTATTCTTCATACACTTGAACTTGCACACGGGTAAATTGATCACCCATCGCCACTTGAATAGAACTAGGCCGACGGCCCGCGTCTTTATGGTTATTTATCCACCACACTAATTGCTTGGGCGGAAAACGCGTGTCATCGAGTTGCAAATCTTTTACCACGCGCTTCACTAAACGCAATTGATCATCTGAATCCAATACCTGAAAAGCTTCAGGCAAGTTCGCCTCCTGCCAATGCAAACGCAATAAGCGATGCGCAATGCCATGGAAGGTGCCAACCCACATGCCGCGCGAGCCGTCCGGCAATAATGCCGTTAAACGCGAACGCATTTCGGCAGCGGCTTTATTGGTGAACGTTACCGCCAGCACACGGTACAAAGGCACATCAAAAACTTGATTCAACCACGCAATACGGCTAGTTAGCACGCGGGTTTTTCCAGAGCCCGCGCCCGCTAACACTAAATAATTGCCACGCTCAGCGCACACAGCCTCGCGCTGCGCCGGATTCAAGGCATCGATTAAATGCGAAACATCCATTAACTGCTAACGCGCTTAACGCCCGGCAAACGTAGGATGTAATCAGCGCCCATCAAACGCGATGGCGTGTAATAGCCACCAATCGGGCGTTGCGGACTCATCAACTTAGCCACAATACCCAACGCCGCCAAAACCGTTAGCGTATAGCCATTGGGTGTTTTCAAAATCGCACTCGCTTGCCTGCCTGAAGCATCACTCACTTCACCCCACACCCAAGTTTCAGCATCTTTGCGCTTTTCCTCGGAAGGGCCGCGCACTTTTTTAGCTACTTGCGATTTCAGAAATTTCTGCACGAGAGAAAAATTCAGCAATGGCCCAAGCCGGCGAATTCTGCGCAGGTTTTCAACGGTGCTAGGCGGCACACTCATATACACTTCAATATTCGGAATGCCAGTTGAAACGAATGCGGTGTACACATCGCCCCAAGGAATAGTCATTGCGAAGCGCTGCTCGCCATTTTTGTTGAACGTGCGAGTTTTCCAAGCCAGCGGCACGGTGCGCATCTCGCCATTAATCCGCGCGCGGCCGCCTTTGCCTAAGCCTTCTACCGCCGTTTTTGCAGTGCCAGGGCTGGGCCCGCCGGGCGCATCAAACGCTAACACTAAATTCTGTGCGCTTGGCAGTTCAAGCTTTAAAATCGCCGACAAACAATCGGTTGGAACTACATCAAAACCAGAGCCCGGCAGCACCACAATACCGCGCTGTTTTGCTTCGGCATCTAACGCATGGCAATGCGCGAACACATCAATTTCGCCGGTGATATCCAGATAATGCGCGCCCACTTCTAAGCAGGCTTTTACCATGGGTGCAGCAGTTTTTGAAAAAGGCCCAGCGCAATGCAACACCAATTCCATGCCGCGCAAGCCCATCACCACGGCCTCATGCTTATCTAAGGCAAACACGCGCGCTGGCAAGCCATATTTTTGCGCAAGCGGCTCAATGGTTTCACGGCTACGCCCCGCTAGAACAGGGCGATAACCTCGCTTAATCGCTTCTTCCACCATCAATTGGCCAGTGTATCCATTCGCGCCGTAAATCATCCAGTCCATTATTTCAGCCTTAATTGCATAGCACCGGCACGCTTAATCAGTTCTTTGAAATACCAATTCGGAAAAAAGCGTTTAATACGCCAAAGCATCGGCTCATTTTTAGTAGGAATAATCAGGAAGCGTTGCTTGGCTATATCAGCAAAAATTCGGTCTGCCACTTGATCAAGGCTATCGGGGGAACGATCCATCATTTTTTGGCCGAGATGTTTAATTTTTTCGGTACCTACCGTGCTTTGCATTAAATTCGTTTTGAAAAACGCCGGACAAATCACACTAACGGCAATGCCGGTGCCAAAACACTCCGCGCGCAATTGCTCGGAGAACGCCACCACCGCCGCTTTTGAAACGCCGTAAGTCATCAGACCTGGTGCACCGGCAAGGCCCGCAAAACTGGCGGTGCTAACCACATGCCCAGAGCCGCGCTTGAGCATAGCCGGCAGAAATAAACGCGTGCCACGCACCACACTCAACACATTCACTTCCCACAAATGCCGCCATTCGCTCATCGGGGTTTCCAACACATCGCCACCAGAGGCAATGCCAGCATTATTAATCAGCACATCAGGCACACCCCACTCCGCTAGCACTTTATCGGCCAAGGTTTGCATCGATTCGTCATTGCCCACATCGGCAACAAAGGCGGCATGTCCGCTACCCGCAAGCATTGCTAAAGTGGTTTGCGTGCGCTCAGCCTGAATATCAACACAGGCAACCTGCGCGCCATGTTGCGCAAAGCGCAGTGCCAAAGCTTGGCCAAGGCCACTACCAGCGCCAGTAATTAGTACACGTTGAGCGAGTTTCACCGAGTGATTCCTTGATTATGATAGCCTTGTCTATTGTATGCGTGTAAGCCTGTTCATGGAGAGAAATATGCCAACGGATTTATTTGATTTAAGCGGAAAAACTGTACTCATCACTGGTGCTTCACGTGGAATTGGCGAAGCGATTGCGCATTTATTGGCGCATTATGGCGCGCATGTGGTGTGCACTAGCCGGAAAATTGATGGTTGCCAAGCGGTAGCCGATGCCATTGTTGCCAAAGGCTTAAGTGCGCAAGCCGCCGCCATGCATATAGGTGATACAGCCGCGATTGATCATGTATTCGGCCTATTGAAAGAACAAGGACGGCGTGTTGATGTTTTGGTGAACAATGCCGCCGCCAATCCGTATTACGGCCCGCTGCTGACGATGGATTTGCCTAGTTTTGAAAAGATACTGGAAGTGAATCTACGCGGCTATTTCTATACCAGCCAAAAAGCTGCACAACAAATGATTGGTGTGGGTGGCTCAATTATTAACATCGCCTCGGTGAATGCCAAACGCCCAGCGCCCGGACAAGCAGCATACTCACTCACCAAAGCCGGCATCATCAATTTAACGCAAGGCTTTGCCAAAGAACTGGCTAACCAGAATATTCGCGTTAACGCCATTCTGCCGGGCTTAACCGACACCTACTTCGCTTCAGCCATTACCCAAGACGAAAAGCTGATGAAGCTGATGACCCAACTAATCCCGATGGGCCGCGCTGGCCAACCGGAAGAAATAGCTCCGGCAGTTTTATTTTTGGCCTCGAACGCATCCAGTTACGTAACCGGCACCACCATCACTGTGGATGGTGGGTATTTGGCGTGATTGTTTTTAAGGGGACGGAGGTCATTAACGTTTCAAACGCTAACCACCTCCGTCCCGTTTGATTGGCATTTTGGTAAGTTCAAGGTGGCTATTGCAGATTTAATTTACTCTGGACCATTTTTTGCTTTTTTTGAAATTTCATCTTGAGTCTTTGCAAACCAAAAGAAACCATATGGAATAATAATTAGTTCCAGTAAATATACCAGCACAACAACCGAGCCGAATTTAACAGCAACATAAGTGTTCAAAATACTGGTTAACACTACTACTAATGCAAAAACTAGTTTAAACCACATAGTTAATATTACTGGTTCAAGTTTTGAGTACTCATTATAAAAATCATTTCTATTAGGTGCGATCAGCCGAACAAACATAACTCCTAGCAAGAAACTTAAAAGTATTAACAACCCCTTTTGATTTCCATTTAAAACATCAAACCCAATCATTTGAATAAAAATATTTGAACCCCAATAAACAAAACCCATTGAATACACGGCTAAAAAACAAGCCAATGATAAATTAATTATCCAAGGCTCTTTATCGTCAATAAAATATAGACAAATATCAAATATTTGAAACAGGGATAACAGATTTTTTTTCATATCTCACCAACATGCCTTACATTCAGTTTGTAATGTGTTATTTAAAATCAAAGGGTAAAATCAAAGGGGACGGAGGTCATTAGCGTTTGAATAATCACTTCCATGCCCACTATTCAATCTCCACCCACACCGGTGCATGGTCGCTCGGCCGTTCCCAGGTACGTGGTTCGCGTTCGATGCCCGCCGCTTTCGATTGGGTTTTGAGTGCATCGCTGATTAATACCAAATCAATTCGCAAGCCTAAATTGCGGCGAAAGCCGGCCATCCGATAATCCCACCATGAAAACACGCCGGCTTCATCGGAATGCAGGCGGAAACTGTCGTGCAGGCCAAGGCCGAGCAAACGCTGCAAGGCGGCACGTTCGGCAGTCGATGTCAGGATACTGTCTTCATTCCAAACCACAGGATCGTGCACATCGCGGTCATCGGGTGCAATATTAAAATCACCGAGCACAATTAATTTAGGGTGGCGCGTTAATTCGTCTTGCAGCCAATTGTGCATCGCTTCAAACCAGCGCAATTTGTAGTCGTATTTTTCGCTGCCCACCGATTGACCATTGACCACGTATAAATCAATAATGCGCACACCGTTAATGGTGGCCGCCAGTGCGCGTTTTTGCTCATCGGCAAAGCCCGGAATATCTTTTTGAATATCCAATATTTCAGTTTTGCTCAGAATCGCCACACCGTTATAGGTCTTCTGCCCGTGAAACACCACGTGGTAACCAGCCGCTTCAATTTCAGCCTGCGGAAACTTGTGATTTTCCTGCTTGGTTTCTTGCAAAACCAGCACGTCCGGCTCGGCAATTTTCAGCCATTCCAAGAGATGCGGCAGACGCACATTCAGCGAATTCACGTTCCAACTGGCGATTTTCATGGTATTTACTCGAATGGCAATGCTCTATTATTCACAAAATGCCGCTATGTTGGGTACAATCTTTCAAACCAACAATATGAGTGCCTGTATGTTTGAATCAGCCCGATATGCTAAAAAAGTCCGGATTGTACATTGGTTAATGGCCATCATGATTGCGTTAAGCTATGTGGCTATTGAGCAACGCGGTCTTTTTGAACGCGGATCCACTGCCCGTTTTGCCATGGTGCAAACGCATTTTTGGTTAGGCATCGGTATTTTTATTTTGGTCTGGGAGCGTATTGCTTTGCGCATTAAGAATCGTGTGCCGCGCATTGAACCAAGCTTACCTGTTTGGCAAGCCGGCCTATCGAAAATTTTTCATTTTGCGTTATATGCATTTTTTATTGTGATGCCGATTCTAGGAATCATGACCGCTTGGACCGATGGAAAAACCATTTTCATTCCATTCACCGAGATCGCACTGCCGGCATTAATGGCAGCGAACGAAGCATTGGCGCATCAATTGGAAGATTTGCATGGCCTTATTGGCGATATATTTTATTGGGTGATTGGCATACACATTGTGGCTGCTTTATACCATCACTTTATCCGCAAAGACGACACGCTTAAGCGCATGCTTTAAAGCTTAGGCATGCTCTAAACTTTAGTCAGATAATCAACCAATTTATTGATGATTCGGCCATACGGTGCATCGAACAATTTCATGCCATTGATACGCGACTGATACATCACTGGCATGGCTTTGCTAAATGTCATAAAGCCATCTTTGCCATGATAATGGCCCATTCCGGATGCGCCCACTCCGCCTATCGGCAAATCATCTTGGCCGAATTGGATGATGACATCGTTGATGCATACCGAACCCGCACAGATTCTGCCAAGTACAGCATCGACACGCGCCGATTGATTATCGAATAAATAAAAGGCCAGTGGTTTATCGCGATTCAACACAAAGCCAATGGCTTGATCAATCGTGCTGTAGGTAATGATTGGCATGAGCGGCCCGAATATTTCCTGTTTCATGACGTTCAAATCATTCGACGGGTTAATCAATAAAGTGGGCGGAATCAATTTCAGGTTGGCCGCTTGTTCGGCATTTTCTGAACTTTCATAAGCAACAGTGCGAACGCCAGCCGCTGTGGCTTCATTCAACCAAGCTTGCAAGCGCTCATATTGGCGGGCATTGATGATGCCGGTGTAGTCGTTATCATGGGTCAGGTTTGGGTACCGGCGCTTGACGCTGGCCATAAACGCCGTGATAAACGGCTCTAACTGCGCTTCCGGCAACAGCACGTAATCGGGCGCAACACAGGTTTGCCCAGCATTAAAGCATTTGCCGAACGCGATGCGATCAGCGGCTTTTTCAATCGAATACTCTGGAGCTACCAACGCGGGGGATTTACCGCCCAATTCCAAGGTAACTGGTGTTAAATTCGCAGCCGCCGCTGCCATAACATGCTTGCCCACCGCCGTTGAGCCAGTGAAAATTAAATGATCGAACGGCAACTGTGTGAACGCTGCGCCCACTGTGGCATCGCCTTGCACTACTACCACTTCATCATCGGAAAACACTTCGCTGAGTATTTTTTCAAGCAATGCACTAACGCTTGGGGTGAACTCAGAAGGCTTAACCATCACCCGATTACCGGCAGCGATAGCATTCACTAATGGGATAATGGCGAGTTGGAATGGGTAATTCCATGGCGCAACCACACCCACCACGCCGAGTGCGGTGTAGCGAATTTCGCCACGTGCTGGCTTGAAGGTGATATTGACCGAACGTCTTTGCGGACGCATCCAGCGGCGCAAATTTTTGCGCGCGTATTTAATTTCATCCAAGGTCACCATTACATCGGCGCCTAAGGTTTCAATGCGCGAACGCCGACCAAAATCGGTATTGCAGGCTGCCACAATGTCTTCGCGGCAACGTCTAACCACGGCATCTAAACGCGCCAACATATCTATCCGTTGGTTATACGTAAGCACACCATTGAGATGGGCTTGTTTCAATCGATCAAAAGATGTACGAAGTTCCATGGCGGTCAGTTAGAATGGCTAAGAATTCATTGTACCCATATTGCTCACCAAAAGGTCATTCCATGGCAGCCATTCGCGCCTTTAACAACACCACTCCAAGCCTCGGCCAGCGCGTATTTATCGACCCTGATTGCACCGTGATTGGCGATGTGATTATTGGCGACGACAGTTCAATTTGGCCGGGTACAGTGATTCGCGGTGACGTGAATTTCATCCGTATTGGTGCGCGCACAAACATTCAAGACGGCAGTATTGTGCATGTTAGCCACGACTGGCTAGTTGGCGCCCAAATCGGCTATGCCACCATCATCGGTGATGACGTGACTATTGGCCATGGCGCGATTATTCATGCATGCACTATTGAAGATGGGTGCTTGATTGGTATGGGCGCTATCATACTGGACGGCGCTGTGATTAAGAAAAATGGCTTCGTTGGCGCAGGCGCAGTGATTCCGCCCGGCAAAACGGTGGGCAGCGCTGAACTATGGCTCGGCAATCCAGCCAAATGCGTACGCACACTTAGCGAAAAAGACATTGAACAACTGTATTATTCAGCCGCGCATTATGTGCGTTTGAAGGACAAATACCTAGTCGAGACCAAGTAAGCTCAAGCCCAGACTTGATTAGCAGAGGGTATTATCAGCCATGCAATCGACGCTACGATTTAAGATAGAAAATATCAGCCTGCGGATTTTTCATATGCGCTAAGCGCTCATCGAGTGCTGATAGATAAGCTATGTCGGTTGCCTGCAATTGGCCACTTTTCATCAGATAAGGCCTGAAATGCTGTCGCTCGAATATTGTCAATAACTGCAACGGATCTCGGCCACAGGCCCGAATGAAGCCTGGGCTGAACTCAACCAACACGCAGCGGGTTCTAGCCAGAGTTTCCATGGCTCCGAGCAGTGCATCGACTTCAAAGCCCTCAATATCCATTTTCAGCAAATCAATGTCGCCGGGCACGTCTCGCAGCAGATCATCCAGCGTGCTGATTTTGATGGACACCTTGTCCGTGGATATGATGTTCTGACGTAACGAGTGCATACCCGGATTCGACTTTGCGTTCAAAAACAACTCAGCATTGCCCGCCTTTTCGCCAACGCCGGATGCGATGATCTTGACATTATCGGCATGGTTTTCAGCTTTATTCTTAGTTAACAAGCGCAGGTTCCCGGGCTCAGGCTCGATGGCAACTACTTGCCCTGCAGATCCCGCACATAAAGAAAAAATCATAGTGTACCAGCCGAAATTAGCACCGACATCCACAAATAGCCGACCTTGGCCGCCTAGGAAATTGTCAAGAATCCAATTGGAGTTTTCCGCCTCATAGGAACCGAATTTTGAGAGGTGCTTTGAAAAATACGTCCCCGGAAGTACCCAGTAGGTCAGTGGAATGTTTTTAAGCTGGAAACCCATATCGTGTTTTCTGTACAAAGCTGACTTGACAGCATGTACAACGCCCCGCCATGTAGATTGCGCAGTTCGTTTTTTTAGCGGGAAAACATATTTTTTCATGCCTCCAAAAATCCTTAATTCATAGAAATTGATAGTGAGAATGAATTACAACATATTCTACGGCATGTGGTTGAGAATTTATGAAAAGGGCTTACACGATGGCATACAACCTGCCATCGGTGATGAGCAGAGCGACCGCCAAATTGAGGCCTTAGTGGCTGTGCTAACTCGGCCACGCAATCACCCGCTCCACGCTCGCTAACGGAATAGCACAATAAATATGCGGATACAGTTCGCCGCTGATTGGATGTTTATCCCAATGCAGATAATCCACTAACGAGGCTTCATCCAGTTTCAACAAACAAATCGACTGCTGCTGAGAAAAATGCTTTGCAAAAACAATCGACACTTGTTCGTGACTTGCGGCGTGAATAAATCCTTCCGAAGCCAACGATGACGTCTGCCAATAGCCAAGCTCAAGAGCGCGCTGCCAATCGGCCTCATCAGCCAGAATATACACACCAAAAGCTAGCGCATCAGAACTCATTCGCTGACGCTCTCACCATCAGCAATGCGGCGTAGCTGGGTATAGACTTCATCGGTGTCTGGCCGTGCGCCTTGCCACAGATAAAAACTTTCTGCAGCCTGTTCCACCAACATACCCAAGCCATCAAAACAATGGCCGCATTCGCCCGCCTTCGCCCATGCTAAGAAATCAATGGCGGAGCGCCCGTAGCTCAAATCGACGGCAACCGTGTGCCCTGCGCCTAAATGAAATGGCAATTTTAGCGGCTCAGTGCTTCGCCCCGCGGATGTGGCATTAATGATTAAATCAAAATGGCCTAGCTCATCCAAATCATACCAATAGCGGGTATGCACGCGATCAGGGTCTTTCAAAATATCCAACAGCGCATCGGCTTTTTCAGGGCTACGATTACACACCAGAAGCTCAGCAATTCCTGCATCCAATAATGCCGGAGCAACGCCCAGCGCCGCGCCGCCCGCGCCAAGCAATAAGGTTCGCCGTCCGCGCAAATCAATACCTTTGCGCTGCGTTAAATCATTCACTAAGCCTGTGCCATCGGTGTTGTCGCCATGCCATTTGCCATCAATACGCGTGAGTGTGTTCACAGCCTGTGCACGCTGTGCGCGCTCGCTAAGGCTTGAACATAAAGCCATCACCGATTGTTTGTGCGGCAAGGTCACATTCAAACCAAGTCCGCCGTTTTCTGCAAAATCCGCAAGCCGAATCGCTAACTGTTCAGGCGCGCTTTCAATGGCTTGATAATCCAAACCAACCGACCATTGTTTGCCGAACAAGCGATGAATAAACGGCGACAAGGAATGATCAATCGGTTGGCCAATCACAGCAAAACGGGCATTGGGATGGCGTAGGCTCATGCGTTCAATCCTTTAAATAGTGAGCTGCATCTAAGGCAAAATAACTCAATATGCCATCCGCACCAGCGCGCTTCATGGCAATTAAAGACTCCATCACACAGGCACGTTCGTCCAACCAGCCATTGCCGGCGGCCGCCTTAATCATCGCGTATTCGCCCGATACTTGATACACGAATGTTGGCACCTTAAATTGATCTTTTACACGGCGTACTACATCCAAATACGGCATGCCAGGCTTAATCATCACCATATCGGCACCCTCTTCAATATCTAAAGCCACTTCGCGCATGGCTTCTTCAATATTGGCCGGATCCATTTGATACGAATATTTATTGCCCTTACCCAAAGCCGATGCTGAGCCCACTGCGTCACGAAACGGTCCGTAAAATGCTGATGCATATTTGGCCGAGTAAGCCAAAATTTGGGTATTGCAAAATCCCTCTTCTTCCAACGCTTCCCGAATGGCGCCAATCCGGCCATCCATCATGTCGCTCGGTGCCACCACATCCGCGCCAGCAAAGGCATGCGACAGCGCCTGCGCGACCAGCACTTCAACGGTTTCATCATTCATCACATAGCCAGTATCATTCACTAAACCGTCTTGTCCGTGGCTGGTGTATGGGTCAAGCGCTACATCGGTGATCACACCAAGTTCCGGGAAGCGACTTTTAATAGCCCGAATCGCACGCTGCGCAAGGCCGTTTTCGTCATATGAAGCATTCGCATCCAAAGATTTTGCCTCCGGTGCGGTTACTGGGAACAGCACAAGCGCCGGAATACCGGCTTGCATGGCAAGCTCAGCTTTTCGCAGCAAATCATCCATACACAAACGTTCTACACCAGGCATAGAAACAACTGCGCTACTGTGCGCTAACTCATGCACAAATACCGGAAGAATTAAGTCATTAACACTCAGCGTATGCTCTCGCATCAAACGGCGAGAAAAATCTGCATAACGCATACGACGCGGGCGAATCATTGGAAAGCTCATCTGTGGCTCCTGTAGTCAGGCAACTATGATAACGCGCACATTTGGCAATTGCCTATTTGCCAGCGCCTAGCGCATACAATTACTTACTGGTAGAATCGAGACACACGTTGGGGTGTATTACGAATGTTGCACGGCAAGCAAGATAAAACTGTTCTTTATCAAGCACTTGATAGTGCTGGCGATGTACGAAGCATTGCGGAATTGCTATGTGTGTTTTTTATGGATGCCGCACTTTCGCAACACCCTCAATGCGCTTGGAAAATTTACAATCAAGACGGGATTGCCGATAAACACAGTTACCCGCAGATTAGCACTGAGCAACTGATAGATCCCCATGCTCTAGAACAAGAAGTGGCGACACAAGCATTGAATAATGTTTTCGTGTTGGTGCAAGAACCTGCGTTTGATTTTATTTTAAGCTTGCCAGATGCAAGCGCGAACGAACTTCAACACAATATACTGGTGGATGAGCTACTTACTCATGCCGGAATCCGTATTAAATATTTACTGGAAATAGCGTATGTTGAATATTTAGAGCGGCAACTACAGAAATCGCAAATGCTACAAAAAGCACTTTTCGATATCAGTAATCTGGTCTATTCCGAACATGTCTCTTCTGTGTTGTACAGAAAATTGCATTCGATTGTTGCCAGCTTGGTGTATGCCGAGAATTTTTTCATCGTCAATTACAACCAAGCAAAACATAGCATGCAGTTTCTATATTATGCCGATAGCATTGACAAAGAACCGGTTGACCCAGATATTGAATGGGACGATAAATTACTCACCAATAGTATTACCTTGGCGATGTTGAAATCTAAGCAATATGCATGGGATAGCTCAACCGCCTTGCTGGATAAGTTTGGTCTCATGTTCGATCCCGATCTGGGCCCGCAAAGTAGCGATTGGCTGGGCATTCCGATGCTGGACAATGGAAAGGTTGTTGGCGGCTTAGTGGTACAGAGCTATTGTGCCGAAAAATGCTACTCGCAGACTGATCTCAACTTACTTACTTTCGTGGCCGAACACATCCATCAGTCACTTTCGCGGCGAGCACAAACCGATGAACTAGAGTTTAAGGTTAAAGAGCGCACAGCAAAGCTTAGCCAAGAGATTCATGAAAGACAGCGTTCTGAAGAAATTCAATCCACCTTATTCAATATCACACGCCTTGCCACACAAAGCGAAAGCCTTGAGCAGTTTTACCCTGCAATGCATGAAATTGTTGGCCAGCTATTGGAAGCGAAAAACATTTATATCGCGTTTATCGATACTGACAAAAAAATACTTAATTTTCCGTATTATGTTGATGAATTTGATGAGCTGGTAGTATCAAGACCGCTGTCGAATGGACTGACTGAATGGGTGTTAGCCAGCAAAGCACCTGTGCTGCTAAATGACGCGCAGATTATGCGCTTGAGACAACAACAAATGGCGGTTGTTCAAGGCCACACACCAAAATGCTGGCTAGGTGTTCCGCTGATCATTAAAGGCAAAGCGATAGGCGTCATTGCCCTGCAAAGCTATGACAATATCGAAGCGTATTCTTATAAAGAACAAGAATTGCTGGTGTTCGTCAGTAGCCATATTGCCCAGGCTCTAGAAAAAATTGAAGCCTCTAATCGCCTCAAGCAGGCATATGCTGAAATGGAAACCAATATTCATAAACGTACCTATGAGCTAGAACTGAGCAATCAGGCGCTTCGCGAACAAATTACCCGACGTGAGCAGGCCGAGTTAAAATTAAAATACGATGCAATGCACGACCAACTAACTGGCTTGGCAAATCGCAATCAATTGTATATTAGCCTTAAGCAATCCATTGACCACTATCAAGCCAATCCAAATCGTTTATTCGCGGCGTTTTTTATTGACCTTGATCGATTTAAAATCATCAATGATTCCATGGGCCATTGGGTTGGCGATGAACTGCTTAAGATTGTGTCAAAGCGTATACAAAGCTGCTTGCGCAAACCCGATTTAGTGGCGCGCTTGGGCGGTGATGAATTTGCCGTCATCTTAAACAGTATTCGCAACGTAAACGAAGCTAAACTGGTGGCAGAACGCATGCTGCAAGCATTTACTGAACCGATGTATATTCAGGGCAAAGAACTATTTATTTCGCCAAGCATCGGCATTGCCATTTCGCACGAACGGCATCAAGAACCTGACGAGATCCTTAGAGATTCTGATATTGCCCTATACCGTTCAAAAGAATTAGGCCGCAACCGCTTCACCTTTTTTGATGACGCATTGCACCAATCTGCACTAAACACACTCATTATTGAAGGCGATTTACGCAGAGCCTTAACACGCAATGAGTTATTCCCTTTTTACCAACCATTGATTAATCTCACTTCGGGTAAAGTGCTTGGCTTTGAAGCGCTGATGCGTTGGAAGCACCCACAAAGAGGCTTGTTGCTGCCAAGCCATTTTTCCGATGTTGCCAAAGAAACCGGCTTAATTGAGCAAATTGACTGGGTGATTTACGAGCAAGTCTGCCGAGATTTGCCGGTATTACTTAACATGGCGGAATACGCTAGCATCAATGTTTCACCGCGCCATCTTGGTCATGAAGATTTTGCCAATCGCTTACTTTCCTTAATTGCCGAATACGGCATAGAGCCTAAAAATCTCAATATTGAAGTCACCGAAGATGCGCTGATTGAACATCCTGAGCTAGGCTTAAAACTTCTCACCCAACTCAAGCAGGCCGGCATACGAATTAGTTTGGATGATTTTGGCACTGGCTATTCGTCGTTTTCTTACTTGCATAAATACCCCTTGGATTGCCTAAAGATCGACAGAAGCTTCTTATCAACTCTGGCTACTCATCCTGATAACAAAACCATGCACTTAGTTCGCGCTATTCATGCACTGGGATTATCTTTGGGCTTAGATGTGATTGCAGAAGGCGTTGAAACTGCTGACCAAGCCGCTTGCTTGCAGCAAATTGGCATTATGCTTGGGCAAGGCAATCTATTCGCTATGCCTGCTGCTATTGAAGATATTTGCAAAACGTTTAGCTCGGCAGTGGTCTAAGATAGCCTTCCGCACGCATCCAAAGCATGGTGTCAGCAAGCAATTGCTGTAAATCGGTTTCTTGGTAGCCCAATAATGCCTTGGCTTTGCTTGAATCAACCTGTAAATGGTGGCATGTCATTGCCACCGAGGCTGGAGTTATTTGCGGCATTCGGCCACTTAGATATGAAAACCCCTGACTGAGCTGGCCGATGGCTTTTAACAAAGCTTCCGGCATAACGCGCGTTGCGGGCTTTCGATAACACAACACCGCGATCATTTGCACTAGGTGCAAAAAGCTTGCGTGTTGGCCACCCAATAAAAACGATTCATTACGAATACCCATCTGCCATGCCACAACTTGTGCTTTGGCAATTTCCCGCACATCGGCAAACGCACCTGAACCCGGCGGAACGCCTGGCAAAGCATCTTGATCAACCATCTTAATTAGCCGCGCCCAGTTGTTGGTATCGCCTGGGCCAAGCACATGCGAGGGATTAAAAATAATAAACGGCAAGCCAGACTCACGCACCGCAAGTTCGCCCAAGAACTTACTGCGTTCATAATTTACCCAGCTTTCACCGCCGCGCTGCGGCAGCGATTCCGTAAGCGTTTCATGGCATAAATGCGAGAACGCAGAAACACTGGATGTATGCACAAAACACTCTACGCGGGCGCGCTTTGCAGCTTCTAACAAACGCTGCGTGCCGCCCACATTGGTTTCAAGCTGAATGGCTTTATCTTTCGACCATGCGCTGGTATTGGCCGCACAATGAAACACCGCGTGCATGCCTTGCGCGGCATTATCTAAAGAGGCTTGATCGCTTAATTCGCCGCGAATCGCGCTAGCACCGCTAGCACTAAGCGATTGATCTGAACGCGCGGAGCGTGATAAGGCGCTGACCTGATGGCCACCACTTAGCAATTCGCGCAATAGATGCCCGCCAACGAATCCGCTGGCTCCGGTGAGTAATATGTTTGCCATGCTAAGCCCTCTGCTTTCTATTAGTTTATGCCCAAAGAAGTGAAAATTGCGCGACAATATCCGCATGACAGAACCTAAGCACCCCCTTTATACCGAGCTATGTACCGGCTTAAGCACATTGCATTTGAATACGCAGGTAAGCACCAAGCTTTTAGACTATCTAGATCTTTTAGCGCGCTGGAATAAAACCTACAACCTAACCGCCATTCGTGACCCACGCGAAATGCTAACTAAGCACTTGCTTGATAGTTTGGCTATGCACCCGTATTTTACGCACGACAATCTCGCCGATTTAGGCACAGGCCCAGGCTTGCCAGGCATCCCTTTAGCCATCATCCGGCCTGAAGCGCAGATTAGTTTAGTGGAAAGCAATGGCAAGAAAACCCGCTTCCTGCGCGAAGTGGTGCGCCAACTTGGCTTGCCGAATATTCGGGTGATTGAATCACGTGCCGAGGCGTTTGTTGAGCCTGAGCAATATCAAGCCATCACTGCGCGCGCTATGGATCGATTGTCAGGTATTTTGGCGGTGGGTGGGCATTTACTTCGCCAAGACGGTGTGTTGCTGGCTATGAAAGGCCCGAGCATTGATGATGAAATTACCGAATTACCTGAAAAATGGCAGGTTTTGGCGCGTCATCCGCTGCATGTTCCGAGCTTAAATGCCGAACGCCAGCTGATTGTTATTGGCAGAAAGTAAACCTTAGCTAAAAAAAAACCATAATCCTCCGCATAAAAACTCGTCATTAGGCATAATGGTGGGCTAGGGGAAAAAATCTTGTCATTGGAAGTAGAATGAGCCGTATCATTGCGATTGCTAATCAGAAAGGAGGGGTTGGCAAAACCACCTCAGCGGTGAATTTAGCCGCCGCTCTCGCAACTAGCCCAAAAAAAGTCCTGTTGGTCGATTTAGACCCTCAAGGCAATGCCACCATGGCATCGGGCGTTGAAAAACGTGAGTTAGAGCATTCCATCACCGAATTATTACTTGGCGAATCAACGCTAGAACAAGTGCTAACCCGCACCGAAGAAGGCTACGATTTAATTCCAGGCAATATGGATTTAACCGCTGCCGAAATCCAATTGATGGACATGAGTGCGCGAGAAAGTCGGCTAAAGCAAGCCTTGGCACCCATTCGCGATAACTACGACTTTATCTTGATTGATTGCCCGCCTTCATTATCTTTGCTGACACTGAACGCATTGTCTGCTGCCGATGGCGTTATAGTGCCGATGCAGTGCGAATACTTTGCACTGGAAGGTTTGAGTTCGCTGATTAACACCATCAACGCATTAAAGCAAAAACTAAACCCTGCGCTTGAGATTGACGGCATCATCCGTACCATGTTTGATATTCGCAATAATCTGGCAAACGCCGTTAGCAACGAACTAACTCAACATTTTGGCGAGTTGGTATTCCGCACATTGGTGCCACGTAACGTCCGGCTTGCTGAGGCGCCAAGTCATGGCCAAAGTATTATTCGCTACGATAAATCCTCGCGTGGCGCGATTGCCTATATGGGCCTGGCTGGCGAAGTGATTCGGCGCACTAATAAAATAGTTAAGGAGAGTGTGTAATGGCGGTAAAGAAAAGCGGCCTGGGTCGTGGTTTGGATGCGCTGCTTGGTAGTAATTTGAAAGCTGCTAGCGCACCTGCCGATCTCAGTAAAGAAGGCTTAACGCATCTTGCCATCAGCAAACTGCAGCCCGGTAAATATCAGCCGCGGCGCGATATGAAAACCGAAAAATTGGCCGAACTGGCTGATTCGATTCGTGCTCAGGGCGTGATTCAACCGATTGTGGTGCGTGAAATCGCCGACGGCAAGTTTGAAATTATTGCCGGCGAACGACGCTGGCGCGCGGCACAAATTGCTGAACTTCGTGAAGTACCGGTGGTGGTTCGCGATGTTGATGATCGTTCAGTTATTGCCATGGCCTTGATTGAAAATATTCAGCGCGAAGATTTAAATCCGCTTGAGGAAGCCAGTTCGCTTCATCGCTTAATTGATGAGTTTGATTTAACCCACCAACAAGCCGCTGATGCGGTTGGTCGCTCGCGTGCGGCGGTTTCGAACTTGCTGCGTTTGCTTGAGTTGCCCGAAGCTATCCGCAAATTATTGGAAGATGGCCGACTTGAAATGGGCCATGCGCGTGCTTTATTAACGCTGCCTGCCAATCTAGCGATTGGCTTGGCACAACTTGCCGCCGACGAGCAATTATCGGTGCGTGAAGTGGAGCGTCGTGCGCAACAGGCTGGTAAAAATAAGCCACCTGCAAAATCTACACCAGCAGCGCGCAGCAATGCCGATATTGAGGCCTTAGAGCGCGAAATTGCCGATTTATTGGGCGCTAAAGTACAGGTTAACCACGGCAAAAAAGGCAGCGGAAAACTCGTTATTCATTACCATGGCTTAGACACCCTTGACGGCATTTTGGAAAAACTCCGCCACTGAAGCTAGGCTACAATAATGCTACCTGCTATAAATCAGCATGATGAGGGCGGTCTATGACCTTAGATAATCAAGTGAGTCCACAAATTTCCGTGGTGGTGCCGGTGTTCAATGAGCAAGACAATATTGCGCCCTTGGTGCACGAAATTGTGGCGGCGCTTAGAGGCATAATCTCGTTTGAAATTGTATATGTTGATGATTGCTCAAAAGATGCATCGCGTGATGTACTCAAACAATTACAACTAGTAACACCTGAACTGCGCACATTTGGTCATACCGAACAAAGCGGACAAAGCACCGCCATCCGCAATGGCGTGAAGCAAGCTCGAGGTGGGTGGATTGCCACTTTAGATGGCGATGGACAAAACGACCCAGCTGATATTCCAAAACTAATCGCAGCTCGAGATGCTGCCGAGCCTTCCGTGAAATTATTTGCTGGCTGGCGCGTTGAACGCAAAGACACTGGCTCAAAACGCTGGGCCTCCAAAGCCGCGAATGCGATACGCTCGCGCTTACTTAAAGATGAAACACCGGATACCGGCTGCGGTATTAAACTATTTGAACGTGCCCTATTTCTAGATTTACCGTATTTCGATCACATGCATCGCTATCTGCCGGCCTTGGTGAAACGCGCTGGCTTTCAATCCATCAGCGTGCCGGTTAATCACCGCGAACGCAGCACCGGTGTCTCCAAATACAACAATCTCGGCCGCGCTTGGGTAGGTATTTCCGATTTACGCGGGGTTGGATGGCTGATTAAACGCAGCAAAATCGCCGTGGCCGTTGAATTATGATGAATTTGCCGATTGAATCGCTATTCTGGACCGGCCTTCATGTGACTCCATGGAAATTGATTGGCTATACCGGTGCGCTGATGTTTGGTGGCCGCTGGCTAGTGCAGTTTGTGGCTTCTAAACGCGCCGGCAAACCAGTTATACCTCGGGTATTTTGGTATATGAGCGTGGTCGGTAGCCTGATGACCCTGAGCTACTTCCTGTTTTCATCGAAACAAGATTCGGTGGGGGTCTTGCAGAACCTTTTTCCGGCTTTCACCGCTCTGTATAGCCTATCTTTAGACATCAAACACCGTGGCTGGCACCGCGACCGAAACCCGCATTAACGCATTCCCGGACTTGTAGGGGCGCTGCTTGCCGCGCCCACATATGGCGGCGGTGGAAATACAACGGGCGCATCGCGATGCGCCCCTACAATTCCATGAAATCAATACGTTAATGATGCGCCCCAAACCCCATTCAAGATAGCATTTGCGTGAAATGGGCTTTTCAGGCATAATAGGCGGCTCGCTCGAAGCCTAGCTTGGCTGTGTGGAACACAATACACACGCCGTCATCGAGCACCCCCTTATTGTGTGCAAGCAATTGCAAGGCCGAACTCACCCAGGCTATGGGTGACCCTTAATACTCTACGAGGTATGCCATGAGTCGTATTTGCCAAGTAACCGGCAAGGCTATGCAAAGCGGTAACAACGTTTCGCACGCCAACAATAAAACCCGCCGTCATTTCCACGCCAATATTCACGAACGCCGTTTTTGGGTTGCCAGTGAAGACCGTTGGATCAAATTAAAAATTTCAGCCCATGGCTTACGCACTATCGACAAACGCGGAATCGATTCCGTACTTGCTGAACTGCGTGCCCGTGGCGAAAAAATTTAAGGAGCTCATCACATGTCATCTAAACGCGATAAAATCCGCATGATTTCTTCGGCTGGTACGGGTCATTTCTACACCACCGATAAGAACAAAAAAACTACGCCTAATAAAATGGAAATGTCGAAATACGATCCAGTGGTTCGTAAACACGTTATGTACAAAGAAGGCAAAATCAAATAAGCCGCTTTATTTGAGATTTAAAAAACCCGCACCTGCTGCGGGTTTTTTATTTTATGGCTATACGTCTTCATCACGGCCAAGCGAGCATAGTAGGCTTTTGGAGAGCATGCCATGCTTGGAAAAACCCTTATATACGGCGCATCAGGCGGCATTGGTTCGGCATGCGCACGGCTCTTATCGGCACGCGGACATAGCCTGCATTTAGCTGGCCGCAATCAAGCGGCTATTGAAGCCTTAGCTGAAGAATTGCAAGCCAGCTTCAGCATTGGTGATGTGACCGACGATAGTTTTTTTGAAGCCGCAAGCGCAGCCGCAGGCGAATCGCTTTCCGGCTTAATCTATGCCATTGGCAGTATCAACTTAAAAACCCTTGGCCGACTGAAACGCGCTGACTTTGTGCGCGACTATGAACTCAACGCAGTAGGCGCGGCACTTGCCGTGCAATCCGCTTTGCCGGCCTTGAAAAAATCCGGTGATGCTTCGGTTGTGTTATTCAGCTCAATAGCCGCAGCGCAGGGTTTCAGCATGCACGCATCCATCGGCATGGCCAAAGCCGCGGTATCAGGATTAACCTTGAGTTTAGCGGCCGAGCTAGCGCCCAGTATCCGAGTTAATGCCATCGCACCCTCGCTAACCCAAACACCGTTAGCCAAAGGCTTATTGCAAAATGAAGCTGTGGCACAATCGATTGCCGCATTGCACCCTATTCCACGTTTGGGTGTTGCAGAAGAAATGGCTGAATTAGCGGCCTTCCTGTTATCACCGCAATCCTCCTGGATTACCGGCCAAATCATCGGCGTGGATGGTGGGCGCTCAAGCTTGCGAGTTAAAGGCTGATGCAAATTCTACTGACTGGCGCAACTGGCTTTATCGGTAAAAGCTTAAGCAAACGTCTGTTGGAAAAAGGTCATACGCTGACGGTTGTAAGCCGCAATCCTGAAAAAGCGACAGCCTTATTTGGCAGTACAGTGGCAGTCTGGTCGTCAATTTCTCAGTGGTGCGAGATGACCCATTTCGATGCGGTGATCAATCTTGCTGGCGAGCCTATTATCGATAAAGCGTGGACCGACAAGCGTAAACAAGTATTGCTCGACAGCAGGGTGGGAATCACTGAACAGTTAGTGTTGGCGATGCAACGCGCCAAGAACAAGCCATTTATATTTCTGAGTGGTTCGGCAATCGGTATTTACGGTGACTGCGGGCAAACTATCTGTTTGGAGAGCTCTCCAGCTGGCAAAGATTTTGCAGCAGAGCTATGCCTTAAATGGGAACAGGCTGCACGTAAGGCAGAAGTATTTGGCGTGCGTGTCGTGTTATTGAGAACTGGGCTTGTGTTGGCAAAGCATGGCGGCATGTTGAAAAAAATGCTTGTTCCTTTTTCATTTGGCCTTGGCAGCCAATTGGGAAATGGCCAGCAGGTGATGAGCTGGATTCATTTAGACGACTACATTGAAGCCGTTCTATTTCTTCTGGATTGCGAAGAGTGCCAAGGTGCTGTAAATATGACGGCGCCAAACCCTGTATCGAATAAGCAATTCAGCCAAGAATTGGCAAGTAGTCTAAAACGCAGAGTTTTATTCAGCACGCCCGAATGGGCACTGAAACCCGTGCTGGGTGAGCGCAGCATCTTGCTGTTTGGCGGCCAGCATGTCTTGCCTAGCAAGCTGCTGAATCATGCATTCCACTTCAGCTACCCAAAACTTACCGACGTCTTGAAAAGTGTTGAGGTAAACTAAGCACAGTTCCTTTTTCAAGAAGTTTCAACCATGCGTGTTAAGCAAAACAATGGCAGCATCTTGCAAGTAAAGGTAAAGCCCAATGCGCGCGAAAATCGCCTAACCGAAAGTAAAGATGGCGTGTGGATTGCTAGCATTAAAGCATTGCCAGTGGATGGCAAAGCCAACGACGCCTTAATTGAATTAGTGGCGGCACATTTTAAAGTCCGTAGGCGCCAAGTGAGCATTGCCACAGGCAGCACGTCACGCCTGAAACGTCTATTTATTGAATCCTGATGAACAACTGGATTTCACCCGTCACTCTCACTGGAAATCTGCTTAGGTTAGAGCCCATTGCACTCAAACATGAGCACGGTTTAATCGAGGCAACTCAAGATGGCTCGCTTTGGAAGCTATGGTTTACCTCGGTACCGAATCCCGAGCAAGTTGCAGAATTTATTACGACTGCATTAGATTTGCAACGCACACATTCGGCGTTGGCGTTTAGCATTGTTGAGATTAGTACAGGCCGTATTTTGGGCAGCACGCGCTTTTGCAATATCGATGTCAAAAGCCAGCGCTTAGAAATCGGCTACACCTGGTACCGAGAATCGGTGCAACGCACTGGGGTTAATACCGAATGTAAATTATTGCTGTTACAGCATGCTTTCGAGCATTTGCAATGTATCGCGGTTGAATTCAGAACGAATTGGCATAATCACAAATCGCGCGCCGCTATTGCACGGCTTGGCGCCAAGCAAGACGGCATATTGCGCCAGCATCTACTAATGCCGGATGGGCAATACCGCGACACCATGGTGTTCTCAATCTTGAACTCGGAATGGCCAGCAGTGAAAACACAGTTACTCTGGAATCAGCGCCGCTATAACAAAGAGGCAACAATATGAGCAGATCAACAGAAATCGATTATGTTTTAGGCACACACGATGCCGAAATTGGGCGCTTGCATTTGCAACATGGCATTTGGCGCGAATTGGTGCATGATTGCTGGAGGCGTGCTGGTATTGGCGCTGGGCAGCGCATTATTGATATTGGTTGTGGGCCGGGCTTTGCCAGTGTTGATTTAGCCGATTGTGTCGGTTCAAGTGGCAAGATAATCGGTATTGAGCGCTCTGAGCGTTTTATCGAATACGCAAAAGCCTTATGCCAATCACGCGGATTAAATAATGTTTCATTCCAACACGCCGATGTGATGCTGGATGAGCTTGCCATTCAAGACGCCGATGCTATTTGGTGTCGTTGGTTAGCGATTTTCGTTTCTGACCCCGCATTGTTAGTACAAAAAATGGCGGCGATGGTAAAGCCGGGCGGCAAACTTATTTTTCATGAATATGTGCATTACGAAACCTATCAATCGATTCCACACAGCGCACATCTGGAGCAGTTCGTGCAACACGTGATGTGTAGCTGGCGCGAATTTGGCGGCGAACCGAATGTGGCACGTACCTTACCAGACCATCTGGCGGCAGCTGGTTGCCGATTATTAGACACGCGGCCGATTAGCTTCAGCGCACAACCACACCAGCCAGTTTGGCAATGGCCGGCCAGTTTCATCGACATCAACTTACAGCGTATGCTCGAGCTTGGTCAGGTTGATGCGACCTGGGCAGAAACGCTCAGAGCCGATTTCTCGGCCTTGCAAAGCAATCCAAATGCGCTGTTGATTACACCGATGGTGTTGGAAATCATCGCCGAGAAATTGTGATGCACCCAGATAAAGTTCAACGCGAAAAAATTAAAACGCTAACCGACTTGCCCAATGTTGGGTCGTCCGTAGCTGCCGACTTACGACTACTTGGCATTGTTAAAGCCGAGCAATTAGCTGGCCGTGATGGCTATGCTTTATACCGGCAATTATGCGACATCACTCAAATGCGGCAAGACCCTTGCGTGCTTGATGTGATGTTGGCCTTGGTGGATTTTGCTAATGGCGCTCCTGCCCGCGCTTGGTGGCACTACACCGCACAACGGAAACAGCAATGGCCTTCACTCTAGAAACCGAGCGCCTGCAACTTCGCGAATTCAACCTTGCCGATGCACCGTATATGCTGCGCCAGCTAAATGAACCAAGCTTCATTGAAAATATTGCAGATCGCGGTGTGCGCACCCTGCAACAAGCTGAAGCCTATTTGCAAAATGGTGCGATGGCGAGCTATCAACACAGTGGCTTCGGCTTTTGGGCGGTGATTGAAAAATCATCCCAACAGATTATTGGCATGTGCGGCTTGGTTAAGCGCGATAATCTGCCACACACCGATTTAGGCTACTCTTTTTTACCCGAGTATTTCGGGCATGGCTATGCTTTTGAAGCGGCACAAGCAACTGTACACTCTGCAAAAAACCAATTTCAATTACAAAAACTGTTAGCTATCGTAAATGTTGAGAATGCCGCATCAAGAAAACTTTTGGAAAAGCTCAATTTCCAGTACCAGCGCATGATTGCACTTTACGACAACGAACCCGATTTATGTTTGTATGCGATTGCTTTATAGTGCTAAGCCTGCGTAACACGTTTTTTTGAAGCGAGATAAATCGCTAATATAAATGTCATCGCACACACGCCAAGCAAATAATACGAAGGCGCCAGTTTCTCATTTTTCATCCACAGCGAAATCAGAATAGGCGTGAAGCCACCAAAAATCGAATACGCCACGTTATACGAAAACGAGAAACCGGAATACCGAACAACCGGTGGAAACAAGGCGACTAAAATCATCGGCACCACCGCCACCGAGCCTAAACTAAAACCCAGCAAGCTATACAGAAAAATCGTGTGGTTCAAATCATTGGGCAGGCTTCGGTAAAAAATAAAACTGGTTAGCGCCAACAGCGCTGAACCCAACATCAGCACGCGATACGCGCCGATTTTATCGGCCCACCAGCCCCAGAAAATACAGCCGGCCGTTAGGCAGACAATGGCAATGCTGTTTGCTTGCAAGGCATCATGCGCCGAATACTGAAACTGGCTTTGCATAATCGAAGGCGTTAGCAAAGTTACCGTGACGATTCCTGCACTTAAAAACCAAGTGAGCAACATACTGGGCCAGATTTCGGCTTTATGTTCGCGTAATACTTTTTTTAAGGGCAACTCGCTGGCGAGTGCTTTATCTGCTTTCATGGCTATAAACACTGGCGTTTCCTCAAGCCAACGACGCAAATACAGTGCGAACACGCCAAATACGCCGCCTAATAAAAATGGCAAGCGCCATGCGTAGTCCAGCACCGCTTGCGCAGGAAAGAAGGTGTTAACTGCCATAGCCACCAATGAGCCAAGTAAAATACCGGTGGTGAAGCCGGAAAACAGTGTGCCGCTAGCTAGGCCAACAAATTTTTTCGGCACATGCTCAGACACAAACACACAGGCACCCGGAATTTCTCCGCCCACTGCCGCGCCTTGCAAAATGCGCATCAGTAATAACAAGATCGGTGCGGCTATGCCAATCTGGGCATAGGTGGGCAATAAGCCCATGATGAATGTGGGCACCGCCATTAAAAATAAACTGAACGTGAACATACGTTTGCGGCCAACTAAATCACCGAAATGCGCCATTAGCAAGCCACCAATTGGGCGCGATAAATAGCCGGCGGCAAAAATACCGAATACTTGTAATTGCTTCATCCATTCAGGCATGTCTGCCGGGAAAAATAATTGCCCAATACTGGCCGCCAAAAATACAAAAATAATGAAGTCGTAGTATTCCAGTGCCCCGCCTAACGCGGAAAGCCCCAAGGTTTTGATGTCTTTACGGCTTAAGGATTGGTTGTGATTTTCCATAGCAATTTGTGAAACCGCGTTATTCAGATTAAGCTAGTATGCAGTAAAACCATCCTAATCAGCACGAGGTGCACATGGAATCATTAATCGGTGTGTTGGTGGGCATTGGCTTAAGCGCAGCATCTGGGTTGCGTGTTTTCATTCCACTTTTGGGCATGAGCGCCGCTGGACATTACGGATTGATTCCTTTAACCGAAAGCTTTGCGTGGTTAGCCAGTTGGCAAGCGATGCTGGCCTTTGGTGTTGCCGCCATACTAGAAGTCGGCGCGTACTACATTCCATGGCTTGATCACGCACTTGATGTGGTGCTTGCACCAGCAGCGGCCGCAGCCGGAACCATCCTTACCGCATCAACGCTTGGCGATATTTCGCCGTTCCTGAAATGGACATTAGCGATTGTGGCTGGCGGCGGCGTTTCTTCAATAGTTCACTTTGGTTCAAGCGCTGTGCGCTCGGCGGTGGGTATTCCAACTGGCGGTTTAGCAAATCCGCTGGTTTCTAGCGGCGAAGGTATAGGTGCAATTGCGCTTACTCTACTGGCTTTGTTTGTGCCCATTCTGGCCTTTGCCATTGTACTGTGGCTGCTATATCGCGTACTGCACAGGCTGTTCATTAACAAACCGTCGAGCGCACCGCCAGCTTAACTAATTCTTTACCTACTATTGGTTAAAGTGAGCCGTTGGCATAGCCAACGCATATATAACAATAACTTTCAGGAGAGGGATATGGATCTGATTATTTTTCTGCTTATCGGTGCTTTAGTGGGTTGGCTGGCTGGTGTGATAATGAAAGGCGGCGGTTTTGGATTAATTGGCAATATTGTTGTTGGAATTTTGGGGTCAATATTAGGTGGCTGGTTATTACCAAAACTAGGATTAGGAATTGGTGGTGAGTTTGGTGGTTTTATCACTGCTGTAATTGGTGCAGTGATTCTATTATTCATTGTGCGCTTGATTAAGAAAGCCTGAAAAAATAGACAATAATGCATTTTTCATGAGAGCCGCCTTCGGGCGGTTTTTTTATTGCTTAGAATTTTGCTGCTTCAAATACGCCAAAGCTTTATCAATATACGTATCGCCCATCAACACAATGCCTTCTTCGGCATTGATGTTGGCGGTGGCACCTGCTTTGATATGTTTGGGTAAATCTTTTTCTGTGTATAAGGCTTTCGCATTACCTTCTAACAATACCTCCGGCACAATTCCTTGCGCTTGTATGGAGCGATCATTGGGCGTGTAATAGCGCGCGGTGGTCAGTTTGAATGCATCTCCGTTGTTTAAATAAATCACGTTCTGAACCGAGCCCTTACCAAAGCTGCGGCTGCCCATTACGGTGGCGCGCTTATGATCTTGCAAAGCACCTGCAAGTATTTCTGATGCGCTGGCGCTGCCGGCATCTACCAATACCAAGACTGGTACACCTGTGAATTGTTGTCCTGCTTTGCCAAAATAGCTGGCATTGCTAAGTGCGTCTCGGCCTTTAACACGCACAATTAATTGATCCGCTAAAAATTCATCTGCAATATCTACTGCCGCAGAAATCAGCCCGCCCGGGTTACTGCGTAAATCTAACACCACGCCAGTAGCTTTAACTGCTGGCGCAGCATCTTGCAGTTTTTTCCACTGTTTGCGAAATTCCAAGCCAGTATCGCCCTGAAATGCACTGATTCTGAAATACGCATAACCAGGCTCCAACCAACGTGCTTTGACACTTTGCAGCGCAATGATTTCACGGATGATGGTCAAATCAAAAGGAGCCTTTTCGCCAACGCGTTCAATCGTTAAAACCACTTTGGTGCCCACTTTGCCACGCAAATGATTTGGGCTGGCAGAATCGTCATCATTATTAACCGGCACGCCATTAATCGCGGTAATAAAATCGCCGGCACGCAAGCCAGCACGTTGCGCGGGCGTATCGTCAAACGGAGAAACCACACGAATACGGGTTGGGTCGCGCTCATCGCTTTCAATGCCAATGCCGGCATAGCCGCCATCACTTAAATCTTCAAATTGCTGTGCTTGATTAGCCGATAAATAACTGCTGTGCGGATCAATGTCGGCTAATAAACCACGCAATGCGGCGTTCATAATTTGCTGGTCAGTCAGCTGATCCACATAGCTGTTGCGCACGGCTTGGAAAACTTGCGCGTAACGCTGAATTTCAGCAATCGGCACGCTCGATTCGGCTGGCGGAGCTTTGCTTTGCAATTCAGGTTGCGGCGCAGCATGAGCATTTGCGGCCAATAGAAAAGCGCTTAGGCTCAGAATAATTTTGCTCATGGTCGCAACCATCCATTTGGGTTTTGAGGCTGTCCATTCAAACGCATTTCAAAATACAAGGCTGTTCGCCCCTGCCCGCCAGACGAACCCACCGTGGCAATTCGTTCGCCGGCTGTCACAGCATCGCCCACTTCTTTAATTAGCGCATCATTATTTGCATACAAACTCATATAGCCACGGCCATGATCAATCACCATCAACATTCCGTAGCCTTTCAACCAATCGGCATACACCACACGGCCAGCAGCCACTGAATACACAGATGTTCCAGCCGGCGCAGCAATCAACAAGCCTTCACTGCTGCGGCCATCGGGCATGGCATTGCCATAGCCTGCCAATAAAGAACCAGTTAGTGGCCAGCCGGTCAGATTTTTTGGGGTGATTCTTGGCGGAGATTTCGCGTTACTTGGCCGACCAACCACCGTAGGCGCTTTACTATTTGCGGCGGCTTGGCGAAGCTTATCGAGTAAGTTGCGTAAGGCTTTTTCATCTTTGCCTAGGGCTTTAATTTTAGCTTGCTGAGTTTTGTATTTTGCATCCAGCGTAATAACCGCCACGTTACGTTCTTCGCGCTGCTTAGTTAGCACCTTCGCGGTTTTTTGCTGCTGAATTTTTTGCTTAGCCAAAATGGCTTTCTCTTGTTCCACAGCCAAACTGGCAAGCGCTAATTGTTCAAGTTCTTTCGACAATCCGGCAATTTCAAGCTGCCTCTCTTGCTCAAAATAACGATGATACTGCAGCCAACGTGCGGCTTCGCTGAGTTTATCTTGTGACAATAAATGCTTTAATTCACTGTTATCACCTAAGCGATACGCTGAGCGAATTAATAACGCCAACTGATCTTTTTGCTCCCGCAGATTGCGCTCCAAGCGCTGCTGTTCGGTTTCTAGCTGATCCAGTTTTTTTTCGCTGCCGTCAATCGCGCCCTCAATTTTAGTTAGGCTTTGAGTACTCACCGCCACTTTTTGATCAATCTGGCGAAGCTGTTTGGCTTCTAGATTGCGTTTTTCTTCCACTTCGCGCTGCGCTTTGCTAAGCGTTTTTATTTCTTTTCGCAAAGCTTCAATTTTCTTTTCCGCATCGGCAGAGTTCTTCGCCACCGGCGCTTTGTTTTGTGCAAATGCAACTGCCACAAATAGCAGGCAAACAACTGCTGCAATTATCCTCATGAACTAAACTCAACAAGGCTTTGCCCAGTCATTTCGCTTGGTACTGGAATATCCAGCAAGTGCAGAATAGTTGGTGCAATATCCCGCAAAGAGCCGCCAGCATGTAATTCAGCTTTACGCCCAACATACACAAAATACACCGGCCCAACCGTATGCGAGGTGTGCGGCTCACCGGTTATTGGATCGCGCATCATTTCAACATTGCCATGATCGGCGGTGACTAACAATTCTCCGCCAACTTCCAGCACCGCTTCGCGTATTTTCCCTATCGCAGTATCCACTGCTTCTGTTGCTTGAATAGCGGCACTCAAACTGCCGGTATGGCCCACCATATCAGGATTGGCTATATTGCAAATAATCACATCAAACTGCCCGCTTGCAATCGCTTGCGTCAGTTTATCGGTAAGTTCCGGGCAGCTCATTTCAGGCTGCATATCGTAGGTGGCTACTTTTGGCGAAGGAATTAGCATGCGCTGCTCGCCCGCCACCGGCTGTTCAACACCACCATTGAAGAAGAATGTGACGTGCGCATATTTTTCGGTTTCGGCAATGCGCAATTGCTGAAGACCTTTCGCGGCCAGCACATCAGCCAAAGTATTGCGCAAGCTTTCTGATTCATAGGCAACAGCGGTTTTAAGCTTGGCATCGTATTCACTTAAGCACACGAAGCGCGACAATTCTGGTCGCCTGCCTAGATCAAAACCAGTAAACGTATCGTCTACATAACATGCGGCTAATTGCCGAGCTCGGTCGGCGCGAAAATTCATAAACACAATTGCATCGCCATCTTGCATGGCTTGGGCATGTTCAAGCACTGTTGCTTTAACAAACTCATCGGTTTCGCCACGCGCGTAAGCTTGCGCTAAAGCTTCGGTTGCAGAAATCGCATGAAAATCAGCTTGCGCGAAGGTTAACGCCTGATAGGCAGTTTGCATGCGCTCCCAGCGTTGGTCACGGTCCATCGCATAATAACGGCCAATCACCGTGGCAATGCGTGTTTGCCCTAACTCGGCACACTCATCTTGCAAAGCACGCAAACTTGGTTCAGCCGATTGTGGCGGCATATCACGGCCATCCAGAAAAGCATGCACTTGCACATGTTTTACGCCCTGCTGTTTGGCCAAGCGCAGCAAAGCGAAAATATGCTGCTCATGCGAATGCACGCCACCAGGTGACAATAAGCCCATTACATGCAGGCATTTGCCATTGGCTTTAAGCGCGTCAAAGGTGTTTAGAAATATTGGATTTAGGTTAAATGAGCCATCTTCAATGGCCGCGTCAATGCGGGTTAAATCTTGATAGACAATGCGCCCTGCGCCAATATTCATATGGCCGACTTCTGAATTGCCCATTTGCCCCTCAGGCAGGCCCACAAACTTACCCTCAGTATGAATTAAGCTGTGTGGGTAATCCCCTAATAATGCGTGCCAATTCGGTAGCTTAGCCAAGGCAATGGCGTTGTCTGCGCGCTCAGCGCGATAACCCCAGCCGTCTAGAATGAGTAGTACAATCGGTTTTGCCTTCGCCACACCTTTCTCCTAAGCCTTGGGGTAGGCCATTAAGCCTACCAACTAAAGGCACATGACAATTTTAGCAGTCAGGGCAATACTAATGCCATAACACTCTGAGGATAATTTATGAACCGTCTAGTTTTAGCTCTTGCTCTTGCCGCAGCATTGCCTGCTGCCTTTGCCAGCTCCGATGCACCCGACCTGTCGAAAGTCAACGGCAGTTTGGTTGCCAAAGCAGGCCAAACTTATGGCGATATCGATACCGTCAACGGGTCAATTTCCGTTGAAAATAAAGCCATAGCCAGAGATGTGGAAACCGTCAACGGTGAAATTACGGTTGATGCCGGTGCTAGATTGCGCGATGTTGGCACCGTGAACGGTGCCATTGTATTACGCAACGGCGTGAGCGCACGCAGCGTGGAGACTGTTAATGGCTCGATTATTGGCGTCAGCAATTTGCGCGTCGAGCAAAGCGTTGAAGCAGTCAATGGCTCCATTGAAATTGGCGCTCACAGCATCATTAACTCACATGTTGAGAACGTCAATGGCAGCATTAAACTGCTCGCTGTTAAAGTTCTTGGCAATGTAGAAACCGTCAATGGCAGTATCACTTTGGGTGAAAACACGATTATTTCCGGACACCTAAAAGTAGCTAAGCCTTCCGGCTGGGGCATTAATTGGGGCAAACCGAAAGTGCCACGCATTATTATTGGCCCGAATGCGCAGGTTGTTGGCAATCTCATTTTTGAACGCGAAGTTGAACTGTATGTGCATAGTACTGCCAAATACGGCAAGATTATGTATTTAGAAGCCGAAGCCGACAAAGCAAGCTCCTTGAAGCCTATCGTATTCACTGGCAAAGAGCCCACTTTCTGAGTGTTAATAGCTAATGTCGCTTACAATGAAACCTCTATGATGGAGGTTTCATGCGTTTTAGTGTCTTGTTATTTTTACTTATTGCCACGATCCACGGCTTTTTCAGCAGCCCAGTGCAAGCACATATCAATACCAGTTTCGGGCCGGAAATCTCTGCCGAAGATTTTCAGCAACACGCGCATTCCATATCCGAATTAAAAACATCCAAACAACAAGCCTACCTACTATTACAATTCACACGGCTTGGTTTAAACAACGGCGAATTGCCATGCCAAGCGCGCGGGCAAATGGCCACATTGGCGGGCACAAATATTAGCCGTACAGATTCGGTTGCCTATTTCGCCAGTTTAGGTGATATTTACCAAATGGCCAGCGTATTGGAAATTGCTGAGCGCTTTATGACTACCAAGCCGCGCCCGGAACACGCTGTTTATTTTATTTTTTCAAGCAGCCCGCCAGAAGCTTTAACGCAATGTGTTGCGCTAAAACAAACGTGCTTAACCATACAGCCCAAAGACATGGAAAAATTGGATTCTAATAGCCTAGTTCGCGATTTAAACGCCCTGCAACGGCAAGGCAAGTAAATTACAGCAGCTTTAACAAAAATGCCGCCACCTGTTTCGGTTGTTCCATCATTGGCATATGGCCGCAACCTTTCAGGATTTCGGTCTCAGTTTTCTTCAAGCCTTTGGCAAAAACTACCGCTGCGCTCGGATCAATAATTTTATCTTGATCGCACCACAATAATCCTGCCGGCTGCTGCAGCAAAGGTAAGCGCTTTTGCAATAAAAATGCTTCTGGGCCTAAACGAATTTGATTAAACACGGTTTTCTCAAATTCTTTCTTAGCCGCACGTTGCTGCACAATCACACCAACAAATGCTTTTGGAATATATGGCGGTTCGGCGAATACATAGGTTTTCATAAAGTTCAGCAATGCGTCTGCTTCATACTCGGCAAATGGGTTATAGCCTTTTAGCACTTGCCGTGCAAACTCATTTTCAGTGAATGCCACGCCAGCAGACGACATAAACACCACACGCTGCACTTGCTCTGGGTGATCAACACTGAGCAGGCCAGAAATCATGCCGCCCATCGAGTGCCCAACCAATAACGCGGTTGGCTGGTTTTCCGATTTCAAGAACGCATTCAAGCGCGCAGCCTGAGCCAGCGGACCATAATCTTGGCCGGCTTTCGGCATGCTTTCGCCCCATCCCGGTAAATCCACAGCGATCACACGATGTTGTTTCGACAAAGCACCAATAATCGGCAACCAATTTTCTTTACTGCCGGTATAGCCGTGCACCAATACAATCAGCTCGCCTTGCCCGGCTTCTAAATACGACCAACGCTCGCCCTCAACCGTTTTTACTTTCGACGTGGCGCCAGCCATTAAACGTTGTCGTGCATACTCTGCTTGCAATGCCTGCTCTGGGAAAAATTGTACGAAGCCTACGCTTAATAAAAGCAAAGCACCAATGCCGATTAGAAGTTTTTTCATTGAGCCACAGTTTCTTTAGGTGCTAATGCTTGCTCAACCGAATCAACCGTGATGGGATGATAGCCAGGTTTGGCTTTGGCAAAGA
Source organism: Arenimonas sp. (assembly GCA_031428155.1). Classification (GTDB taxonomy): domain Bacteria; phylum Pseudomonadota; class Gammaproteobacteria; order Xanthomonadales; family Xanthomonadaceae; genus Arenimonas. The sequence goes on along the minus strand of JANPOU010000069.1, from coordinate 80,444 downwards.
CTGCTTGTGCAAACGTGCGGCCTTCGTCGGTATTGGCGAGTGCATTATAAGTTGGCATAATTAATTTACGACGGCCAATTTTAATCAAATACGCTTCAATGGCAGGGCGCGCTACTAAATAATTGCTGCGAACGGTGAGTGGATACCAGCGCATGGCAATTTCAGGATTAGCTGTACCTGTAAATGTAAAGGCGGCGTCTAAGTCTTGCAGTTGTTTAGCGGATAGCGTCTCGGGCATTTTTTCAATAAAGCGCACCCACTCGTGGCTAGTCCATGCTTGGGTTTTCAGCTCGGCAGCTGGCGTACTGCCGTTCTGCCATTGCATTTGTTGTTGATCAACCGCTTCAAAGCGTTTGGATTGCGCAGGCTTGGCAAAAGATGGAATGCCCGGTTTGTGCATCCATTCCCTAACTTCGCCAATGCTGACCTTGCCGGGATACTTATCAAGTAACTCAGCGCTAATGAAACGCTCGAACTCTTCACTGTGCGTGCTAGTGAAGGCATGGGTGGTGAACCACTGGCGTAAAAATGCATCGAAATTTTCGCGGCCAAAACGTTGCTCCAAAAACATCAAGAACCATTGGCCTTTAATATACGGCACTTGGCTGAGCGCATCATCGGGGTTTTTATTTACTAATGGCGCGAGCGCCAGCAATTGATCAGCAGGTGCTAACTCTTGCATGTCTTTGCCAAGCCCGAATTGGCTGTTGACGTTTTCCATCTCAGCTTGTTCAACACCATATACTTCATCAACAATACGGTTTTCAACATAACTGGTAAAGCCTTCATTCAACCACATGTCTTTCCAGGTGCTGTTGGTTACTAAATTGCCCGACCAAGAGTGCGCCAATTCATGCGCAATCAAGCTGGTCAAGGATTTATCACCCACAATCACCGTTGGCGTAATAAAACTTAAGCGCGGATTTTCCATGCCGCCGAACGGGAAACTGGCCGGTAAAATCAACATATCGTAGCGGCCCCACTGATACGGGCCATACAATCGTTCGGCAACTTGAATCATTTTTTCTGTATCTTCAAACTCTTTCGCGGCCGCAGCCACAACACTCGGTTCAGCCCACACCCCAGAGCGCCCAGAAATCGGTGCGAACACCACATCGCCAACAGCAATAGCCAATAAATAAGACGGAATTTTCTGCGGCATATTGAAACGGTATGCACCATCGCGCAGGGCTTTCGGGTCGTTGTCGGCGCTCATCAATGCCATCAAGTTACTGTCGGTATTAATTTTAGCTTCGTAGGTAAAACGAATGCTCGGTGTATCTTGCAGTGGCACCCACGAACGCGCATGAATGGCCTGCGATTGGCTGAACATAAACGGTTGTTTGCTGGCTGTCATTTCTGGCGTTAACCATTGCAAGCCGGAGGCCTCTGGGCTGGTTTGGTAAAAAATACGCACCCGTTCAAATGGCTTCGGCATGGCAATGCGCAATGCCGAACCATACATTGGGTCTGTTGTAGCGAGCGTGTAATTCAGTTTCTGCCAATTTTTACCATTGCCGCCTTGAATGGAAGTGATACGTAAATCACGTGTATCCAATACCAGTTGCGTGGCTTTTGGATCAAGCCAATGCAAGGCAAGATCAGCGCTGCCTTTCAAGGTGCGCTGTTGCATGTTAACGGTTAAATCCAAGCGAATATGTTCAATCTGTACTTTATCGGTTTGGGCGTAAGAATTTGGATCGGCAATGAAACGCGTGTCGATGACATTGGCGGTTTTGGCATCCATATTTTGTTCTGATTTACAGCCCAACAAACTCGCGCAAAGCATGGCGGCGAATACAAACTTACTCATGATAATTCCTTAAATTTTAAAGCCGCTATGGATTGCTACAATACCGCCAGATAAATTTTTAACACTGCACTGCTCGAAGCCAGCTTCTTCCATCAAGGCCTTCAAGCCTGCTTGATTGGGATGCTTGCGAATTGATTCAGCTAAATACTGATAGCTATGCGCATCGCCAGCGATTAACTGTCCGAGCTTTGGCAGCACTTTAAACGAATGAAAATCGTAAATCGGCTTGAACCAATCAGCCTGTACTTCGGAAAATTCCAATACCATCAGCTTGCCGCCAACTTTCAGAATACGATGCATCGATTTCAGCGCAGTGAGTTTATCGGTCACGTTGCGCAAGCCAAATGCCATGGTAATGGCATCGAAACTGTTATCGGGGAACGGCAATGCCTCGGCATTCAGCTGCACATAACTAAGGCCTTTGAGCAAGCCCAAATCGGTTAAGCGATCGCGGCCAACGCTAAGCATTTCTTTATTGATATCGCCAATAACGATTTCGCCGGATTCGCCAACGCGGTCCAACAAGAGTTTGGCAATATCGCCGGTGCCGCCGGCCAAATCAAGCACGCGGTCACCACGCTTAATGCCAGACATGCCGGTGAAATAGCGCTTCCACAGGCGATGCACACCGAGCGACATCAAATCGTTCATCACATCATACTTAGCGGCTACCGAGGAAAACACCTCGCCGACCAGTTTTTTCTTCTCTTCAACCGGTACGTCGCGGAAGCCGAAATGGGTGGTTTTATCGTTCATGGGCTTATTATCTCATATCTTGCAGGAGCGACTTTAGGCAAGTGGTTTATGGCGTGCACTGAATTCAGTCATTTAGTTAATTTTCAGCCTCAGCAATGGATATTGTTTAATGCCTGGATCATAAGAAAACAACATAAATGCATCTGTAATTTTCGTGAATTCTCCAAAATAGATTGACTCTAAACTATTTTTTAAATCATAGAATGAAAGTGTTAATTCATCCGTAAATAAGCACACATAAATTTTATCATATGGGCCGTTATTAAATAATTTTCTATCTTTATCTTTCAGTGAATTCTGAACATAGCCTACAAGCTCGTCTAATTTCCATTGCCTATATACATCTTTGCCTTTTTGATTCAATTCAATGGATTTTCTACAAACAATCTCTGTTATTTCTAAGGCAATTTTTTTATTTTCATTATCTTTACAAATGATATCTGGTGGGTCTTTGCTATTAATTTTTAAATCTAGTATTCGAATATTGAAAAACATCATCAGCGAATTAGAAAATGATTTCGCAATTCCCATTTCTTTCAATTCTTTATTAGGCCACTCAAAAAATGAGGCGTACTTACGCCTTGATTTTAAAATTTTAATAATGTCTTCATCATCGTCCATTTAAAAAAATCCAGCATCTTTAAAAAATAAATTTATCGAAATACATTTTCACGATTTAAGAATTTGAATTATTAACAAAAGAATAATAATCCATATAGAAGCCTTCAACGTATTTAACGTACCTTGGAACTGAGGAGCTTCAACCTTATAAAAATCCTGAATTATTTTAGAATTAACTCTGTCATCCTCAGATTTAACTTGAGCATTCGAAACCGCATTCTGATTTAAAGCGGGATTATGAAATACAGTTAAAGCTGAAAGATATGCAAAATTTCGAAGATTAAAACGCCCGCTAATTGGTATATATAACGATTGATGCCCACTAAAGCTTTCATTCGTTCGTTTGAATGACAGCATTGATAGTTTTACTTGAACTGACGCATTGTTATTATTAATATATTCAAATGCTTGGTTAAAACTATCGAATGGTACAGTTAAATAAATAGTTAATTCTGAATTCTTTATATAAATACTACTTTCACCATTATAGATTCCTTCTTTATAGACTTCGCTATTGATTTGGCTATAATTTATCGGTTCACCCTGATATAAACTAATAGATATTTTATTAATTTTTACTGCACTAACTTCCGCTAATTCAGGCGTGCTCTCTAACGCATAAAATTCGGAGTAAAGATCAGAATCGTCAATATCTGCAGTCAAGCTATTTATCGTTGAAATCTCAACGTTTACTCTCTCATTTGGGCTTTTTTCAAGAATAATACCTGTATCGATATCATGTAGGTTATATTTTGATTCAGTTTTAATATTTTTTAATTTTAAAAAAACAATATTAAAAGCTCTATGTAAATCATTTCCGTTATTATCTTGAATTAGAATTTCTGAGCGCTTTACAAACATATTGTCTTTGCTAGTCATTTTGATTTCCAATTTTGAGCGCATGATTTAATATACACCTTCCTTAACATGCCGCTATATTTAACGCCCTAAACCCTGTTCTTCCAAAGCCAGCAAATACCTAGCCCAACGCAGGTCATATTCTTCGCCCAATTCTTTGAGGAAGCTCCATGTATAAATGCCGCTATCGTGGCCGTCATTAAAGCGCAGCACCACCGCGTAATTGCCGATGGGTTCGATAGCGGAGATGTTCACCTCGCGTTTGCCGCCAATCCACACACGTTGGCTTGGGCTGTGGCCTTGCACTTCAGCCGAAGGCGATTCCACCCGTAAATATTCGCAGGGTAATTCATAGCGCGAGCCGTCTTCAAAGGCCACTTCCAACTTGTGCGAAGCGCGGTGCAAGATGATATCGGTTGGTTTGATGCTCATGATTCTTTCTTCCGTTTCGCGCGCGGATGCGCGGCGTCGTACACCGTGGCTAAGCGCTGAAAATCGAGGTGGGTGTAAATTTGTGTGGTGGCAATATCGGCGTGGCCGAGTAGTTCCTGCACACTGCGTAAATCGCCTGACGATTCCAACATATGGCTAGCAAACGAGTGGCGCAATAAATGCGGATACACCCGTTTCCAAATACCCTGCTTTTGCGCCAATTGGCGCATGCGTAATTGAATGGCGCGCGTGCTGATAAACGCACCAGCACGGCCTGGAAAAACTGGCGCGGTATTTGCCGCACCTGCTTGTTTGCGCAAGGCATGCAAGGCGCTAATGGCGTGGCTTCCCACCGGCACAACCCGTGTTTTATTGCCTTTGCCGAGCACAGTTACTAAACAATCGTCTAAATCCAGATCTCGCCAAGTGAGAGAGCAAAGCTCCGATACCCGCAAGCCAGACGAATACAGTAGTTCCAACATGGCACGATCGCGAACGCCAAGCACGCCATCGGTTGGTAGCTCCACTAAGCGCACCGCTTCATCCACATCTAATACTTGCGGCAATTTACGCGGCGCTTTCGGTGCACGCAAACCTTGGCTTGGGTTGTGGCTCATGGCGCCTTGTTTCAATAAATACTTGAACAAGCTTCGCAGTGCAGAAAGCCTGCGCTGCACACTTTTCGGCGCTAAGCCGCGGCGGTGCTCCTGCGCCATAAACTGCTGAACATGGCTGAATTGCGCGGCATTGGGATCTAGCAAGGCATTGCTTTGGCAATATACTTGCCAGGCCGCCAAATCGCGTTGATAACTGCTTAATGTGTGTATTGAAGCCTGCCGTTCAAAGCGCATATGCTGTAAAAACTGCTCAATGCCGGAAGCCACATCGGCCATACTCAGCGTTTGCAGCGCAACATGGCAACCTGATACAACTCACCAATCCAGCGTAAAAACAACGTGCCCATGCCCGGATAAAAGCGATGACTGTCGGCACTGCCGACGGCAATTAAGCCAATACCGCTGACTGGGATTAAGGCAACTGATTGCGTGTATTGCAGATCTGCACCGAATAAAACTTGGGTTTTCTCGGCATTCAAACGGCCGCAGATTGGCTCGCCACTGGCTAAGCAATCCACAAACGGCATCATCCGCGCATCGTTTTCTTCTATGCAACTGTACCAATCAGCGGAAAGGCCTACTAGTGTTGAGAAATTGATAATCCGCACCGATTCACTGGCGAAATCTTCTTTTAAACTGGCAGCAAGCGTTTTCACCACTTCAGCTGAAGTATTGGCCCGAATTAATGCCAAGGATAATTCATGAATATGCTGCGAGAGTTTCTCATTGTCTTGCGCATTGGCATTCAGCTCATGCAAGCGATGATTCAAATCGCGGTTTTTATCACGCAATATTTCCAGTTGATAACTTGATAGCGAAGCAGTTTTACCATCCTCTTTCGGTACCACTAAGCTGCTGGCTAAATCAGGGAACTGCCCAAGAAAGCTTGGATGCCGGCGCAACCATACTGCTACTTCATGGGCGCTCAATTTTTCTGGCCTATCGTCAATCATTACACCATTCTCCTTCATACACTAATTTGGCTGGGCCAGTCATAAGCACTTCGGCATCATCACTGTCCCACTGTATTCGCAAAACGCCGCCGGGCAAATGCACATCAAGCTGGCGATCAACCAAACCTAAACGCATCAAACTAACTGCTGCTGCGCAAGCACCAGAACCACAAGCCAAGGTTTCACCCACGCCTCGCTCATAGACACGCAAACGAATATGTTGGCGGGTAACCACTTCTGCAAAACCGACATTCACACCTTCTGGAAATACCTTGGCGGCCTGAACGAACTTCGCCCAACGCTCTACCGGCGCATCAAAACAATTTTCAACTCGAATCACGGCATGTGGATTACCCATGGAAACTGCCGAAAACTCAATAATCTGACCCTCGAACGGCAACTGGTAAGTCAGGCTGGCTTGTTCGGCCACCAAGGGTATATCATCCGGCGCAAAAAACGGCTGGCCCATGGCTAATGTGTAAAAGCCGTCAACATGGCTAACCTGTATCAACCCCGCCGGACTATCCATGGTAAATGTGGGTGTATTGGCAATCTTGCGCAAAACCAACCAATGCGCGATACAGCGTGCGCCATTGCCGCATTGCTGGGCAAAACTACCGTCTTGGTTAATGATTCTGTATGAGGCGATGGCCTGCGCCGATTGTGGCGACTCAATGACTAATAGTTGGTCAAAACCAATGCCAAATTGCCTGTCGCCCATTAAACGAATTAATTCACTGTCAGGTAAGCCTGAGTTTGTGCGGCAATCGAGCACCACAAAATCGTTGCCCGCACCATGCATTTTACTGAATTGCCAAGACATTACTGCGAAGCCTCAGCCTCTGCTGGCGTTTCATCGGGCTTCACCAAAGGGCCTTTGTTGCCGCACGCGGAAACCAGCAAACATAACGCTAAGGCAGCCAATACAATTTTTACAGAATATTTATTCATGGGGAAAGTATAGCGGGTTCTTACTTGAGTTCAGTATTTTCTGACCAAAACATGAGCAAGTTTCTGATTCACATAGTGCGCCTTCGCAGATTAAATTAGTGCAGCAAATTTATTCAGTGGGCACAAAACATGTATTCACCCATTTAACGATACTTGACCATCACCATTATACATATTTATATATGGCTATTTATATGGTTTTTATGTAAGCTAATGCCATGACTGAGCCACATTTCGAATGGGACCAAGTCAAAGATGCCATCAATCAGCTAAAGCATGGTGTTGCTTTCATCAAAGCACAGTTCGCGTTCGCTGATTACAAACGACTAATTGTGCAGGACAATGAGCACAGTCAAGGCGAACAACGGTTTTACTGTATTGGATTAGTTGATGGCGGCATCTTAACGGTGCGATTCACCTACCGCAATAAAGTCATTCGAATTTATGGCGCTGGCTATTGGCGTAAAGGAAAGGCACTTTATGAAAGCAAAAATCAAATACAGTAATGAGCCGATGGGGAAACCAAGCGTGGTGCCAGACTTTCTGCCATCACCTTCTGAGCTTGCGTTTCGCGAAGAAGGAATCAAAGTGACTCTAGCATTGAGTAAAAAAAGTATTGATTTTTTCAAAACTGAAGCAAGTAAGCACAACACACAATATCAACGTATGATTCGAAAACTACTTGACGCATACGTTGACACGCAAATCAAATAATAAGCTAGCCAAGCAAGCCGTTATTCAACGCCAAGCACTTCCAACATATAGGCGAACTGTTCTGAGGTTTCTTTATAGCGTTGGAATCGACCAGATTTTCCGCCATGGCCGGCTTCCATATTGACGCGAAACACCACTGGATTATTACCAGTTTTAAAATCACGTAATTTTGCTACATATTTGGCTGGTTCAAAATACTGTACCTGCGAATCCCACAAGCCAGTACCCACGAATACCGTTGGATACGCTTGGCGTTTAATTTGGTCGTATGGTGAGTAACTCAGCATGTAATCGTAATAATTTTTTTGCGCCGGATTTCCCCACTCATCAAATTCGTTAGTAGTGAGCGGAATGCTTTCATCAAGCATGGTGGTCACCACATCAACAAACGGTACTTGCGAGATAATCAAAGTGTAATCTTTCGGAGCCATATTTGAGATGACACCCATCAACAAACCACCGGCCGAGCCGCCATATGCAGCAACGCGATCTGATTTGGCATAGCCTTCTTTCACTAAGTAACGCGTCACATCAATAAAGTCGGTGAAGGTGTTTATTTTGTTGAACAATTTGCCGTTGTCGTACCAAGTGCGGCCCATTTCTTGGCCACCGCGAATATGCGCAATGGCATACACCATGCCACGATCGAGCAAACTCACATTCACAACTGAAAAGCGTGGGTCCGATGACAAACCATAGCTGCCGTAAGCATACTGCAGAAGTGCCGCCTTGCTGTCTTTCTTGAAGCCTTTTTTATACACAATAGATACCGGAATTTTTGTGCCATCACGAGCGCTTGCCCATTGCCGCTCAGTCACGTAATCATCTGGATTATAGCCGCCTAAAATCGGGTCACGTTTCAGTAATTTTCGCTCACCGTTTTCAGTATTCACTTCATAAATCGTGTTTGGCGTTGTTAATGAGGTGTAGCTATAACGAAGCCATGCCGTGTCTGGATTGGCATTAACATTCAAACCCATGGTGTAGGCGGCTTCATCTGAGGCAACCAGCTCATTTTTACCATCATTGCTCAGCGTGCGTATGCGTAGCAAAGCGTTGGAGCGATCTTCCACAGCAATGAAGCTTTTGAATAATTCAAAGCCTTCAATAAACACTGTATCTTGGTGCGCAATAAACTCCTGCCAATCGGCTCGATTGCCAACGGGTACGTTATCGGCCAATGTCATTAATTTATAATTGGGTGCATTCCAATTGGTGCGAATCATCCAGCGGCCATTCAGATGATCGGCGGAATACTCAAAATCAGCTTGCCGCGCGGCAATCACTGTGAACTTCTCTGGCTTGGCAGCTGGTGTACAGCGTTGTTCAGTGCTAATGGTGCTTTGCACGTTAATGCAAATAAACTGCTCGGAGCGTGTGCGCGAAATGCCCATGTAAAAGCTGTCATCTAGCTCTTCATAGACCAGTTTATCGAGTGCACTTTTCGTGCCTAACACATGTGTTTTAACGCGCTTACTAAGCAAGGTAATCGGGTCTTTTTCGATATAAAAAAGTGTTTGATTATCATCGGCCCAAACAATATTCGCCTCAATATTTTCCACCACATCTGTGAATGTTTTGCCGGTAGCTAAGTCTTTGACGAATAATTGATACTGACGACGACCAACAGAATCTTCCGCCCAAGCCACTAATTGATTATTTGGGCTAATTTCCCATTCACCAATCGCGAAATAACCTTTGCCGGCCGCCATAACATTTTGGTCAAACAAAACTTCTTCCGGTGCATCCATATTTGTTTTTCGGCGCGCGATGATGGCGTAATCTTTGCCGGTTTCAAAACGGCTGTAATACCAGTAGCCATGTTTGAAATACGGCACCGAAGAATCATCTTGCTTGATGCGCCCGGTAATTTCTTTATATAAAGTTTCAGCCGTTGGTTTCGAGCTGGCCAGTATAGAATCGGCGTACACGTTTTCAGCGTTTAAAACCGCTAACATTTCTGGATTCATTCGGGTGTCATCGCGTAGCCAATAATAGTCATCATTACGTGTGGCGCCATGCGGTGCGGTCACTGCGTGCGGTTTTTTCACGATGACGGGTGGTTTCGGATTTTCAGCGGACACGAGTGTACTCCAGGAAAGCGAAGCGAATAGCAGGGCGTTAAAGTAGGTTTTGATGGCTCAGTCCTTGGGAAAAAGTTTCTGTTTCAAGAACGTATAAGCAAGCGCCGACATATACGCCGACTGGGCATTATTGGCCGCACCGCCGTGACCACCCTCAATGTTCTCGTAGTAGGTCACATCATGGCCCTGCTCCTTCATGCGCGCCATCATTTTGCGTGCGTGGCCTGGGTGCACGCGGTCGTCGCGGGTTGATGTGGTGAACAGCACCGGTGGATATTGCACATCCTTGCGCACATTCTGATACGGCGAATACTTGCTCAGGAATGCCCAATCGCTCGGCACATCCGGATTACCGTATTCAGCCATCCATGATGCGCCAGCCAACAGCTTGTGATAACGCTGCATATCGAGCAGCGGGACTTGGCAGACCACGGCACCGAACAACTGCGGATACATTACCATCATATTGCCCATCAGCAAGCCACCATTGCTACCGCCTTGCATGCCCAAGCGCTTAGGCTGAGTAATCTTGCGGGCGATCAGATCTTCAGCCACGGCAGCAAAATCCTCATAAGCCTTGTTACGGTTCTCGCGCAGCGCCGCCTGGTGCCAACGCGGACCGTACTCGCCGCCACCACGGATATTAGCGACCACATACACGCCGCCATCAGCTAACCACGCCTTACCCACGCCTGCGGAATAGTTCGGGGTCAGTGAAATCTCGAAGCCGCCATATCCGTATAGCAAGGTCGGATTGTTGCCATCGCGCTTCAGGTTCTTGCGTGACACCATAAAGTACGGAACCTTGGTGCCGTCCTTGCTTGTAGCGAAGTACTGGTTGATCTGGTAGGCAGAGGCGTCGAAGAAAGCTGGCAGCTGCTTAAGTTTTTCAGGCGCTTTGCCGATGCTGCCCATCAGTAGAGAAGTTGGGGTCAGATAATCGGTGACAGTCATGAAATAGTCGTTGGACTCGTCCGCGTCCACCGCGCTGATACTGACCGTGCCGAAGGCTGGTGCACCGACCAGCGGCTCGCGTTTCCAACTGTCGTTACTTGGCGTGAGTACATAGATGCGGTTCTTGACGTCTTCGAGCACGTTGATGAAAAAGTAGTCCTTGGTGGCGCCGTTACTGGCCAGCGAGGTGTTTTCGCTGGGTGCGAACATCACGCTAAAATCGCGCTTGCCGGCCAGAAAGTCATCGAGCTTGATTGCCAGTAACGAACCGGCCTTGTGCTGCTTACCACCAATGTTCCAAGGCTGGCGCAATTCTACGCTCAGCCATTCGCGCACCACACCTTTCTGTGAGCCATCGGGCAGATCGAGTTTGGTGAGGCCGCCGTTCTTGCCGCGCAAGAAGAGTTCGTTGGTGTAGAAGGTCAGTCCGCGGTACACAAAATCGCGCTCATAGCCCGGCGTATCATCGTGAAAGGCAGTCACTGCGATATCGCTGTCCTTACCTTCATAAATTACTTTGGCGTCTGACATCGGCGTGCCGCGCTGCCACTGCTTGGCTATGCGGGCATAGCCCGAGCTGGTCATCGAGTCTGGCCCAAAGTCGGTGCCGACGTACACGGTATTGATGTCAATCCAGCCTAAATCACCTTTGGCTTCGGGGCGCTCAAAGCCACCTTTCACGAAAGCGCGGTCGGATATATCAAACTCACGGGTCACTGTGGCGTCGGCACCACCACGCGAGAGGTTAATCAGGCAGCGGTCGTAGGCCGGGCGCAGACATTCTGCGCCTCCCCACACCCAGTTGGTGCCTTCGGCCTTGCCGAGCGCGTCGATATCAAGCAACACATCCCATACCGGTGCATCTTTGCGGAATTCCGCCAGCGTAGTGCGGCGCCAAATGCCCTGCGGGTTCTGTTTATCTTTCCAGAAGTTGTAGTAGTAATCACCGATTTTGCCTACTAAGGGAATACGAGCGTTGGAATCGAGAATTGCCAGCAGGTCGCTTTGTACTTTTTCGAAGTCCGGCTGCTTGGCTAGAGTATTCTCAGCATTACGGGCGCGGACCCAATCTAAAGACGTTTTGGCCTCAACATCTTCAAGCCATAAATACGGGTCATCACTCACTGTTTGTGCTCCAACAGGATTTACGAGCACCACAACCATTGCTAAGGCCAAGAGACGCATACTTCATTTCCTGTATATAAATTAGGGGAAACGAAAAAATACCACACATATTGATATTACTGTTGCATTGACTGCTTACGCTGCTTGACGAGTTTTCTGCGATGCTTTTCTGTCCACTGGTTTCTTCCGATTAAATACAAGCAGTTGCACGCTTTTCATACTATATATGTCGATTTTCTTTTCGTTATTAAGCAATACGTGCCTTGTGAATGCTAGAAGCGGAATACTCAGTAACCAAACCGGCCAAAGCCCGAAAGTGCTCGAATCCCAAGAAACACTAGGAGTTAGGCATGCCACAAGAAAAACCAGAACTGGGATTTGCCACAAAAGTCGACTGATAATCTGTGTGTTCATAGAACCTCCTAATTGATGTTGAAATAAGTATGGCCGCTGCTTTTCTCAAATCCTGAGATTCAAATATTGACGCCATCTTCAAATGCAAACGCGCATACTATGTCTATTAAAAGGAGCATATTATGAGCAAACTAATCGCTGCCGTTATTATTATTAGCCTAGCGCTTACAGCCTATAGTTTCGCCAATACCGGTAAAACACCACCACTAACCAGCAAGGCGAATATAGATCTTGAGCGCTACATGGGCCGCTGGTGGGTGATTGCCAACATTCCGTATTTTGCAGAAAATGGTAAAGTTGCCACGGCTGATGTGTATGCATTAAAGCCCGATGGCAAAATTGATAATGTGTTTGCTTACCGAAAAGCCTTCAACCAGCCCGAGCAACAAATGCAGGCTGAAGCGCGCGTGTACCCTGGAACCAACAATAACCATTGGCAAGTGCGTTTTTGGGGTGGCTTAATCCGCTCTCAGTTATTGATTTTAGAGGTATCGCCTGATTACCAATGGGCGCTTATCGGCAATCCGGGCCGTTCAATGGCTTGGGTGTTTTCACGCAAGCAAATGATGAGCGATGCCGAACTTAAGCAACTGAGTGAAAAATTTAGGCTGTATGGCTACGACCCAGCCAAATTGCAACGCGTGCCACAAACCACAGGGCAGCTTCCATCTTCAAAATAATTTCTATTCAAAACACGCCGATTAGTTATAACTTGCTAAAGCCAATTGCAAGCTCATTTTTGCTTTTTCACGCAGGGAAACTGGATCAATAATTTGCGCATCGGCGCCATAACGCAAAATATCCATCAGTAATTCGCGCGGGTTGCTATACGGCACTTTCAGCTCATAACGGCCATCGCTCAAGAAACGCCCTTCTTGGCGAGAATGCCAATGCTCGTCAGATACCCAGCGCGCGGCTTCGGCGGAGAACACAATGGTTGCCATGGAACGCGCCTTGCCAGAAAAAATTCCGTAGCTATCGGCTAATTGCTCGGTAAGCTCATGCTCGTTAATGTCTTTAGCGTCTTGCTCAAGCACATGCACATGGCTGATGCGGTCAATCGAAAAACTGCGCAAGGCATCGCGCTCATGATCATAGGCATCCAAATACCAATTATCGCGGTAATGCGTTAAGCGCTGCGGCGATACCGTTCGCGTAGTTAATTGATCGGTTGAGCGGGCCTTATAATCAAAGCGAATACTCTTACGTTCAAGCACCGAACCCGCTACTTGCCGAAAACTCAGCTCGTCGCGTTTGCGGGTATAGGAACCAATCACCCGAACCCGCTCAACCGGCCAGCGCTTGCCATTGCTTTGCTGCGCGAGTAATCCATCAATGCGTTTTCGAAGCGGTTGCAAGGCCGGGCCAAGCACATCCGAACCGCTACGATTCAATAATTCTTGCGTGGCAACCAAGGCATGCAATTCGTCGGAGCTAAACCACAGCCCAGGCAATTCAAATTGCTCGGATTCTGTTTTGTTGTACGAAAAACCCGCTTCATCATGGCTGTCAATCGGTGCGTGCAAGGCATCGCGAAGGAATGCAATATCGCGATACAACGTAGCGCGTGAACAATTCAGTTCATCCTGCAAAATAGCGCCGGTTATCGGGTAACGCGCGGCTTTAAGCCGACTATGCAAGGCAAAAATGCGGTCGTAGCGGTCCATAATATATACTCAATGCAGATGGCTTTAGCATCGCTTGTTAGGTGCAATTTAGCAAGCTGTGAATAATTTCAGCATTGGGTATTTATGTAACATTTTATGCCACAATACTGCCATGACTGAACCGGTATTAGCACTCAACGAACCCCTTGGCGAACGCGTTGAACGCACTACCTGCTATATGTGCGCATGTCGTTGTGGCATTCAGGTGCATATTAAAGACGAGAAAATCCGCTATATCGAAGGCAATCCAGATCACCCCGTCAATCGGGGTGTTTTATGCGCCAAGGGCTCTGCTGGCATCATGCAGCATTATTCGCCGGCACGCCTGAGAAAACCGATGAAGCGCATCGGTGATCGCGGTGAAAATAAATTCGCTGAAATAGAATGGGAAGAAGCGCTGCAGCTCGCTACCGAAAAACTGGCCGGAGCACGCGCTAAAGATCCAAACCGCTTGGCGTTTTTCACCGGCCGTGATCAATCACAAGCATTAACTGGCTGGTGGGCACAGCAATACGGCACTTATAACTATGCGGCGCATGGTGGTTTTTGCTCGGTGAATATGGCCGCTGGCGGCTTGTATACATTAGGCGGCAGCTTCTGGGAATTCGGCGAACCCGATTGGGTGCACACACAATTACTGTTGTTGTGGGGCGTGGCTGAAGACCACGATTCTAATCCTCTGAAGCTTGGCTTAGGGCAATTAAAAAACCGCGGCGCAAAAGTGATTGCCATCAATCCGGTGCGCACTGGCTATGGTGCCATTGCCGATGAGTGGGTGGGCATTAAGCCCGGCACCGATGGCTTATTAGCGATGGCATTGATCCACGAATTATTGCGCACCGAGCGCGTTGATTTGGATTACTTGGTGCGCTTCACCAATGCCCACCATTTAGTGATTGATGCGCCAGGAGCAGCACAACATGGCTTAATTGCGCGCGATGAAAATGGCAAGGAACTGTGTTGGAATCGCAACACGAATACAACAGTTGCTGCAAATGAAAGCAATATTTCGCCGATGATTGCTGGCATCTATTTATTGCCAAGCGGTCATGTGGCTAAGCCAGTGTTCGATCTGATTCTGCAACGCTATTTATCCGAAGATTATTCACCGGAAATGGTTAGTGAAACCTGCGGCGTGCCAGCGCACGATATCCGCCGTATTGCCAATGAACTGGCCACAGCTGCGTTTGATCACAACCTCGAGCTGCCTATTGCTTGGACTGACAGTTCTGGCGTGCAACATGCCAGCATGAAAGCACGGCCGGTTTCGATGCACGCGATGCGCGGCATCAGCGCGCATGCTAACGGCTTTCAAACCTGCCGCGCCTTGCATCTTTTGCAATTATTACTAGGCGCTGTGGATGCGCCCGGATCGTTTCGGTATCAGCCACCGTTTCCGCGACCAATTCCACCCGCAAATCGCCCCGGTAAAACACGTGATAGCGAAGGCAAACTCAACGCCATGCCGCTCGGTTTTATTCATGGCCCGGAAGATTTATTAGTGGATGATACAGGCCAAGCCTTACGCGTGGATGAAGCCTATTCTTGGCAGTATCCGCTGGCGGTGCATGGCATGATGCACACCGTGCTACGCAATGCACATTCGGGCAAGAATGGCCCAATTGATGTGTTGATGCTATTCATGGCCAATATGAGCTGGAACTCGGCGATGAACACCCATGAAACGCTGCATTGGCTAACCGATAAAGATGCGTATGGTGAATACAAAATTCCATACATCATTTATTCCGATGCGTACTCCAGTGAGATGTGTGCATACGCCGATTTAATTCTGCCAGACACCACCTTTTTAGAACGCTTCGATGCCATTAGCTTGCTCGACCGACCAATTTCAGATGCCGATGGCGCTTCCGATGCGATTCGTCATCCGGTATTACAACCAGACCGCGATGTGCGCGGCTTTCAATCGGTGTTGTTGGATTTAGGTGCGCGCATTGGCTTACCCGCCTTAGTGCATGCCGATGGCTCGCCGCAATATGCCGATTATGCTGATTACATCATTCGCCATGAACGTGCGCCGGGTGTAGGCTTGTTGGCTGGTTGGCGTGGCGAACAAGGCGAACTGGAGGGCAAAGGTGCGCCAAATCCGGAGCAGCTCAAGCGCTATATTGAACATGGCGGATTTTGGCATACGCCGATTCCGGAATCAGCGCGCTATTTTAAAATGGGCAATCGCGATTATTTGAATTGGGCAAAGGGCAAAGGATTCATTGGCTCGGCTGAACCGATTGTATTGCAGTTGTATTCTGAAACTCTGCAAAAATTCCGTTTAGCCGCGCAAGGGTTCGGCGAACATCAACCGCCTGATGCTGAGCGTAAACGCATCAACACCTACTTCGATCCACTGCCATTTTGGTATGCGCCATTCGAGCACGCACAAACCGATTCAACCGAATTTCCACTGCATGCAATCACGCAGCGGCCGCCGTTTATGTATCATTCGTGGGGTTCGCAAAATGCCTGGCTGCGGCAAATCATGGCACGTAATTTTTTGTATTTGCACCCAGAAACGGCTGCGCGTTATCAATTAGCCGATGGCGATTGGGTTGCGCTCAGCTCGCACCTGAGCAGTATTACCGTGCCAATTAAACTCACTAATAATGTACAAAAAGATACTGTTTGGACATGGAATGCAGTTGGCAAACGCAAAGGCACTTGGGGTTTATCTAACAAGGCGCCAGAAAGCAATCAGGGCTTTTTGCTTAACCCACTGATTTCCGATTTAACACCAAATGCAGACTACGCCAATGCTGACCCTATAACCGGGCAAGCGGCGTGGTTTGATTTACGCGTGGCGATTAAAAAAGTCGCCAAGCAAGATTTTAGTTCGCCACAATTTACTGCATTAAAAACTCACGAACCAAAAATCAAACTTCTGCGCTATGGGAAAAAAGCATGACCATGCTGCCCGCCAAAACTCAGAAAAAACTCGGCTTGCTGATTGATCTGGACATCTGCGTGGGTTGCCACGCCTGCGCGGTGGCCTGCAAAGAATGGAACGTGGGCGGCATTTCTGGGCCACTGCCGGATGAAAATCCTTACGGCGCCGAGCCCGATGGCGTGTGGTTCAACCGTGTGCACAGCTATGAGCTTGATGCCTTGGTTGAAAGCGCGCAACCAGCTAGTAGCCTGCATTTTCCGCGTTCGTGCTTGCATTGCGAAACACCGGCCTGCGTATCGGTGTGCCCAACTGGCGCGAGCTACAAACGCGTGGAAGATGGCATCGTGTTGATTGATGCCGATAAATGCATTGGTTGCAAACTGTGCTCGTGGGCTTGCCCATATGGGGCGCGTGAATATTCGCCAAGCGAAGGTGTGATGAAAAAATGCACACTGTGTGTGGATCGTATTTACAACGAACATATTCCCGAAGCGCAACGACAACCGGCTTGTGTGCAGGCCTGCCCAACACGCGCACGTTCGTTCGGTGATTTCGCTGATCCCGAATCCGAGGTTTCGATTAAATCGCGTGAGCGCAACGGCCAAGCATTGATGCCTGAGCTCGATTACAAACCGGTCAATCGTTATTTACCGCCGCGTAAAAAACAAACGGTGTGTTCCGCACCTACCGATGAAACGCTTAACCCTGCCGAACTGCCAAGTGCGTTGCGCTGGCTTGATAAAATTTTGAGCCGCTAATGCATCCCGCCCTGTCCGTCATTTTTTTCAGCACATTGTCCGGCACCGGCTACGGTTTATGGTTTTGGTGGGCAAGTTCTCTGCTTGGCCACAACCGTGATTTTGGCATCAAGGATTATTTAACGCTCGCTATCGGCACATTGTTCGTGATCAGCGGATTGCTGTGCTCAACCATGCATCTTGGCCGAAAGGAACGCGCTTGGCGAGCATTCTCGCAATGGCGCAGTTCGTGGTTGTCGCGCGAAGGCGTGGCGGCAGTATTGTGTTTTATTCCAGCACTAGCGATTTGCTTTGTGCCACAACACGGCATACTGCAAAAAACATTAGCTATTGCCTTGATGTTTTTTTGCTTGCTTACTGTATATTGCACCGCAAAAATCTATCATTGCCTGAAAACCGTACCGGCATGGCAACACAACAGCGTATTGCCAATTTTCTTACTCGGCAGCTTGTATACCGGCGGTTTGTGGTTAGCCAGTATTTTCGCAATTTGGACGTTTGCACCAGTGCTGGCATTGTTCGCCATGCTGCTTTTGTGGCTGATGACCCGCTACTGGCACAATAACGACAAACCACTGGCCATCACGCGCAGTAGCGCTTTGGGTTTGCCGGAACAACGAGGTGTGCACGTATTCGAAAACCCACATACCGAAGCCAATTACATCACCAAAGAAATGGTGCATGTATTGGCCCGCAAACACAGCGAACGGCTGCGTGAGCTATGTGCTATTTTCGGCTTTGCACTGCCGTCCATCGCCTGCTTACTGGCCTGGACATTAAATCAGCCATGGCTGTATAGCTTTGCCGCCATCAGCGGCATCAGTGGTGTGTTCATTGGGCGCTGGCTGTTTTTCGCCGAAGCAAAACATGTGGTGAGTTTGTATTATTGATGTAGGGGCACGGCATGCCGTGCCCTGATGTCTCGTATTATTTATTCTGGGCGCTGCTTGCTGCGCCCCTACGATATATTCAACAACTCCGCCGCACCGCGCGCAAACAGTTTCTCGGCCACAACCCTGCCAAGACCTTCGGGCTCATGCGCCACGCCGAAGGCAGAGGCGGAAATAGATCTAAAACTATCTGCATTGCCGACCCATCCGGTCAACCGCATGTACTCTCCGTCGATTTCGGCATAGGCAGCCACTGGAACCTGGCAGGAACCATGCAGTTCCTTGTTCATCGCGCGTTCGGCACGCACCCGCAATTCTGTGGGTTTATCATTTAGCACGGCGAATAATGCACTAATTTCTGGATGCGCACTTAAACTTTCAACGGCAATTGCGCCTTGCGCAACAGCGGGCCACCACCTATCTGGTTTTAATTCCTGGCGAATCTGTTCGTGCAAGCCAAGTCGCTCAAGGCCAGCGCAGGCCAAAATAATCGCATCAAAATCGCCATTGGCACATTTGGCTAAACGCGTGTTGATGTTGCCGCGCAAATCTTTAATCTGAATATCCGGGCGAAGTTGTTTTAGCTGCACCTGCCGGCGTTGCGAAGAAGTGCCCACTACTGCGCCAATAGGTAAATCATCCAAGCTTGCAAAATGCGGAGATATAAACGCATCGAATGGGTTATCGCGCTTTAGCACTGCCGCTAATTCAAACTCCGCATCAAGTTGCATCGGCACATCTTTCAGCGAATGTACGGCTGCATCGGCGCGGCCTTCTTGCATGGCCACTTCCAATTCTTTCAGGAACAAGCCCTTGCCGCCGATTTTAGACAAAGACACATCTAGCAACTGATCACCACGGGTGGTCATCGGTACTAATTCAACACGAAGCTGTGGGTGTGCGATTTGCAAAAGCGTTGCAACATGGCGGGTTTGCCACAAAGCAAGTGCGCTTTCACGTGTTGCCAAGCGAATTATTCTCATAGCGGTATTATCGCATTGTGCGCAGCTTTCGGCATTAACTGTGCTTGAATGTGTCTTTTAATTCACTGGCACAACGCCGGCTGATTTCCAGTGCTTTGGGCCAATTCTTCAGCACCGCCCAGGCTTGTCCATCAATATCACGGCGGATTTCAAGCAACTGTTCTGCTTTCACCAAGCAATTGCGATGAATACGGGTGAACTGATTTGGAAAGCGCAGTTCAAGTTCTTTCAGCGGCTCATCTAGAATATGTTCGCCGCCATGGTGGTATACCACGGTGTATTTTTCTTCTGCGTGCAAATACAAAATATCCTGCAAGGCAATTCGCCGCAACACGCCACCCACATGCGCGGCAACAAATTGTTTGCTGGTGTCGTCGCCTACTTGATTTTTTAAGCGAGTAACGCGCTCAATACTTTCCAGCAAGCGTTCTCTGCGCACCGGCTTCACTAAATAATCAATGGCCTGTGCATCAAAGGCATGCAAAGCATGCTGATCATAGGCCGTGCAAAACACGATAAATGGCGGATTTTTTGTGCCTTGCAGTTGCTTGGCTAACTCCAAGCCTGAAATGCCAGGCATTGAAATATCAAGGAACAAGACATCCGGCGAATGACTGCCCAGCAACCCTAAAGCTTGCTCAGCATTGGCCGCTTTTGCCAACACCTTGCAGTTTGGAATATCGGCCAACATATCGGCTAAGCGCTCGGCGGACAAAGGCTCATCGTCAACCACAATAACGCTTAGCGGCTTATTCATACGGCACCCGCAAAGTGCACACATACACATTGTTATGTACTAGGCTAGAAATACTGGCTTGATTACCAAACACTAAACGCAAGCGTTCTTGTACCGAATGTTGCGCGTGCCCAAGGCCGGGCTGATCATTGGCCATATGCACCGGATTACGAATTTCGAATTGCAGGAAATGTTCGTGCTTCACTGCATTCAATTGAATACAGCCGCCCTCCGGTAATAAGGCAACACCATGAATCACGGCATTTTCGAATAATGGCTGCAATAGCAAGCGCGGCATTTTGCAATGCATGGGCAAGTTATCTGCTAACAGCCATTCGGTGTGCAAGCGCTCGCCAAGGCGCAATTTCTCAATCGCTAAATATTGCTTAGCAATTTGCAGTTCGTCGGCTAATGTTGATTCTTTTTGATCATCGCCTAAGGCCGCGCGAAATAGATCCGATAAGTCTTCTATGGCGGTTTCAGCCGTTTTGGCGTCTTTACGCACTAAGGCGGCAATGGTGTTCATTGAGTTGAATAAAAAATGCGGGTTAATCCGCGCCTGCAACGCTTGCAAAGACGCTTTAGCGTGTGCTTGAACTTGTAATTGCCACTGATCGCGCACATAAAAATAGCGCAGCAGCACGGCGCTGAGCATACCAACCATCAAGGCAATGCCGCTGATGAATCGCCACATATTCATGCCCAAGAAATAGCCGGTGGCTAATTGCCGATCAAGATAAAACACTAAGCCGGCTGCCAAGGCTGTCACCGTTGCTGGCAACACAGCCGCCACTGAATAGCCTAAATATGGCCGTAAAGCATTCACCCACACCCTTGATTTACATAAAACCAAAGCGGCAGTAAGCGCTAACCACTGTGCAAATGCGCTGGATAATAAAAATGCAGCACCGGTTAGCAAGCTATTTTGCGAAGGCGCCAGAAAAATTAATACCACCACCACTTGCGCCACGCCGCATACCGCGGCAATTCGCGGCAGTTGGCAGAAATCCGGCAAATATAGTGGCGTGGTTTTGCTCATGGCTGGCTGAAGCGCTCGCTAAGCCAATCACCCATCGCGCGAATTTCTTCAGGACACACGCTATGTTGCATTGGGTACGATTTAAACTGCACCGTGAATCCAAGCTGCTGCAACTGCTGGCGGCTGTATTCGCCCAAGCCCAAGGGAACTACTGGGTCAGATTTGCCATGCGCCATGAATACTGGAATATTCTTTGCCACTTCGCTTAATTCTTCCGCATTCTTGCTGCCCAGCGGCAAATACGAGGACAAGGCCATAACCCCCGCCACCGGCGTTTTCTGGCGCAACATATGCGCTAAAACTACCGCGCCGCCTTGTGAGAACCCAGCCAAAATGATGCGTGACAAAGGCACACCACGATCGCGTTCGCGATTGATTAAGGCATCCAATTCCGCCATCGATTCACGCAAACCCACTTCATCGGCGCGCTTATCGAGCTCCATGCTAACGATGTCGTACCAAGCACGCATCACTGCGCCGTTGTTGATGCTGACCGCGCGCATTGGCGCATGCGGGAATACAAAACGGATGCCGGGCCAATCGGGGCGTACCAAGTCCGGTACTATTGGCGCGAAGTCATGGCCATCAGCGCCAAGGCCGTGCAGCCAGATAACTGACCATGCCGGAAATTTTGTGGTGCAGTGTTCAACGCTTTGTAGCATAGTAACTCTTCATAATGATTATCTGTAAGGCTAAATGATAGCCGAACTGAGCAAGGAGCATAAGCGATGAGTTCTCGTTCGTGGTACGCCCAATTCACCAAATCCATTGCCCGTTTCTGCGGCCGGCCGATTGTGTTCGTATTAGCCGCTGCCACCATACTGATGTGGATTATCACAGGCCCGCTGTTCGGCTTCAGTGATACGTGGCAATTGGTGATTAACACCGCTACAACCATCATCACTTTTTTGATGGTTTTTCTGATTCAAAGCAGCCAAAACCGCGACACCGAAGCGATTCAAGTTAAGCTTGATGAACTAATTCGCGCCACCCAAGGCGCACATAACGCCCTGCTCGATTTGGAAGACCTGGAAGAGGCTGAGCTCGATAAATTTCGTGATCGTTACCAAGCACTAGCTAAAGCCGCCCGAGCAAACGTTAGCACCATAGATACCGATAGCCCAGAAGCGTAGTATGGGCGCACAGGAGTAAACAACATGGACGATACCGATAAACCACATGAGCAAAGCGCTGAGCCAATACCGCAGCGTGCACATTCACGCACACGTGCAATACAAGGGCTATTGCTGCTGGCCATAATGTACACGCTGTACTTCACCCAGGCGCTGATTTTGCCGATATTGACCGCCGTTTTGCTCAGCCTGATGCTAGCCACACCCGTTCGCTGGCTTGGCCAAATCGGCATTCCACGCAGCATAGCGGCCATCACCGTAGTGCTAAGCATCGTTATCGTGTTCGGCAGTTTAGTGGCTAGCCTTGCTGAGCCTGCCAATGCGGTTATTACCCAAAGCCCGCAAGCCATTACGCGCATAGAAAAAGTCATCAAGCAATTGCGCAAGCCACTGGCCGAAGCCAGCAAAGCCAGTGAAAAAATCGCACAACTAAGTGTGAGCGTAGCACCAAAGGTGAAAACCCAGATGGTGCGCACCCTCGAGCCAGCTATTTTCGATACTTGGATTCTTTCGCTACCTATCCTGCTCTTAAACATACTTGGCACGCTATTGTTAACTGTTATCTTTCTAACCCGCGGCGATAGCGTGCTGCGCAAATTGGTTGAACTGGCGCCGCAGTTGCGCGTCAAAAAAGATATAGTTACCGCAAGTCGCAGTGCGCAGAACGAGTTATCTCGTTATATGTTTACTGTGACATTAGTGAATCTTGTTTTTGGCGCTGTGGTTGCGCTGGCTTTATGGCTGTTGGGTGTTGAGCAGCCGCTGCTTTGGGGCGGCATTGCGGCCTTGGTTAATTTTGCGCCCTATGTGGGCATGGCAATTATGGTGTGCTTGCTGACCATTGCCGGCTTTATACAATTCGACAGCGTTGCCATGGCCCTAAGTGTGCCGGGAATCTACATCATTTTAAATGCACTGGAATCAGAAGTCGTCACGCCGTTGGTTCTCGGCAAGAGTATGGAAATCGATCCGCTGGTGATCATACTGGCGCTGCTGGTGCTGGGCTGGATGTGGGGTTTGGTGGGCTTGCTGATTGCTGTACCGTTACTAACCTGCTTTCGGATTATTGCTGAAAAACATCCGACTATGTCAGCTATTGCAAGGCTGATTAGTCACTGAGCGTGTGAATTGTTAGCATAAAAAAACCCCGCTTTTCAGCGGAGTTTTGGTTTGGTGGGCCCACTAGGATTTGAACCTAGGACCAAAGGATTATGAGTCCTCTGCTCTAACCGCTGAGCTATGGGCCCGATGTCACTATTATCAATGAAGCCGTAAAAAATTTAAAGTGCAAATTGGCTTATTGATTATCCGAATCCAGGAACGAGCGCATGATGTCGGCGCGCGAAGGATGGCGAAGCTTACGCAAAGCCTTGGCTTCAATCTGACGAATTCGCTCGCGCGTCACATCGAATTGCTTGCCAACTTCTTCCAAGGTGTGATCGGTGTTCATGTCGATGCCGAAACGCATGCGCAATACTTTCGCCTCGCGTGGTGTTAAGCCAGCCAACACACCGTTCACGGCTTCACGCAGGCCAATATTGGTGGCATTTTCCATTGGCGATTCGATGTTGCTGTCTTCAATGAAATCGCCCAAATGCGAATCTTCGTCGTCACCAATTGGTGTGGCTAAGGAAATTGGCTCTTTAGCGATTTTCATCACTTTGCGAATTTTATCTTCCGGCATTTCCATGGCTTTAGCCAATTCTTCCGGTGTAGCTTCGCGGCCCATTTCCTGCAGCATTTGGCGCGAAATGCGATTGAGCTTATTGATCGTTTCAATCATATGCACTGGAATACGGATAGTACGCGCTTGATCTGCAATCGAGCGGGTAATCGCTTGGCGAATCCACCAGGTGGCATAGGTGGAGAACTTATAACCACGTTTGTATTCAAACTTATCAACCGCTTTCATCAAACCGATATTGCCTTCCTGAATTAAATCGAGGAACTGCAAACCACGGTTAGTGTATTTTTTCGCGATGGAAATCACTAAACGTAAGTTGGCTTCCACCATTTCTTTCTTGGCTTTACGTGCCATTTCTTCACCAAAACGCATTTCATCGTTGGCGCGTTTGATTTCTTGCAGCGGGGCAAACATTTCTTTTTCGATGGCCACCAAATTTTCTTGCTGGGCAACAATGGCATCTTTATGCTCACGCATACCCGACGACCATTTTTGCTTACGGGCAATGACGCTATCAACCCACTTCAAATCGGTTTCGCTGCCTTTCCAGGCTTTCAGGAAATCTTTGCGTGGCATTTTTGCGGCGTCTACGCTCAGTTTCAGAATGGCGGATTCTTGACGGCGAATTTCAGCAATCACCTCACGCAAACGGCCCAACAACGAATCGGTTTGTACTAATGGAAATTTCAGGTGCAGCACTTCATCGGCGATAGCAACGCGGATTTTTTGGGTTTTATCATTATCCAAGCCATTCTTTTCAGCAGACTTAATGAATTTACTCAATAAATCGGAGAGTAACTCCATGCGCCGCGCTACTTCTAATGGATCTGGGCCGGTATCAACAACCGCTGTTTCGCCATCGGCGCTGTCATCTTCAACCACCACCACTTCTTCTATCACGGGCGGCAAGCCAGCATCAGCATCTTCCAAATCCAGAAAGCCAACAACCACTTCAGACAAGCGCTTACGACCCGCTTTATGTTCATCGTAATCGGACAGAATCTGTTGAGTAATCCAAGGGAAATTTGCTAAGCCGGTGTGCAGCTTGCTTAAGCCCAATTCAATGCGCTTTGCAATGACAATTTCGCCTTCGCGAGTCAGCAAATCAACCGAACCCATTTCGCGCATATACATGCGAACAGGGTCGGTGGTACGGCCGGCTTCATTCTCTAGCGAAGACAGCACGGCAACGGCTTCTTCAGCGGCCACCGCATCAACGCTGCTGCCGCCAGTTCGACCCGACAACATCAATGTTTCAATATCTGGCGCAGATTCATGCACAACGATACCCATATCGTTGATCATGCTGATGATGTTTTCCAATTCATCGGGATCAATCAGATCTTCCGGTAAATGGTCGTTCACGTCTGCTAAAGTCAAGTATCCCTGATCCATGCCTTTGGCAATTAATTCTTCAATTTCCGATTTAACGTTGCGTACTGTGCTCATAAATGCTCGAGGGGCTACGGTTGGGGGAACCGACTATTATAACAGGTTCCAATGGTTTAAGTTTATTGCAATTTAAGTTTATATCTATGATTTAACTACTATTTATGTTTCAAGCCAAAAAGTTACTGGGCCGTCATTCAACAAGCTAATTTGCATATTGGCGCCGAATTGGCCAGTTGCTACCTGCCCATATTTTTGTTTTACTGCATTTACTAAAGCCTCAAAGCCTTGCAAAGCCTGCTCTGGTTTTGCTGCACTGGTAAAACTTGGTCGCATGCCTGTGTTGGTATCGGCAGCCAAGGTGAACTGACTAACCAACAACACGCCGCCCTGCACCGCTTGCACCGATAAATTCATCTTGCCGTCTGCATCTTCAAACACTCGATAACCTAATAAGCGGTCTGCCATACGCTCAATGGACTGCTCGGAATCCTCGGGCTGCACGGCCACAAACACCAATAAACCTGGCCCAATAGCACCAACAACCAAGCCTGCTACTTCCACGCTTGCGTATTTCACTCGCTGAATTAAGCCAATCATGTAAGCGTAAACCCAATGTTTATCGTTGCGTAACAGTTAGACAAATAACTTATTCAAAAAGTTCCTTAATATTCACAAAACGACAAATCCAGTACACTGAGGCCATGACTAACCCGCCTATTTTCGGACGAATACTGTTTTTGCTCGCCAAAATGCTGGGCTTATTGCCACTGGCTATTTTGAGAGCGTTAGGCAGCCTTGTTGGCTGGCTGGCATACCACAGCAATAGCCGTGAAACGCATGTGGCGCGCTGTAATATGCATTTGATTTACCCGAACGATACAGCCGAAAGCAAAGAACAAAAAATACGGGGAATTATGCGCTCTTCCGGGCAAACGCTGTTTGAAACGCTAGCAATTTGGACTCGGCCAAGGCCTAGCGCACTGAAGCTGATTGGCACGATTCATGGCATTGAGAATTTGCAAGCCGCACTAGCCAAAGGAAAAGGCGTACTGATTGCAGCACCACATTACGGCAACTGGGAACTATTGCTTAAATTTCTAGCAGCACGCGCGCCATTTAGCTTGGTGTATCGCGTGCCAAAGCAAGCATATGGCGATTATTTCCTGCATTTAGCCCGCGGCGGCCCGAATGTGAGCTTGGTTCCGGCTGAAGCAAGCGCCATGCGGCCGTTATTGCGCGCATTGCAAAAAGGTGAAACGGTCGGCATAACACCCGACCAACAGCCAAAAATGGGCGGTGGCGAGTTTGCGCCATTTTTCAATAAACAAGCATTAACCTTAAGCTTAATCGCCAAGCTCTCGAAACGCTCTGCTGCGCCGGTAGTATTTGCTTTTACCGAACGAACCAAACAGGGCTTTGATCTGTATTTCGAGGCAGAAACAACCGAACTGCAAGATGATGATTTGCTTAAAGCACTAGGCATAATGAATCAACATGTGCAGCGCATCGCCGAGCGTGACTTTCGGCAATATCAATGGACCTACAAACGCTTTAGTATTCAAGCAGAACCTTCTGAGAAAAAACCTTATCAATGAATGAATCAATCCACAATATCCAAGATGCAGAATGGCAGACACTTGAACCTTCAGCTAAAAACCTAATGCTGGTTTTCGGTATGCTGCCCTTCCTGATTCCGATTATTCCTGTAACTATTCTGTCTATGAATTTAATGCCCGGATGGTGGGGCTTATGCGTAGTATTGCCAGTTTTATTGCTGTTTTTGTGTATGGGTTATTTGTTTGGCTATAACCGTTGGTTTTACACACGCTGGCGGCTGGATGATGATGGCTTCCGTGTTCGAAAAGGCAAATGGTGGCAGAAAGAAATCTTCGTGCCTCGCTCACGGGTTCAGCATCTCGATATTCACAATGGCCCAATGGAACGCACACGCAATCTTGCTACTTTAGTGATTCACACGGCTGGCACACAAAGCCATGCTTTAAAGCAAGGCGGCTTTAGTTTAGAAGATGCCATCATGCTTCGTGATGCGCTCATACCGGAAATACGCCGTGACGACAACGCACTCTGAGATTGCCGATATACAGGTAGACGAATTACGCCTGCATCCACTGTCGTGGTTGTTTGAACTGCTGAATGTCCTCAAACAATTCTTGCTGCCCATCATTATTTTATTGTTCACTGGAAAAGGAAACGATTACGAGCTTTGGGGTTTAGTGGTCATTGGCTTTATGGTGCCATTAGCAGTAGCTCGCTACATCACGTTTCGCTACCGAATTGGTAGTGATCGCATTGTTATCCGCTCAGGCCTGTTGCATAAAACAGTGCGCGATATCGTGTTTACGCGCATCCAAAATGTCACCTTAAATCAAGGTTTATTGCACCGTTTAATGGGCGTTGCTGAAGTGCGACTTGAAACTGGCGGCGGCGAGAAAGAAGAAGGTCGTATGCGCGTGCTCGGCTTTGCCCAAGCTCAGCAATTGCAGCGCATCATTCGTAGCCAAGAAAACCCTTCCGCTGCTGCACATAGAATTGAACTGCAAACAGATTCAAGCCACATTCTATTGAGCTTGCCAAGTCGCGAAGTATTGAAACTTGGACTTATATCCAACAAAGGCATGATTCTTGTTGCAGCAGGTGTGGGCGGCTTGATGCAAATGAACTGGCAAATGCCACAGAAACTGTTCCGCGAAGCCAGCGGCTGGCTTTGGGACCATAGCTCAGAGCTAAGCCAAAACAGCACGGTGTCTTATATCATTGGCGGCCTCAGTTTACTAATGGTCGCATTCGTTTTATTACGCATCATTTCCATGCTGCAGGCCATCTTGCATTATCACGGCTTCATCCTTAGTAGCGATAATCATCGCCTGTCGATTGAACGTGGCTTGCTCAACCGTTTTCATGGCTCATTGCCGCGCACCAGAATACAAGCTTGGACCCTGCAGCAAGGCTGGCTGCAACGTAGATTTTCACGCTTCGCCTTACGTATTGATGCTGCTGCGGGCGGTGTCAAATCGGAAAATTTGGAATCGCAATGGCAGCTGGCACCGATTGCTGATGAACAAAGTATCGAGCAAATCATTCATACAGTGTTGCCCAATTGCAGCTGGCCAATTCAAGACTGGCAAGCATTGCACCCGCACGCTTGGCGACGCAAATTCAAAACACCAGCGCTATTGATGCTGCCTGTTATCGCACTCTGCATATACAAGCTTGGTTGGTATGGTTTATTGAGTTTACTATTGCTTCCCGTTCTATATGCACAGGCAAAAACATGGGCGAAATATGCGGGTTATTCACAAGCCAATGGACTAATTGCTGTGCGCGAAGGCTGGCTAAACAAACATTGGCGATTCTCCGAAGTGCGAAAGGTGCAAGCCGTGTATTTGAAGCAATCGCCATTCGATCGCCGAAACGGCATGGCCACAGTGTTCTGCGATACCGTCAATGCTGGAGCGTTCGAGCCACCGTTGGCAGTACGTTATCTGCCATTCGATGAAGCAGTGCGTCTTCATCAAACTATTTCGGCGAGGATTGCACGGTAAATTGCGCGCCTACGAAAAAATTATTCCTGCCAAAACTGCGGCGTGAATAAAACCAAGATGGTGAAAATTTCTAGGCGCCCAACAATCATCGCGAAGCTTAGTACCCACGAAGAGAAGTCGCTCATGGCTTGGTAATGATGCGCGGACTTTCCTAATGCTGGGCCCATGTTATTTAGGCAGGCGGCAACCGAGGAGAACGCTGTTTCAATATCTACGCCATCGGCTGCAAGTAACAAAAGCATCATCAGATACACCGTGATGTACAACGCACAGAAACCGGCGACTGAAATCACGACACTTTCCGATACTCGCTTTCCGCCCATGGTCACCAAAAACTGGGCTTTCGGATGCACCAGCTGCTTGAGTTCACGCAATCCTTGACGCACCACCATTTGCACACGCGCTACTTTCATGCCGCCGGCAGTTGAACCGGAACAACCTCCGATAAAGCCAAGCATAATAAGCAGCAAGGGCAACATGCCTGGCCAGTGTGCGAAGCCGGTAGTAACGAAACCGGTGGTGGTAATGCTCGATACCACTTGAAACGCGCCGTATCGCAAGGCTTGAGCGAAGCTATTGAACGTACCCCATGCTAAAAGATAGAGCGCAACAATCAGGCTAAACACCGCAATAATCGCAATATACGCACGCAGCTCACTGTTGGCCTGATAATGATTAACAGTAGCTGCGCGCCATGCATACCAATGCATACTGAAACTGATACCGCCAAGCATCATAAATACCGTAGCGATAATGTCCAGCAACTCACTATCCCAATAGCCGAAGCTCGCATCATGTGTAGAGAAACCGCCGGTAGCAATTGTAGACAAAGCATGCGTTACCGCATCAAAAAAATTCATGCCGCCAAACCAATAAGCCAAGGCGCAGGCAACATTCAAGCCCAGATAAACCATCCATAAAGTGCGTGCTGTTTCGGCAATACGCGGAGTGAGTTTGTTATCTTTCATTGGGCCAGTGCTTTCGGCTTTGAATAAATGCATGCCGCCAATTTTAAGCATAGGCAATACCGCAACCGCCAAAATCACGATGCCCATACCGCCGAAAAAATTTAAACTGGCGCGATAAAATAGCAAGCTTCTGGGCATGTAATCCAAGCCCGTTAGAATAGTGGCACCGGTGGTGGTTAAGCCAGATACCGATTCAAATACGGCATCGGTGAAGGACACATCGGGCAAAGCTTTATAAAATGGAATGGCGGTCACTAAACTGGCAATAAACCAAATACCGCCAGTGATTAAAAAGCCATCACGCAAACGCAATTCATAGGTATTGTGGCGAAATGTAAACCAAAGCAAACTACCCGCCAACAAGGGTGGCAGCATCGCCTCAATAAAGGGGATGAGCGTTGCTTCATTCAAAAATATTGCCAGCAATAGCGATGGCAGAATAATTAATGACGACAGGGCCGTTACAGCGCCGAATACTCGCAAGATGGCTTTTAATCGCGTGTTCAATGCCAATCTACTTCTTTGAATAAGGTAATCACGGCAGGCAAATCACGTTTATTGGTCACAAATAAAATAACATGATCGCCCTGTTCAATCATCACATCATGATGCGCGATTAGTAATTTATCGCCGCGCACAATGCCGCCAATAGTGGTTGATTCTGGCAGCTCCAGATCGTCCAGCTCTCGGCCGATAACTTTTGACGTACGCCGATCTCCGCGCACCACGACTTCAATCGCTTCAGCAGCGCCGCGCCGCAATGAATACACGCGCTCTGGTGCGCCTTCGCGAATATGTGAAAGCAAGGCGCTGAGCGTAACCGATTGCGGACTGATGGCAATATCAATGGTACTGCCTTCAACTAATTCAGCATACGATGCACGATTAATCAAGGCCACCACGCGCGGGCAACCCAAACGCTTAGCCAACATCGCCGAGAGAATATTGGCTTCATCGTCATTGGTCAGTGCGCAATACACATCGGTCTGATCAATATTTTCTTCGCGTAGCAAATCTTCATCGGCGCAATCGCCAACCAACACAATGGTATTCAATAAATCTTCGGCAATATCGCGTGCGCGATCTCGTGAACGTTCAAGAATTTTTACCGAATAGCGTTTCTCCAACGATTTAGCTAAACGCCGCCCAATGCCACCACCGCCCGAAATAAAGATGCGCTTGGTTAAACGTTTATCGGCTGAGCGCAGCTCACTCATCATGGCCTTGATGGCTCCTTGCGGGGCCAAGAAAAACACTTCGTCACCGGCTTCAATCACCGTGATGCCATCTGGCTTAACGGCTTGGCCTTTGCGGAATATCGCCGCCACCCGCACATCCATACCTTGTGGCAGATGCCTGCGTAGTTCACGAATTTCATGGCCTACCAATGCCCCGCCATGCAGCGCACGCACAGCCACTAATTGTGCCCGGCCACCGGCAAAATCGAGCACTTGCAAAGCACCTGGGGTCGCAATCAAGCGTTCTACATGCTCACAAACTAATTGCTCAGGGCTAATAGCGGCAGTCACTGCAGCTTCACCACCAAGACCTTGCTTAGCGAGCGCTAGGTATTCTTGTTCGCGCAATCGTGCCACGCGGGTTGGCGCTTTAGTTTGTTGAGCAGCAATTTGGCAGGCAATAATATTGACTTCATCGGACGAGGTGACCGCGACTAATAAATCAACATCTTCAATACCGGCTTGGCTCAACACACTCGGTAACGATGCATGGCCATGCACGGTTCGGATATCCAGTTTTTCAGTCAGTTCGCGCAATCGATTCAGATCGCTGTCAACCATCGTAATCTGGTTTTGCTCTTCCACCGAGAGCGCGGCAGCTACTGAACTACCAACTTGCCCTGCGCCTAAGATTAAAATCTTCATTGAATTACCCTGGTCCCGTTCTGCACATGATAGCGGAGTCTTTGCTAGGGCGTGATGGATTGCTGAAATAAAGTATTCGCATCACAAGCAGAAACAGCTTTAGCATTAACCAGCCACCAGGCTCTTCGATTGGCTTTTTCCAAATCAATCGCATCAGGAGCGCTGAACTTAATACAATCAAACTTGGCGTGCTGACTAATGAGTAGCCATCGTGATTGCGGGCTAAGCTGTAGCCACTGCATGCCACTGGCCAGCTGCGTTGTTTCGGGCTGTAAAAAACCAAATTCAACAACCTTGCCTTGCGCTTGCAAAAGATTTTGTTCTTTCCATGCCACCAAACCAATTTCAGTGTCCGGTCCAGCTTGCACACGCGCTCTGACCATTAAATCCCGTGATGAGCTTGAACGGTCAAGTACTGGGTGAACTACAAAACCATAGCCTAACCAAAGCGCCAGCAAACTGATTGCGGTTGCTTGCAATATTTTATGCGTTGTTGCCCAGAATCCTGCAGCCAATGCAATGACACCGCAGACCATCAACATCCACCAAAGCCATTGCACTTCTGAGCCCAACCCTCGCTCAATAATTATTTTCTGCGCAAAGGCGGCTTTGCCTAAATAGGCAGATAGCCCAAGCCCAAATAACAACAAGCCAAGTAGCAAGATAAATGCCAGTAGGCAACGGCGAAAGCCAATACGCTCAGAAATTTGTTGTAAAAAAGGTGCCGCAGCCAACGCAAATGCCGGCAGTGCCGGCAGAATATACATATCGCGCTTGCCTGAGCTAATACTAAAAAACAGCACCACCAAAATACCCCAAAATAAGGGCAAGCACACCTTAAGATCACGCGCTTTCATTGCCTCACGCCAAGGTTTTACTAGCCAGAAAAAGCTTAATGAAAATGGCAGCCAAAATAAGCCGATAATTTCAATAAAATAATAAAATGGCTCATGGTGATGCCAAGGATTGGCATAACGCTCGGCGGTTTGCTTGAATAAAATATTCTCAAGGTATTGCCGATGCTCAGGGTTGTCTGAAGTCAGGCCCAAATAGACTACCGGAACAAACCAAAGTGCTATCGCGCCGAAAAACGTCAGCATGGCCAGCAGCCAACGCTTTGCATCGCCGACTTGTTTTGCGCTTAAGGGCTGAAAACCCGCACGCCTATACAGCATAAGCGGCAATAAACACAGCAAGGGTAAAAAACCTACGCCTTTGGTAATTACACCAAGCCCTGCAAGAAAAAATCCTGCGTATAAAAGCTTCCAGTTTGGCCCAAGCAATAGATGCCGTGCAATGCAGTAAAAAGCGGCGGTGGTCATTGCCACTAATACCGGATCAATTTGCGCGCGCTTGAATTGGTACACAAACTGCACGGAAACTAACACCGCTAATGCCGCCCATAATCCGCTTCGCGGTGTCCAAAGGCGCTTGCCTAAATCAAAGGTAAGCCATAAAGTCAGCATGCCCGCCAGCAGCGATGGCAGCAGAAAACTCCAGCGCCAACTGCCAATTAAGTAATAGCAGATTGAAAGTATCCAGAAAAAAACCGGCGGCTTATCAGGATATAACTCGATGCCACGATGCGGAAACAGCCAGTTGCCACTTTCCACCATTTGTTTTGCTACTAATACAAAACGCGGTTCATCGGCAGGCCAAGGGTCGCGCAAGCCATAGCCTGCGAACAAAACAATAAATGCCAGTACAAAAAACCAGATCAGCGTTGAAGGCTTGAGTGCATTAATCTGCATTCGGTCAGTCGCATTTTTTTGGTGCATAGTGGAATCCATTGCCAAGGTGATTGCCAGAAAAGCGTCGTCTATAATACCTTCTTACTTTACCAAATCGGCAAGGAGCAGAGCAAAGATTTGCAAAGGAATAGCCCGCCAAGTCAACGTAAAATGCGATTAGGTTGTTCCGCGCAGTACTAGTTCGGATTTAATCATGACATTCACAGGAATATTTGGCTCACCCCGTAAATGTGCGATGAGTAGTTGCACCGCTTTCGCCGACATCGCTTCAATCGGCTGGCGTACAGTGCTTAATGCAGGCCACACTTGGTTTGCCAGAGGTATATCATCGAAACCGACCACAGACAGATCACTTGGAATCGACACGCCGAATTTCAAGGCCGTGCGCATCACGCCAGCCGCCATGTCATCATTCGCTGCAAAAATCGCTGTTGGCGGCTCTGGAAGTGTTAGTAGAGCCGCACAAGCGGCTTCGCCGGATTCAAACGTGTTGTAACCTTGCGCGATGTATTCATCCCGCAATGGCAGACCCAAATCGAGCAAGGCCGATTTGTAACCCTCAAGTCGCAGACCTACGGCACGATGATCCGGATGGCCCGCGATGAATGCAATGCGTCGATGTCCCAACGCAAATAATGTGCGCGTCATCGCGATGCTTATGGCTCGGTCATCGGTAACTACCTGCAACATATCAACACGTAGATTGGCGGGAGAGACAAGTGCAGTCGGCACCGCAGCAGCAGCTAAGGCATCTGTCAATTCAAGCATATCAGACAACGGTGGGGTAAGAATTACCCCATCAATACGACCTCGCCGATGTAGGCTGATGATTTCATCACCAATCGCCTTGTTGCCATATGGACTAGGGTGCAACAGCAAGTCGTAACCCGCTTCTTGGCAGGACTGCAAGGCGCCGCGCTGAACTTGTTGAATATAGTTTGGACTCGGATTGTCGTACATTAGCCCTAATGTTTGGGAGTTACGTGCCGCTAAACTACGCGCCGAATGATTCGGAATGTAGCCAAGTGTAGCGATGGCCGCTTGCACACGCACACGAGTTGCTGGTGCCACATTGGGCTCATTGTTAAAAACCCGTGACACGGTTTTGATCGATACGTCTGCCAATGCAGCCACATGCTCGATATTCGCGCGAGCCTGTTTCGGAAGCAGCATCCCGCCAACCGGCATAGTTGCCGTTTCAGATTCTTTGTCGACCATTGCGGGCCGACTCTTATTGGGGCTCTTTCTTGTTTTCAATCTATTTACCACACTTGATGACTGATTTTTCCGCCGCGCCAGGAACAATCCGTACACCGGTAAAGCTGAGTGACAGTTTGCCGCCAGTAGCGATCAACATGCCGGTGTCTATGCGTTTCAGATCGGCACCGGCATTTGCGAAGCAATTTAGATCCATGCTCAGCGAAAACCAGGTGTCAAGCGGTGCACGTTTCAGGATTTCGGTGATGTCGCCTTTGGCTCCGCATGGATACCCACAGTCCATGCGCAGTTCAACCGGCTGTGTTGGACGAGATGAAAGCAACATATCAAGCACCAAGGCGCCACCGGCCGCCTGCAGAGCAGTAAGATCTTGTGCAGGTGAAGTGTGCAGGAATACCTGACCAATACCAGAACCGCTCCATTCCGCACGGCGGGAATCTTCCTGGACGATGCGATCGAAAGAACTCAGCAAAATAGCTCCTCCGGCGGAACGTGTGCTACTGCCAGTAACCGGCAGAACCCAGCCTGCTTTATCGCCGATAGACAGACGCCAAGGTGCGACAGGGCCGCGTTCAAACATTTTCATATCGCTAATCTTGGCGTCTTCTGGCCTCGCCAAGGGCACCGGCAGATTGTCGCTGAGCGTATCTGCATCGCTATAGTTGAGGCCATAGCCGAGCGGAAACAGCGGGCTGGGCGCATTTGCCGTGCGGTCAGCCTGGGCTTGGCTGGGGTCCGCAGGCCAACGAAATGGCAAACGACCGGTCATCTTGTGTGCAACCGAGCCATCTGCCGCACGAAACAGCACATCGGCTATGCCAGCTCCTTCGGAACCGGGCAACCACGCGACCACAAACGCGTCTGAGCTATTCAGCTCAGGATTAGTCCACAGTGGACGGCCAGTCAACAGTAGTGTGACGACAGGAATGCCCTCGGCTTTGAGGCGCTTGAGCAGGGCCAGTTCAGCAGGGCGCGCCTTGGACAAGTTGAGATCGCTGCGATCACCTTGGCCTTCAGCATACGGTTCCTCGCCGATCACCACGATGGCCACATCCGGCCGCTTCTTGAATTCGCCGCTTGCACTGTATTCCACCGCACCGTTGCCTTTCAGGCTTTCGGCAATGCCTTTGTAAATGGAGGTTGCGCCCGGGAAATCGGCGTTGTTGTTGCCGGTACCCTGCCAGGTTAGGGTCCAGCCGCCGGATTGGCGACCAATATCATCGGCGCCAGTACCGGCGACCAAGACGTTCATGCCTGGTTTCAATGGCAAAATGCCGGCCTTATTTTTCAATAAAACCAAGGATTCACGTACCGCTTGCCGAGCTAAAGCCCTATGCGCGGCAGATCCGATGGTGGCTTCAGCTGCCGATTTGCGTTGCGATGGGCGCGGGGCATCCAGCAAGCCAGAACGCGCTTTTACCCTTAGGATTCTTCTAACCGCATCATCAATGCGCGTCATCGGCACCTCACCACGGCCAACAGCGGCAATGAGGTTGGCATGAAATGCCTTCCAGTCTTCTGGCACCATGAACATATCGATGCCAGCCAACACCGCAGGCACGCAGGCCGCGTTTGAGCATCCAGACACCTGACCGATGCCGTTCCAGTCGCTGACCACGAGGCCGTCAAAACCGAGCTTGCCTTTAAGCACATCAGTCAACAGGTAGCGATGCCCGTGCAGTTTGAGACCCTGCCAGCTGTTGAACGAAACCATCACGGTCTGCGCGCCAGCGCCCAACGCGCCTCGGTAGCCTGCACCATGCACAGCGGCAAGCTCCTGCTCAGAAACACGCACGTCGCCTTGGTCAACACCACCAACTGTAGCGCCATCACCGATGAAGTGTTTGGCGGTGGCGAGCACACGTCCCGACGCCAGAAATCCCTGCTGCCCAGCTGGACCTTGCAGACCACGCACCAGACTGGCGCCGAGTTCCTGAACCACGGCCGGATCTTCAGAAAAGCTTTCGTAAGTTCGGCCCCATCGGAAATCGCTGGCAACTGCTATCGTGGGCGCAAATGCCCAGTCGATTCCGGTGGCGGCAACCTCTTTGGCAGTCGCCACACCGATAGCTTCCACCAAAGACTTATTGCGCGTAGCGCCGAGTGCGATGTTGTGCGGAAATAAGGTGGCGCCATATACATTGCTGTGACCATGCACGGCATCGGTTCCCCATAGAACCGGGACAGATGCTGGGCCGACGGTGGCTGTATTTTTTGATGCATCAAAATACGCATCGGCTAACGAAAGCCAATCTTTTACTGCTGCCTGCTTATTGCCTTTCGGGAACGAGCCACCACCGTTCAATATTGAACCGAGTCCGTATTTACGGACATCTGCCGGTGTGACCGAGCGAATCTCAGCCTGTATCATCTGACCGACTTTCTGCTCCAAGTTCATTTGCGAGAGCAAGCTCTCTACGCGCGCATTCAGCGCTGCATCCTCGGGAACAGGGTTGGCTATCGGCTGCCAATAGACAGCGGCCGGTTCGGCGCCGGAAACCGTAAATGCTGCCGTGAGAGCAAGCACAGGGATATATCGATGAAATCGCATAAAAAAATCCTGTCCAGTTGAAATCGGCCACATGACGTGGCCGATTATTTTACTATGGCGTTATCAGAAATCCTTGCGGAATTTGACTCCGTAGGTTCTTGGTGCGAAGAAGCTCGCTTTCATGTAGCCCGGACCTGGATCAGACCAGCTACGCACTAACTCATCAGTCAAATTATACACATACAATTCGGTACTCCAAGCCTGCATGGTATTGGTCAGACGTATCGATGCATTGAAAGTTGTAAAAGCCTCCTGACCACTATGGAACGGACCTTCGTCGAAATTGTTGTCGGCAAAGAACATTTCGCTCTGCCAGTGCATCGACACATTAGGCACCAGTAGGAAGTCGTTACCAAACTTAAATGTATGCTCCATGGTCAGGGTAGTTGAGAATTCCGGCGACCATGGCAACTTATTGCCGGTGAAGTCGGTTGGACGGCGTAGCGTGTTATCCGGACGAACCTGACTTGGATCTTCAGGCGCACACTCGCTTAAACCGAGATAGGCGCGCTCGAAGCAGAACCAGCCATCTTCAGCACCGGGAAACTTGGTGATGGTGGCATCAAGGTAAGAGAACCAACCGAAAATGCGGCCGCCCTGCCATGGTAGCCAATCAAATTCAATTTCTACACCCTTCACTTCAGCCTCGGCAATGTTGGTGGTCAACAAGGTGCCAATATCACGGTTGCTACTCTGCGATTTACCGACAACAGCCCAGGTGGTACGTTGCATATTGTCATACTTGGTGAAGAACACATTGCCGAGCAGGTTCAGCTTACCATCCGCCAGACGCGCCTTGAAACCGGCCTCCAAAGTAGTATTTTCTTCAGGCTCATAAGCGAATGCGGTCAATCCACCTGCGCAATCACACACATTGACTTTGTCGCCAAAACCGCCAGCTTTGTAGCCGGTAGCCGCGTAAGCGTACAAGAACACACTATCGTTCAATTGATAATCAGCGCCGAGGCGCCATGTGCCCTTGCTCCATTCGGCCGCGAAGGTGTTGTCGGTGCCCGGCACCCGGTCAACGAAATCTTCGGCCAATGAGCCCATGGCGTCGGTCAGGTTGCCGGCTTGGTAAAGCACACCCGAAGTCGACCAATACGGGGCAATGCCGATCAGACCCCAGCTTTCCATCCAGAACGAGTTGGTCGGATCGAACTGGCCCGGATTGACCCAATACCCGATGGTTTCATGGTTAGAGCCGCCGTTGTCGCTTTTTTTATCCCAACTGTAGCGGTAGCCGGCGGTTAAGTTCAGCTTATCAGTCGCCTGATAATCGAGCTGCCCGAATAAGGCTTTCGACTCAACCTGACGATCGGGCTGTACAAAGGATTGCGCCAACGGAATGCCGGCCGAGCAGCAGAACGGAATTTCAACGTCGAAACGGATGTCATTCTCTTCTTTGAGGTAGAATGCACCGACTACCCAGCGCAGCGGACCGTCGCCTTTAGATTTAACTTGTAGTTCGCTGGTTAGTGAATCGTAGTTCGAATAACGTGTGGTTAGCTGTAGGTCCTCGAAAGGCATCAACGCATATGGCGCGAAGCCGGCGTCGATGATGGCCTGCGAATCCCTGATCAGAAAACCGAAATTGGTGCCGCAGCAGATGCGGTTGATGCCGTAGGCCGGATGATCCGGATCGGTGAAGGAGCCGCCGTCACCGTCGTATTCTTGGTGTCGTGTTTCAGAGGCATAAGCAATGCGATGCTCAACAGTTATTTTGTCCGACACATCCCATTTAAACTGTGAGCGCCAGGTGTCAACCGTCATATTTAATACACCCGGCACGTTAATGCTGGCTGAAAATTGCGGTTGGTCGCACTCAAAGAATGTGCCCTTGGCTTTCTCACAATCTTTTAAATTGATTGTGCCTGCACCCTGATCACGATACCGATCAAAGCTTAGCAACCAATCGGTATTTTCACTGGGCTTCAACAGCAAACTCAGTCGTGCGGCCCAACGATTAGAGTTTCCATAGGCATCAGAATCTTCAACCGGGTGATTACGACGCTGATCAGTATTCACAATACCATCGGCCGGCACATCATTCGGGCCATTGAAAATGCCATCGCCATTGGTATCCCAATTCAGGTCGAAGGTGTCCATGGTTTGGTCAATATAGCTATCGGTTTTGTCGATCATAACTGAGCCGCGAAATGCAATCCAATCATTCACAGGCACATTGAATACGCCACGTAAAAGTTTGTGATTGTAATTACCGTATTCAATTTCGGCATTGCCATACGCACCGCTGAAATCCGGCCGCGCAGAAATAATATTGATAGCACCGGCTGTTGAGTTACGACCAAACAAGGTGCCTTGCGGGCCGCGCAACACTTCAACCCTTTCCACGTCATGCATCAACGATAGACCAGTTTGCGGGCGCGGAGTATAGCTACCGTCAATATGAATACCCACAGTCGGGTCGCCAAGTTCGGTGAAATTATTCGACGTAATACCACGTATGCTGACCTGTACACCGGAATCCGATGGTGAGAAACCGACTTGCATGTTCGGCACCAACGCGCCAAGATCGCGCACATCTTGTATGCCCTGTTTATCTAATGTGTCCTGAGTGAATGCTGAAACCGCAAGCGGGGTTTCCATTAGGGTGGTTTCAAATT
This sequence comes from Arenimonas sp., assembly GCA_031428155.1. Classification (GTDB taxonomy): domain Bacteria; phylum Pseudomonadota; class Gammaproteobacteria; order Xanthomonadales; family Xanthomonadaceae; genus Arenimonas. Next base: position 40,407 of record JANPOU010000069.1, on the reverse strand, counting down.
TAGTGGCAGTAACCGTTACGGTATCAAGCACTTTGGCATCGGCTTCTTTCTTTGCTTGTGCCACTTTGTTTGCAGTTTCATCAGCAGGCGCAGTTTGCGATTGCGCAGACGCTTGCTGTATGGATGCCAAGCTGATAGCCATCACGATGGCAGCACTTAACTGGTTTCTATAATTTTTTTTCATACACTCACCCTCTTGATAGATTTTGCGCTGGTCTGATCATTTTAGTGCCAGCTGTAGGAAAATTTACTGACTTATGATAACGTTGTCAAGAGTATTTGCTCTATAACAGATTATTTACTAATGGGAATACGTCTTTGGCATGGCTTTCATCGAAAAAATTTCACTGCTTTGTAATATTTTATCTATATTTATTATGTAGTTATATAATTTAATGTTTTCTAGTTACAATTATAATTAAATCGGTTTGATAATGACAACGCTAACATATACTGTAGATTATCGACAAATGCCCTAAGCTTTTTCATATGCAATAGTTTATAAACTCCATTTCCGAAATATATTGGGAACGGACAGACCCACAAATTCAAGGAACCATCCACATGGAACACATTCCAACGACAGCAACAGGATCGATAACGCCAAACCGCACAAACAGTCATAACGGTGCGCTAATCATTATCACTAGCCTGTTTTTCATGTGGGGGCTTCTGACATCACTTAATGACGTGTTGATTCCCCATCTTAAGTCGATTTACACGCTGAACTACGTGCAGGCCATGCTGGTGCAGTTTTGCTTCTTCGGCGCGTACTTTATTGTTTCACTACCGGCTGGTGCGCTCATTCGCAGAATCGGCTATCAGAGCGGCGCCGTCACCGGCCTGGTCATTGCTGCAGCCGGCTGCGCTTTGTTCTACCCGGCATCACAAGGTGGTTACGGGCTTTTTCTGTTCGCCTTCTTCGTGCTCGCCTCCGGCATCACTATATTGCAGGTCTCAGCCAATCCGTTCGTAACCATATTAGGTGATCCAAAGACGGCATCCAGCCGATTAACGCTAACCCAGGCCTTCAATTCACTCGGCACCACCATTGGGCCTTTATTTGGTGGCGCATTGATTCTGTCGAGCACTGTGCTATTGAGTGCTACCGATATCAGCGCTATGTCTGCAGCCGAACAAGCGCTGTATCGTGCCAAGGAAGCGGCGACTGTGCAAGGGCCTTATCTGTTTCTGGCCGGAGCTCTGCTACTGCTCGCCATCTTGTTTGCATTCGCGCGCCTGCCGAAAATAAGCCACGCTGACGACACATCGGAAACCTCCGCGAAAAGTGGCATTCGCACTATCCTCGCGCACCGCAACCTAACACTCGGGGCTATCGGAATTTTTCTGTATGTTGGGGCAGAGGTCAGCATCGGCAGCTTCCTGATTAACTTTCTTGGTGAAAAGAACATCGCCGGCATGACGCCCGCTGATGCCGCGCCATATGTTAGCTACTACTGGGGATTTGCTATGTTGGGCCGCTTCATCGGCTTCGCAGTGATGCGCTACGTTAGCCCAGGCAAAACTTTAGCGTTCAACGCCATCTGTTCCATCGCCCTCATCCTGACTGCTATCTTCGGCCAAGGATACATTGCGATGTGGGCCATTCTTGGTGTTGGTCTTTTCAACTCCATCATGTTCCCTACCATCTTCAGCATGGCGCTGCATCAGTTAGGTAAATTCACTGGCCAAGGTTCCGGCATCCTGTGCATGGCAATTGTTGGTGGTGCGCTAGTGCCATTTATGCAGGGCTTCCTGGCTGACCGCATTGGCCTACACCTGTCGTTTTTCGTGCCGATGGTCTGCTATATTTTTATTCTGTTTTACGGCTTGAAATATGCTGGTCTTTACCAAGCCACGGATACCGAGGGGCTCGCTCGAGGTTCACATTGAACCTAAGCTTTGACATTTAGACAGGACAGACGAGTGCAGGGATTTATCTTAGCCACTCTACTCGTTTACCTGACCGCAGGGCATGTGCACGCCGAGCAAGACAGATTACTTGGCGCGCAGCCAGGTCCAAGCAATGTACGCGTACTTAAAGCCGGCAACAGCTATCAATTGCTTGTTGATGGCAAGCCGTTTTACGTCAAAGGTGCCGGCCTTGAATTCGGTAACCAAGAAGCTCTTGCTCGACAGGGTGGTAATTCATTCCGCACTTGGCGCACCGATAACGGCCTGGAAACCGGCCAAGCTGTGTTGGACCGTGCGCAGGCCAATGGCCTGTATGTCACCATGGGCTTGCATGTTGCAGGCGAGCGCGGCGGATTCGATTATGACGATCCCCTGCAGGTTGCACTCCAGCTTGAACGTATCAAAACCGAGATCCTGCTTTACAAGGATCACCCTGCTCTGCTGATGTGGGCGATAGGCAATGAACTCAATCTGGGCGCCGACAATCCCAAAGTCTGGGACGCGGTCAATCAGATTTCAGAAATGATTCATCAGCTTGATCCGAACCATCCGACCATGACGAACTTGGCCGGCTTTAATCCAGAACTGGCCGCGCAACTAAAATCCCGTGCCGGCTCTCTCGATCTGATCGGCATCCAGCTGTATGGCGACATAGCCAGGCTTCCGGAAATCCTGCGCCAGAGCAACTGGACCGGGCCATACCTGGTGACCGAATGGGGCCCGACCGGACATTGGGAAATTGCCGTCACCGACTGGGGCGCGCCAATCGAGGATAACAGCTCACAAAAAGCCTATCTGCTTGGTGAACGCTATAGGAACTATATTCTGAATGATCAAAGACAATGCCTAGGTTCGTATGTTTTTCTTTGGGGTCAAAAACAAGAACGTACGCCTACTTGGTATAGTTTATTTCTAGAATCGGGTGAGTCCACCGCATCTGTTGATACCATGCATCAACTTTGGACTGGAACTAGGCCTGCAAATCAAAGCCCCGCCATTTCTGAATTGCAGATTGACTCGCGCCAAGCGAATAGTAACGTTAAGTTAGATGCAGGGAAAATCTATAATGCGCGCATCCACGCACTTGATGCTGACCAAGACTCGCTCACTTTTCGTTGGCTTGTAATGCAAGAAAGTAGCGCGAAAAGTGTTGGCGGTGATTATGAAGACGCCCCCGCTATCATTACTTCCGAGATAACCGACTTAGGTAATGGCCACATTCAATTCAAAGCGCCCACAATAGTGGGGAATTTTCGTCTGTTCGTCTATGTTTATGACGGCAAGGGCCACGCAGGCCATGCCAACATTCCTTTTCAAGTAAGCGGATTAAAGTACTGACTGCATCTGAACTATTTTAGCTTTACAGCTTCTCAAGCAACGCATAAAAAAACCCATCACTGCCATTTTCACCGGGAAAGCGTTGCCAGCCAGCACCGCTTGCTATGCCGAATCTTGTACCCAAAGCGATAGCACGCGCGTCACTGTGTTGCTTTAGAAATGATGCGATTAGCAATTCATTTTCAGCTTTAAGTACCGAGCATGTGCTGTATAAAAGCCGACCACCGGGCTTGAGATGGCGCCAAGCATTTTTTAATAAGCGCCATTGCAATGTATTCAATTGATCAATATCTTTGGCTTGCCGATGCCATTTTACGTCTGGCTGGCGGCGAATAATGCCGGTCGCCGAACACGGCGCATCCAATAGGATGGCATCGTATAACTGCGGTATTTGTTCCGGCAAGGCAAGGCTTGCATCAGCGGCCAATGTTTGAACCTGTGTTGTATCAAGCTGCAAGCGTTCAAACAAATCATGCACTTTTTTTAAACGCACCGCTTCTTTATCCAACAACACCAAACGCACACCATCCACTTCAGCCAACTGCGCTGACTTACCACCCGGCGCAGCACACATATCCAACACATCCATACCCGGCTTAAGATTTAGCGCCAAGGTGGTTAATTGTGCGGAAAGATCCTGCACGGCAATCAAGCCTTCATGCCAACCTGGCAAGCGTGTTGGTGAGCTTGCTTGATCAATGCTGAGCGCTTGTTCAAACAATTCTGAAACGGTAAACAAGATACCGTTTTCAATGAGCTGTTCGGCATATTTAGCACGTGATATTTTCTTGCTATTAACTCGCAGCCACAGCGGTGCTTGCAGATTATTGGCTTCAATAATGGCCTGCCAATTTTCAGGCCAGTCGCTTTGTAGCTGTTTCACAAGCCAGTCGGGATGATTATTCGCAATACCGAAATCGGTACTGATAGCTAAGCCTTCGCGCAAACTGCGCCGCAAAACAGCATTCACTAAGGCCGCGCGTGATTGTTTGCCTAATAACCGTGCTGCCTCAACAGTTGCAGAAACTGCAGCATGCTCGGAAAGCTTTAAAATATGTAACTGTGCCAAGCCCACCAAAATCACGCTATGGCAAAGAGGGTCTTGGCGTTGCAAACTTTTCTGCAAAAATTTGTTTAGGGCAAACTCCAAACTGCGTCTGTGCCGAATCACCGATAAACACATCGCTTCGAGCAAGGCTTTATCGCGGCTGTCGTCAAAATCATTGCGCGCCAAGCCCAGTTCCGCTTTAAGCGAACGCCCCTGCGCCAACACTTGCGTGATCACACGCGCAGCGCTGGCCCGAACACTAGCGCCTGGATGATTCAATGTAACAAGGGCCGAGCGTTGAGATAATCGGCCGCCGACACCACGCGGCCACCGTCACGTTGCACGCTCAGCAAGCGCAATACGCCTTGCCCACAGGCAATATCAATGCCGTCTTTGCTCGAAGAAATAATGCTGCCTGGTGAATGCGAAAGATTTTCAAGATCAAGAACACGTGCTTGATAAATTCGTACGCGCTCGCCATTTAATTGTGTTTCCGCGATTGGCCATGGGTTAAAAGCGCGAATTTTATCAGCGAGTTGTTTTGCACTTTGCTGCCAGTTTAAAATGGCTTCGTTCTTTTCAATTTTCTTGGCGTAAGTCATGCCAGCATCAATTTGAGGTACAGCTTGAAATTGCATACCCACACGGGCCAGCTTTAAACCATCGGAAAGTACTTCGGCACCCAAATGCGAGAGTTTGTCGTGCAAAGAGCCGCCAGTTTCATTTGCAGCAATAGGCATATGCATTTGCAGCAATAGCGGGCCGGTATCTAAGCCTTTTTCCATTTGCATTAAACACACACCAGATTTTTCATCGCCGGCTTCAAGCGCACGCTGAATAGGTGCTGCACCACGCCAACGCGGCAGCAAGGATGCATGCACATTCCAGCAGCCCAAACGTGGCGTGTTCAATACCGCCATCGGCAAAATTAAACCATAAGCCACTACCAGCATTAAATCGGCCTGATGGCTTTGCAATATTTCTAGTGCTTCTGCGCTTTTGAAATTTTCTGGTTGATAAACTGGCAGGCCTAATTCAAGTGCCGCTACTTTCACCGCTGAAGCGTGCGCAAGGCGACCTCGGCCAGCTGGCCGATCAGGCTGTGTATAAACAGCAACCACTTCACCGCGCGAAGCTGCTGCTCGCAAACACGGCACAGCAAACTCCGGCGTACCGGCAAAAATAATGCGCAATGTCATTTAAGCGTCTTCAGTATTGAGTTTGCGTTGCTTAGCGAGTTTCTTTTCGGCTAAAGCGCGTTTCAATGGCGATAGATGATCAACAAAAACTTTTCCGGCCAAATGATCCATTTCATGTTGAATACACACGGCCAGCAGGCCATCGGCCTCAAGCACGAATTGCTTGCCATTTCTGTCTAAAGCTTGCACGGTAATTTGGTTGAAACGCTTCACATCGGCATAAATACCTGGCAACGACAAACAGCCTTCTTGGTACACCTGACTGCCATCTTTGGCGATAATCTGCGGGTTAACAAACACCATAGGCTGGCTTTTATCTTCAGATATATCCAATATTATCAGTTGTTTATGCACATCCACTTGCGTTGCAGCCAAGCCAATACCCGGCGCTTCATACATGGTGTGGAACATATCATCTATTAAGCTCCCCATCGGCAAATCAGCCGCATCAACGGGGCTTGCAATGGTTCGCAGACGCTTATCGGGATACTCAAGGATGGGGAGAATGTTCATGATCAATTACCTATAAATTTGTGACGTACTTGGAGTATTTTACGCTGTGTTGCAAAATTTAGTGTTTTTTCGGCTATATTGTTACTAATAATTAAGGTGTTAGGGGATTCAACATGAGAAAATTATTGGTAGCCTTAACTGTTGGTGTCAGTTTACTTTTGGCCCAACCCGCTGTTTCTGACATTTTACGCACTGGACACCCAACGCAATACGTTGTGGTTAAAGGCGATACGCTCTGGGATATTTCAGCGCGCTTTCTGGAGAAGCCGTGGCTTTGGCCACAGATCTGGCAAAAGAATCCACAGGTAAAAGACCCGCATTGGATTTATCCAGGTGATGTAATCCGTTTAACTTATGTCAACGGCAAGCCTGTGCTTACCATTAATCAAGCGCCGAATACCAATCAGTCTCCAGTTGGAGCGATTGATGTTGATGCTTACGGCCGAACCTATCTGAAAGATTTACGCGTAGTGAGTTCATTTAAGAATTTACCGTACGTGCTAAGCAGCGAAGAAGGTCATTTGCTGGGTACTGAAGAGCATGTGGTGTACGTCAATAACTTGCAAGGCGTTGCCATTGGCGAGCAAGTTGAAATCTTCCGTGCTACCACGCATTTTTCACGCAGCTACAAAGGCAGCTACCAACGCACCGCCATGTCGGATTTAGACGAACGTGGCGATCGCTTGTATGTTGATGGCGAGTCTTTCTGGAATGGCACGCTTACCTCGCCTTCCTCGAAAGACTATATTGGCACTGAGCTTATGCGTGTTGCTAGCGGCCACGTTACCGGCATTAAACGTGGCATTGCGGTGGTTCGCGTGGATGATGCAAGCCGTGAAATCAAAGCCGGCGATCGCGTAGCACCCGCGGCAAAAAGCGGCTATGACCCTTACTACTTCCCATCTGCTGGCCCAAATGTTGGCAACAACGATTACCACGTTATGGCAGTTCGTGATGGCTTAGTGGCTGGCGGACGCAGTATCGTTGCGCTTCCAATTGGCAGCAAACAAGGTGTTGTGAACGGCAGCACGTACTCGGTTTGGTCGCCTGGTGAAGTGGTTCCTGATCGCATAACAAAGTATAACGATTTGTCGGCCTATCAAAACAAAGTGACAATGCCCTCTGAATTTGTTGGCCAAATTATGGTGTTCCGCACATTTGAGAATGTTAGCTATGCCATTGTGATGCTCAATGCTAAGCCTATTCATGCCGGCGATATACTGAAAGATCCTAACGCAAAATAAAGCTTTTCTGACAATCGGCTCCTTCGGGAGCCGATAAACTTTAAGGCATGACAAACCATACCCAAGCCTGTTTCAACTTACTTCTTTCGCCTGCTAAATCAGGCCAAATCCGTGAAGCGCTAAGTCATTACTTATGCCCAACGGAGGCCTGGCGCGCACTTAGCCAGAACAACCGTGCGCTAAGCCTTGGGCTGAAAACGCAAAGCAAACTGATTGAACGCGGCCTCAGCTGGTTGCAACTACCCAACTGCCATATGATTGCCTGGCACCATGAGGACTACCCTGCCACACTTCGGCATGTGGCATCTCCGCCACCATTTTTATTTGTACGTGGCAGCAAAGAGTTGCTTTGGCATCGGCAAGTGGGCATTGTTGGCTCTAGACAGCCCAGTGCCAGCGGTTTGGAATGCGCCCATTATTTCGCACAGCATTTAGCGGCCAGCGGTTTTACCGTCACCAGTGGCCTTGCGCGTGGCATTGATGCTTCGGCACATCACGGCGCATTAAGCACCGGGCAAACCATTGCGGCCTTAGCGACCGGCCCTGATTTGGCTTTTCCAAGCAGTAATCAAGATTTATACGAACGCATTGTTGAAAACGGCGCGGTGATTACTGAACATCCGCCTGGCGTTCCCGCGCTTCGCAGCCACTTTCCAGCGCGTAATCGGCTTATTGCAGGATTAAGCCAGGGCACCTTGGTGATTGAAGCCGCCATTCGTTCTGGCGCATTGATTACTGCCCGATTAGCCGCGGAGCTTGGCAAAGAAGTGATGGCCGTTCCGGGCTCTATTCATAACCCGATGGCATTTGGTTGCCACCAGCTGATTCGCGAAGGCGCATACCTTGTTGAACAACCCGAAGAAGTCAGCCATATCTTGGCAAGTAGTAGCTATAATCAGCAAACATTCGATCCAAATCTTGCGCAAAGAACCCAAGCACGGGCACTTTGCTCGCCTAGCAAGGAGCAGCTGAACGCTCAACAACAACAGGTTTGGCAAGCACTTGGGCACGACACCGTGGCCATAGATACGATTTGTGTGCGCACAGGATTGACAGCCGCCGATATCTCGTCCATTTTGGTAGGCATGGAGTTATCAGGGTGGGTTGAAAACCAATTCGGCCGCTACCATAGAAGTGTCTAAGCAGCATCGTTAGCGAGAGGGTAATGAAAGAATCGATATTGAATGTTTTACTCTACCTTTTTGAACACTACATATATGACCAACCTGACTTGGTCCAAGACCCCGACACTCTGCAAAACAACCTGATTCAAGCTGGGTTCTCTGCCACTGAGGTTAGTAAAGCCTTTGATTGGCTGGAAACTTTGGCGCAAGATCGGCCAGACTCGCAAACTTCTGGCACAAAAGGCCCGATGCGGTTTTTTTCCAGCATTGAGCTGGAACGCTTTGATGTTGAAGCGCGCGGTTTTTTGATGTTTCTGGAGCAGCAAGGCGTAGTGTCCGCCGAGCAACGGGAACTAGTGATTGATCGCGCCATGGCTTTGGATCAAGAAGATATTGAGCTCGATGATTTGAAATGGGTAGTGTTGATGGTTTTGTTCAACCAGCCCGGCTCTGAAGCGGCTTTTGCATGGATGGAAAGTCAGATTTTTATCGATGAGCCCGAGTCCTTGCATTAAGCCATTTCAGCCCAGCACTTGACAGCACCCCCTGACTTAGTGCCTTAATAAAAAAAGAACCAGCCCGCCACGCGCGGGTTTCGACTTTGTATTTAATGTTTTATGGAGTGGTAAATGGCAAAAAATTTACTGATTGTTGAATCGCCGGCCAAAGCCAAAACGATCAATAAGTATTTAGGTAAAGACTTCCTCGTCTTGGCATCCTATGGCCATGTCCGCGATTTGCCCGGCAAAGACGGTGCAGTGAATGTCGATGATGGTTTCGCCATGCGCTATGAGATTCAGGAAAAGAACCAGAAGTATGTGGATGCCATCACCAAAGCCGCCAAGGGCGCTGAGGCTATTTATCTGGCCTCCGATCCGGATCGTGAAGGTGAGGCGATTGCTTGGCATATTGGTGAAATCTTGCGCGAACAAAATTTATTGCAAGGCAAAGCTTTGCATCGCGTAGTATTCACTGAAATCACCCCAAAAGCGATTACACACGCGGTTGAACATCCACGACAAATTGCCGGCAATCTGGTTGACGCGTATCAAGCACGCCGCGCACTTGATCACCTCGTTGGTTTTAATTTATCGCCGGTATTGTGGCGCAAAATCAAAAATGGCCTGTCAGCTGGGCGCGTCCAATCACCAGCATTACGTTTGATTTGCGAACGCGAAGATGAGATTGAAGCGTTCATCACACGCGAACATTGGTCTTTTACCGCGCAATTGCAGGAAAAAGGCCAGGCATTCAGTGCGCGTTGTGTGCGCTTGGATGGCGAGAAGTTTGAACAGTTCAGCATTGGCAACGAAACCGATGCCAAGGCCGCGCATGCGCGCTTAAAGTCCGCTGCTGGCTCTGCCTTGAAAGTGACAGAGGTTAATCGCAAGGAACGCAAGCGCCGCCCTTCGCCGCCATTCATCACCTCTACGTTGCAACAAGAAGCAGCGCGTAAGCTTGGCTTCACCACCAAGAAAACCATGCAAGTAGCGCAAAAGCTATATGAAGGTATTGCCATTGGTAGCGAGGGCACCGTGGGCTTGATTAGCTATATGCGTACCGATTCCACGCATTTATCTGGTGAAGCACTTGAGCAGTTACGCGATGCCATCAGCAAAGGCTTCGGTGCGCACAATCTGCCTAAAGAACCGAATGTCTACAAATCAAAATCGAAGAATGCCCAAGAAGCGCATGAAGCGATTAGGCCAACGTATGCACTACGGACGCCAGCCGATATTGGCAAATTTTTAAGCGATGACGAACGTAAATTGTATGAATTGATTTGGAAGCGCGCTGTTGCCTGCCAAATGATTCCGGCTACGCTAAATACAGTGAGTGTTGAACTGGCTGCTGGTAGCCAAAACGGCTTCCGTGCCACCGGCACCACGGTTGTAGATCCAGGCTTTTTGCTGGTTTATGAAGAAAGCAAAGACCAAAAAGACAATGATGACGATGAAGCCAATACCAAATTACCAGCCTTACAAGAAGGCCAATCTGTTGTCTTGAATGAAATTTTAAGTGAACAACATTTCACCAAACCACCGCCGCGCTACACCGAAGCGAGCTTGGTGAAAACTTTAGAAGAATATGGCATTGGTCGCCCATCCACGTATTCCAGCATTATCCAAACGCTAATTTACAAAGCCTATGCTTTGCTAGAAAGCCGCGCATTTAGGCCAACCGATGTTGGTCGTTTAATCAATAAATTTCTGACTACCCATTTCGAACGTTATGTCGATTTCGACTTCACCGCTAAGCTTGAAGACGAACTCGATTCGGTGTCGCGCGGCGAAGAACCGTGGACAGTGTTGATGGAAAAATTCTGGAAAGAATTTAAAGCCACCCTTGACGAAAAAACCGATGAAGTAAACCGCTCGGAAGGCACTGGCCAGCGCGAGTTAGGTATTGACCCTGTAAGCGGCAAGCCAGTGTCGGTGCGCATGGGTAAATACGGTTCGTTCGCGCAGATTGGCAGCAAAGACGACGAGGAAAAACCGAAGTTCGCCTCATTGCGCCCAGAGCAAAGCATTTTTACTATTCAATTGCCAGAAACCCTGAAACTATTCGAGCTGCCAAAAGTATTGGGTGAATTGGAAGACAAACCGCTAAGCGTTGCCATCGGCCAATTCGGCCCGTATGTGAAACATGGCGATACCTTCGCCTCGATTCCGAAAGAAATCGATCCGTATGAAATTGGTTTAGACAAAGCCATAGAATTAGTACTTGGCCGCCGCGAATACTTGGCAAACCGTTTCATCAAAACCTTTGAAGGCACCGACATCCAAGTGCTGAACGGCCGCTTCGGCGCATACATCACTGATGGCGCATTCAATGGAAAAATCCCCAAAGACCGCGATCCAATTTCTTTAACACAAGAAGAATGCGAAGCCTTATTGGCAGTCGGCAAACCGGTACGAAAATTCGGCCGCGCTAAGAAAGTGGTGAAGAAAGCCGCTACCAAAAAAGCACCTACCGCAAAAAATGCCGCTGTAAAAAAAGCACCTGCTAAAAAAGTGGCTAAGAAAGCTGCGAAGAAAAAAGCAACTAAGAAGGCTGTGAAAAAAGCAGTTAAGAAAGTGGTGAAGAAGGTTGCATAATAATTTGATCATTGACTAAACGTCAGGTGAGTAAAACTAGACCAATGAGTAAAAATATTTTATGGATTGCATTGGTATGGATTTTAATCGCTGCATTAATGGCATTGCAGTTCTGGCCAAATATTAGGGACGGAGGTACCTCCGTCCCCGAAAGCAATTAGCCGTATCATAGGGCATGCCTGCTTCGGCATCGAAAAGTACCTTAAAGCAAATTCCCGCTAGCATTTGGGTACTCGGTTTTGTGAGTATGCTGATGGATATTTCATCGGAGATGATTCACAGCTTACTGCCCTTATTTATGCTGACGGTATTAGGCGCGAGTGTCTTTGCCATTGGTGTGATTGAAGGTATTTCTGAAGCAACCGCGCTGATTGTTAAAGTATTTTCTGGGATGCTTAGCGACTACCTAGGCAAGCGCAAACTTTTAACGGTGTTCGGCTATTCGCTTGGCGCGCTTTGCAAACCGTTGTTTGCACTCGCCACCGGCTTGAACGCCATTATCGCGGCACGTTTTCTCGATCGCATCGGCAAAGGTATTCGTGGCACACCGCGCGACGCCTTGATTGCCGACATAACCCCCGCGCATCTGCGGGGCGCTGCATTTGGCCTACGGCAATCGCTGGATACGGTGGGTGCGTTTATTGGGCCACTGCTAGGTGTGGCTTTGATGCTGTTGTGGGCCAACGATTTTCGCGCGATATTTTGGGTGGCGGTTATTCCTGCGGTATTGGCAGTGCTGTTATTGGTTATCGGCGTAAAAGAGCCTGCAACAAATCTAACACAGGCTGGAGAAAATCCCATCCAACGCAAAAACCTTGCGCGTTTAAATGCCTCCTACTGGTGGGTTGTTATCATTGGCGCAATATTCACCTTGGCACGTTTTTCTGAAGCGTTTTTGGTTTTGAAAGCACAACAGGTTGGTGTGCCGCTGGCACTTGTGCCGCTGGTTATGGTGGCAATGAATCTTGTTTATGCCGGCGCGGCCTATCCGTTTGGCAAACTATCCGATCGAATCGGTTCGCATCAATTATTGATCGGCTCACTTGGTGTATTGATTATCGCCGATATCGTTCTGGCACTCAGCACGCATTGGCTTGCGCTATTAGCCGGCGTGATGCTGTGGGGTGTTCACATGAGTATGAGCCAGGGCTTGTTGTCTAAAATGGTGGCAGATACGGCGCCTGCTGATTTGCGTGGCACTGCGTATGGATTTTTTAATTTAGTCAGCGGCGTGGCGCTGTTGATTGCCAGCAGCTTGGCTGGCTTGCTGTGGCAGCAAGCCGGTTCATCAACAACTTTTTATGCCGGCGCCGGCTTTTCGATGTTGGCATTGCTAGGATTACTGCTGAAACGTCGTACTCGATTTGAATAAAGCTCTCTGCTCCCGAAATTCTTATATTTACTGTAAATTAAACACTACAAATCTCGGAGCCTCTCATGAAAGTCAAAGCCGCCGTTGCCTATGAAGCAGGCAAACCCTTAGTCATCGAAATGGTCGATTTGGAAGGCCCGAAATTCGGTGAAGTGTTGGTGGAGCTGAAAGCCACCGGCATCTGCCACACCGATTACTACACGCTCTCGGGCGCTGACCCGGAAGGCATTTTTCCGGCCATTCTTGGCCATGAGGGTGCGGGTATTGTGGTAGATGTTGGCCCGGGCGTGACGTCCTTAAAAAAAGGTGACCACGTGATTCCGCTATACACCCCGGAATGCCGGCAGTGCGAATATTGCTTAAGCCAGAAAACTAATCTCTGCCAAGCGATTCGCTCAACGCAAGGCCAAGGCCTGATGCCGGATGGCAGTTCGCGCTTTTCGATTGGCGGCAAAAAGATACACCACTACATGGGCACATCCACCTTCGCGCAATATACTGTGGTACCAGAAATTGCCCTAGCAAAAATTCGCGAAGATGCGCCATTCGATAAAGTTTGCTACATCGGCTGCGGTGTTACCACCGGCATTGGCGCAGTGATATACACGGCGAAAGTGGAGCCCGGTTCGCGCGTGGTGGTGTTTGGCCTTGGCGGCATTGGCTTGAACGTAATCCAAGGCGCGCGCATGGCCGGCGCAGCGCAGATCATCGGTGTGGATATTAATCCAGCACGCAAGGATATTGCCACAAAATTCGGTATGACTGACTTTGTTAATCCCAAAGAAGTGGACGGCGATTTAGTGGCGTATTTAGTTTCGCTGACCAAAGGCGGCGCAGATTACTCGTTCGAATGCATTGGCAATACGCAAGTGATGCGGCAAGCGCTGGAATGCTGTCACAAAGGCTGGGGCACCAGCGTGATTATTGGCGTGGCGGCGGCTGGGCAGGAAATTTCCACGCGTCCATTTCAATTAGTCACGGGTCGCAATTGGCGTGGCTCGGCGTTTGGTGGCGCGCGCGGGCGCACCGATGTGCCGAAAATCGTGGATTGGTACATGGAAGGAAAAATTAATATCGATGATTTAATTACCCACAGCATGCCTTTGGAAAATATTAATGAAGGCTTTGATTTAATGCATCGCGGCGAATCGATACGCGGCGTGGTGATTTACTAATCGCATGCAAATTCTTTCACAGCAACATTGCTTCGGCGGCACACAAGGTGTATATCAACACTATTCCAACGCCAATAACGGACAGATGCGCTTTTCGGTATTCACGCCCGCGCAGGCGAAACACCGCCGCGTACCGGTATTGATTTTTCTAGCCGGACTAACCTGCACCGAAGAAACCTTCATGCTGAAAGCCGGCGCTCAACGCGTGGCGGCAGAACTGGGCTTGATGCTCATTTCGCCCGACACCAGCCCGCGCAACACCGGCATTGATGGCATCACAGCCGACTGGGATTTCGGCGAAGGCGCCGGATTTTATTTGAATGCCAGCGCAGAACCGTATTGCGCGCAATTCAATATGGCCGATTATGTGGCGCAGGAATTGCCACAACTGTTGGCCGAACACTTCCCCGCCGACACCTCGCGCATGGGTATTAGTGGGCATTCAATGGGCGGGCACGGCGCGCTAACGCTGGCACTCAAAAATCCTGAGTTGTTTCGGTCGGTATCAGCATTCGCACCGATTGTGGCGCCATCTAAAGTTTCGTGGGGCCGGAAAGCCTTCTCAAAATATCTGCGCGACGAAAGCGAATGGGCAAATTATGATGCCTGCGAATTGTTGAAGCATTCGCGCTTTAATGGCGAAATTTTAATTGATCAAGGCTTGGCCGATAAATTTCTGGACGAGCAATTGAAACCGGAATTATTCAAAGCAGCATGCAATTCTAGCGGCCATAAACTAACACTGCGGCAACATGCTGAGTATGATCACAGCTATTGGTTTATTCAGACGTTTATTGAGGAGCATTTGAGGTTTCATGCTGAAAAACTGAGTATCTAAGTTCTAATTAGGGACGGAGGTACCTCCGTCCCCTAAGTTTGAGGCCATCACTTCGTCAGTTGCTAGTGGCGAATTCAAGAAAATAACCAGCGTCATCGTTTCGCGAGACGGCAAAATCTTGTATGAGCATTATTACAACGGCGATGCCCAAACGCGCCGCAACACGCGATCAGCAACCAAAACCATTGCTGGAATTCTTACTGGCTTGGCGATTGCCGATGGCAAACTAGCGGGTGTGGATGCAACAATCCTGCCCTATCTAAAACAGCATCTTCCGTTACAGAATCCGGACTCTCGCAAGAAACAAATTACAGTTGAAGACCTGTTAACCATGTCATCAGCCCTAGAATGCCATGATGAAAATCAATATTCGCGTGGCAACGAAGAACGCATGTATCTCGTCGAAGATTGGGTTAAGTTCTATCTTGACCTTCCAATTCAGGGCTATCCAGAATGGATGCCGAAGCCATCAAAATCTCCCTATGGCCGTAACTTCCGTTATTGCACAGCGGGTGTAACAACACTTGGCGAAGTCTTGCAAAATGCTACTGGCGAAAAATTGCAGGATTATGCGCAGCGGCGCTTATTTACCTCGCTCGGTATCGAGAATCCAAAATGGCAGCTTTCACCACTAGGATTGGCGCAAGCCGGTGGCGGGCTTGGCCTTAGAAGCCGCGATTTGCTAACACTCGGACAGCTGTATCTGGATGGTGGGAAATATGCCGGCAGCCAGTTGCTGACCAAATCGTGGGTGCAGCAATCTACACGAGCTCATGCGAGTGTGGATGCGGAAAGCGATGTCGAGTATGGCTATCTGTGGTGGTTAATGCAGTTTCCGGCTGGCAATACTATCTGGAAATCGTATGCTATGAACGGCAATGGCGGCAATACGCTGCAGGTGTTTCCAGAACAGCGGGTAGTCGTGGCGATTACCACCGAAAATTATAATGAGCGACAACCACACCTGCTCACCATAAAACTTCTGACCCAAAAAATATTGCCGGCATTATGATTTGTCAGCTAGCAAGGGACGGAGGTACCTCCGTCCCTAGATTTAACTAAAACCCATACCGCAGAAACCCGCCATCCACCGCGATGCATTCGCCGGTGATGTAGCTGGCAGCTGGCATGCACAAAAACGCCACGGCGGCGGCCACTTCTTCCGGCTCGCCGATGCGTTTCATTGGTGTGCGTGAAATCACTTCTTCAAAATATTCTGGATTAGATAAAGCTTCTGAGGTGCGCCTGGTGCGGATGTACCACGGCGCAACTGAATTAACGCGGATGCCGTCGCTGGCCCATTCGCAGGCCAGATTGATGCTGAGCTGATGCACCGCCGCTTTGCTCAAGCCATACAGCGGGCCGGTGCGCACGTGGGTTAAGCCCGACACGCTGCCGATGTTGACGATACTGGCGCTGCCGTGTTCTTTCAAAAATGCATGCGCCAGGCGCGACATTTCAAAGACAGCATGCACATTGCTATCCAGCACTTTGGCGAAATCGTCTTCGTTCAAATCAAGCGTGGCTTTGCGGATATTGGTGCCAACATTGTTAACCAGAATTGACAGCGGCGATTCGAGATCATGAACCCAATCAAAAATTTCCTGGCGTTGTTCGGCATCACTCACATCGGCGGCGAAATAGCGCACCACAGCGCCATCCACTTCATCTTCAATATCAGCGGCGGTGCTGGCTAATAACGCTTCATCGCGCGCCACCATCAACACTTCCGCACCCAAGTGTGCCAACTCACGCGCAACAGCCAAGCCAATGCCGGCACTGGCGCCGGTAATCAGTGCCGCTTGTCCGTCTAGCCGCCAGCGCTTATGCATCGCTTAGAACGCGCAGAAGCAATGCGCTACGGCATTGATCGGTTTACTACTATTGCGGTTCAACCACAGCAAATCGCTACTAACACGATTGCCCATTTGTGTTTGGTTGAGGAACGTTAAGGCTGGCGAAAACGAACGCACGATGCCTTGGGTGGCGCTGTTGCGGGCCATATTTTCCAAGAACTGTTCGAATGGCGACAACGGACTTTCAATATAGTTAATCTCAAATTGATCGGTTTTCAAATTCGCGCGTGCAGCCGCGTCAGTCACTGCATCCGATAAACCACCTAACGCATCCACTAAACCTTTTTCTTTAGCTTGTGCACCACTCCAAACCCGGCCACGGGCGTTAGCATCAATCTGTTCGTATGTTTGCTTGCGGGCTTTCGATACTTTATTAATAAACTGCGAATAGCCGTGATTGATGACGCTTTGAATAACTTGCTTAGTCGGCTCGTCGATTGCTCGGCTGATGTCGAAAGCACCAGCCCATGGCGTAGTTGCCACACCATCGGAATGCACGCCAATTTTATCTAAGGCGCGCGGCGCGCGAACCATCAAACCGAAAATACCGATCGAGCCAGTGATGGTTGATTCATCAGCATAAATTTTATCGGCATTCATCGAAATCCAATAACCGCCCGATGCCGCCACATTGGCCATCGACACCACCACCGGTTTGCCAGCGGCTTTGGTGAGCTCCACTTCGCGGCGAATTTGCTCGGAAGGAAATACTCCGCCACCTGGCGAATCGACACGCAAAACTAAAGCTTTCACATTTTCGTCTTCGCGTGCGGCACGAATCAAGGCCGAGGTTGATTCACCACCAACCGTACCCGGCGGTTGCTCGCCGTCGGTGATTTCGCCTTGTGCAACCACTACGGCAACAATGTCTGTATTGTTTGAACCGATTTTACGGCTTTTTACATGGCCCAGATATTCCATGAAATCGATTTGCTGGAAGGTATGGTTCTCAGTATCTTCGGCCACACCTTGTGCAATTAGAAACTGTTCCATTTGGTAGGATGTTTTCAACTCATCCACCCATTTTTCGTTAACGGCCCACTGTGCCAAATTGCCTTTCACCGCATCCAAACGGGCTGGCAATTCGTTAATAGCTAGCGTGATCTGTGCTGGGTCAATATTGCGGGCTTTGCCCACTTGCTGCAAATAACGCTGCCAAATATCGTTCATCCAATATAGGTCAGCTTGTTTCGATTCCTCAGAAGCGGCATCAAGAATGTAGGGTTCGGCGGCCGATTTAAATTCACCAACCCGAAACAGATGTACATCCAAACCTAATTTATCTTGCAAGGCTTCGCGGTAAAACAAGCGGTAACGACCTAAGCCTTCTGGCAAAAATGCGCCTTCAGGATCCATAAATACTTTGGTGGCTTGCGCGGCTAGCAAATATTGTTTTTGATCAAAGCTATTGGCGAAAGCATAAATGGGTTTTTTACTGGTTTTAAAATCTTGCAAGGCTTTGGCAATTTCGCGCACCGAGGCCATACCACTGGCATTAAAGCCTTCGGTGTTCAACACCAAATGACTAATCTTCGGGTCAACCTTGGCTTCTTCAATCACTGCCAGCACATCGCGCAATTGAATTTCACGGCCAGCGCCCTGCGCTTCTGCAATAGCGGTGCTTATCGAATCGGCGGTGCGTTGCTCAACCAATTGCCCCTCAAGATCAAGCACCAAGGCAGTGTTGTTGCTCAGCGGCGCAAAAGATTTAGACGACATGCCGGCAGAGATGGCCGCAATGATCAAAATCAACACAAACAACATAATGATATTGAACACCAAATGGTTGGTGAAATTGATCGCTTGCCAGATAAAGCGGAAAAACGAGCGGATTGGGCCAGGTTCAGCAGCACTCATAGTGGTTACAACTCCAGAATTCAGGCTTTAAGAATAACCGATTAGCCTGTGAACGGTATGTACTGAAGGTCATGCCTGTTCTAATCTATTCACAGTTCGCCAAAAGCGGCTAAACAGCAAGACCGACGCCATGCTCAAGCCAATGGTTAAGCCTAGCCAGAAGCCCGGTGCCCGCAAGCCCTGATTTAAGCCTAAATACACGCCCGCACTCAAGCCAACTGCCCAATAGGAAAATATGGTGATGTACATCGGCACTTTGGTGTCTTTCAGGCCGCGTAATGCCCCGCCTGAAAGAGCCTGAATACCATCGGGGTATTGAAAAATGGCCGCATAAATCATCAAGGTACTGGCCAATCCGGCTATTGCAACATCATCGGTGTATAAACTGCTGATCCATTGCCCGGCAAAAATAAGTAATAACGCCGAAAGCGTTTGAGTAACCAAAACTAGAAACAAACCGGCCTTCATGGCCCAACGAACCGCCGAATAATCGCGGGCACCCACCGCATGGCCCACTCGCACCGTGGTGGCCAGCGCTACGCCAAGCGGAATCATAAAGCACGAACTGATCACATTCAAAGCGATTTGATGAGCCGCCACATCGACCGCGCCCAAGCGCCCAATTAACAGAGCGGTTGCTACGAATAAACCACCTTCCATTAAAATAGCGATGCCCATAGGAACGCCCAGCACCAGCAATTGCTTGATAGCGGCATACTTTGGCCATTCAAACTGGCTGAGTAAGGCTAAATCACGAAAATTCCTTGAACGATGCAGATACAGTACGAATGCAATGAATTCCAACCACATCACAATAGCCGTTGCATAGCCCAAACCGGCAGCGCCAAGTTCAGGTATTGGCCCAAAGCCAAACAATAACGCATAGCCAACGGGAATTAGCAGCAGTAATGCCAACACACCAAAGACCAAGGTGGGTTTGGTGCAGGCCAAGCCTTCGCTTAAATAGCGGCTGGCAAAAAACAACGATAAAGCCGGTGCGCCCCAGCTGATTGCATGCAAAAATTCAGCGGCAGGCACTTGCACAGCAGCGTCTATATCCATCCACAGCAAAAGCTGCGGGCTCCAACGCATAAAGCCAAATAACAACACACCCACTACGCCAGCTAGCCACACGGCTTGCCGCCATATTGGGCCGATTTCAGTGCGCCGGCCAGCACCATTAAGCTGCGAGACAGTAGGTGGAATGGCCATCATTAAACCAATACAAATCAGCATTGCCAAAGACCAAATCGCGCTGCCCAAGGCAACCGCAGCTAAAGTGATTGAGCTATGTTTGCCGGCCAGAAGTGTATCGACTACGGTCATTGCCATGGATGCCAGCTGCCCCAAGGCAATGGGCAGGGCTAATTTGAAACTGACGCGCGATTCCTGCTTCAGCCGTTGCCATTGGGAGGGGGAATGCGTCATAGTCAATGCCTGAAGAAGCACTTATAGTAAACCAAAAGTTTGCACCATATAGCCAAGAACATCGGTGACCCATGAAATCTCCAGCATCCACTGAAAAAAAACATTTATGTAGCAACTGCTTAACTGCAGTACAAGGTGCATTTTGCGCGCATTGCGGCCAGAAACACCATGCCGTGCTCCGGCATTTCAGCCAAGTGATTGGCGAATTCTTTACCGATATCTTGAACTTTGACAATAAATTGCTAGGCACCCTGAAACCTTTGCTGTTTCGGCCGGGTATGCTCAGCGAAGAATATTTCGCTAATCGCCGGATGCGTTATGTGTCGCCGCTTAAGCTGTATTTCTTTTTGAGTGTGATCACCTTCTTTTTGGTGCAACAAAGTGTTGAGCGCAATATTGATGCCGATAATCTCATTCAATTAAATGCCGACGAAACCGACAAGCCCGATACTGAAAAGCTCGCTGCAAACAAGCCAAACACCAATAAACCGGCCAAGGACTCAGCCTTAGCGAAAGGCTTGGAATTTAGTTTTAATGATAAACCTTGGAATGCCAAAACCAATCCTATCCATTCTGATGGTCTACCCAATGCCATCAATACATTGCTTAATGACCGGCTAAGCCGGCTTGACAGTGTAGTAAGAAACAAAGATTGGAAAAAACAAATCATTCACAGTTTATTATCTGCAGTGCCGCAAGCCTTGCTGTTAATGCTGCCATTTTTCGCTTTAATGTTGAAACTGACCTATTACTTCCAAAAACGCCTGTATATGGAACATTTAATTGTTGCCTTGCACAACCATTCTTTTCTATTGGTGTTTTTACTGATTAATATTGTTGGACTGCAACTTGGCATTTGGATGGGGCAAAGCTTACTTTGGCTACAACCCGTCATCGTGATATTGAACACTCTATTTTTCGCCTATCTACCCATTTATTTCTTTTTGTCCTTGAAACGCATTTACCAGCAAGGCTGGCGAAAAACGGCGCTTAAGTTCTGTTTGCTCGGTTTTTTCTACCTATTCCTACTGGTTTTTGGAGTCCTGATGATTTTTGCCATTGGCGCGCTGACACTCTAAATTGCCGTGGAACATTTTTTATAAAAATGTGCTAAAAAAGCCTGAATGCCATGTGAATATAGCCCTTGCTGTGGAACATTTGACGGTTTCTTCACAAAACTGACTAAAAACCACATTTGCTTAAATAATAAGCATCTTTATCTCGTTCTAATAATTTAACATATTGATAATATACAATTATTTCATATTGGTTAAAAAATAAGCAAGTTACGGTAGCGCCTGTCATATCAAGCTCTGTTTGCGGTATTGCCCAGTCTTTCCACAAACTTATCCACAATGTGTGTGGATAATACATCTTATCTATATATAACAAAATCTTACAGTATTTTATTAGCGCAAATAATTAGAAATAGTGCGCAACTTGCGATGTATGACAAGTATTTTTTGCCCTAAATTCTATGTTATGGCTTGCCATTTACATTTTATTAGTACAAAAAATCGTCATATTCAGATCTGCTGAAATAACGAACCAAAGCGCTCTGAAATCCCGCTTAGTTTCGTGGAACATTTTTTCGTTAATTTTAGATTAAATGTTCAAAACCTTTACAAACAAGCCTTTGCTTGTGGAACGTTTTGCACAGGCCGCGCTAAGTACTTGATTCTGTATTTAAGGGCCAATAATTCATCACTTTTTTATCTATCAATATTCTATCTATTTGTTTTAATTACATTTAGTAGAATTGATACATTATTCATCAAAATGACACACAAGGCGTAATGTCGGCTTCTCCGCTACCGAAAGTAGAAAACTTCCACACACTTATCCACCGTTTTTGTGGATAATCACATGGCAAGCCCCTTTCTTACGCATTGTCGCTTGTATTCATGCGCTTTTCATTCCTTTCTGGCAGCAACGCCTCAAAAACCAGCCCAATGACTGCTTCGATCACCCTGAATCAAATCCGCACTTTAAAAGTGGCATTACCAGTGCCATTGCTGGGCTTATTTGACTATTTACCAAGCGGCGAACAAGATCTGGTGTCTGAACAATGGCTAGGTTGCCGGGTTGAAGTGCCGTTCGGCACGCGGCGTTTAATTGGCTGGGTGTGTGAGATTGGCCATGCTGAAATGGATAACTTGGCATTAAAAGCAATTATTCGCCGCATTGATGCTGTGCCAATTATTTCCGATGAATTACTGGCTAGCCTACGTTGGACGGCAAAATATTACCAAGCCCCTTTAGGCGAAGTGCTTTCAACCGCCATGCCTAGCCTGCTTCGAGAAGGCCAAGGCTTGCCCGATGTGTGCCAGTACGCCTGGCAACTTACTGAAGCTGGTCATACGCAATATACCTCGCTGCGCAAAAATAGCCGCGCATTGCAGTTGGCTGAGCGCTTAGTTCAACACGCTATTGATGAAACTTGGCTAGAACAGCACCTGTCGCAATGGCGCAGCATAATGAAAACACTGCGCAACAAGCTCTATGTTGAGCGCGTGGCAGTAAAGCAAAACACTGCACATAAAATCTTAGAGAATGGCCCCAGCCTTAATACACAACAGCAACAATGTGTGGCTGATATTCTGAGCACCGAAGGCTATAGCGTGCATTTGTTGGAAGGTGTGACCGGCAGCGGCAAGACCGAAATCTATATTCAGGCCATTGCGCATTGTTTGGCACAAAACAAACAAGCTCTGATTTTAGTGCCTGAAATTGGCCTAACACCACAAACCTTAGCGCGCTTTGAAGCCCGTTTGCCAGTGCCGGTGCATGTATTGCATTCCAATTTATCGGATGGCGCACGCGCACGCGCATGGGCAGCAATGGCCAGCGGCATTGGCCGGGTGATGATTGGCACACGCTCAGCGGTGTTTGCCAGTTTGCCTGAAGCGGGTTTGATTATTATTGATGAAGAGCACGACAGCAGCTACAAACAACAAGATGGCTTTCATTACCATGCGCGAGATCTTGCCATTGTGCGCGCCAAAAACTTGGATATTCCCATCATTTTAGGCAGTGCTACGCCATCGCTGGAAAGCTTACACAATGCCGAGCAAAACCGCTACCACTTTCTGCACTTGCCAAGCCGCGCTGGGCTAGCCAAGCCGCCCACTGTTCGGCTTACCGATGTGCGTAAAATTAAATTGCATCATGGCCTAAGCCAAGACATGCTGGATGGCATAAAACACTGCTTGGAGAAAGGCGAACAGGCCTTGGTATTCAAGAATCGGCGTGGCTATGCGCCAGCGCTGCTGTGCCATGACTGTGGCTTTACCGCGATGTGCACGCGCTGCGACAGCCCACTTACCGTGCATGCTGGGCAGAAACGCCTGATCTGCCATCACTGTGGCTATCAAAAACCAAAACCTTTAGCCTGCCCAGATTGCGGCTCGCTGGCTCTGCAAGCACAAGGCTTTGGCACTGAGCGCCTTGAAGAAGCACTGAGTGAATTTTTCCCTGATTATCCGTGCATTCGTGTTGACCGAGAAACCACCCGCAAACGCGACGGCCTTGAACAACAGCTGAAATTGCTTGGGCAGAATCCCGGCATATTGGTGGGCACGCAAATTTTAGCCAAAGGCCATGATTTACCCTTGCTCAGTTTTGTCGGTGTGGTGGGTGTTGATGAAGGCTTGTATTCAGCTGATTTCCGAGCACCGGAAAAACTCGCGCAGTTATTGATTCAAGTTTCAGGCCGCGCTGGCAGAAGCACGCACGCTGGCACTGTGCTCATTCAAACTCATCACCCAGAGCATCCACTCTTGCTTGAACTGCTACGTGGTGGCTACCGGCAATTCGCACAAACAGCGTTAGCCGAACGGCAGCTGGCCGAGCTTCCACCATATGCGTATATGGCACTGATACGTTGCGAATCGGTGCACAGTGAATCGGCACAAGCTTTCCTACACGACGCTTCCACAGTATTACTCGCGCACATCAAGCAACAAGGTTTTTCACTGCATAGCTCAGGGGCAATTCCGGCCGCCATGCCAAAACGGGCCGGCAAAATCCGCTGGCAATTGGCACTCACTGCAAACAGCCGGCAAGAGCTACAGCGCTTACTGGCGCTGTCACTGCAGGAACTGTATCAGCTCAAATCGGCACGCAAAGCGCGTTGGTCGATTGATGTTGATCCGAGCGATTTATCGTAGGCATCAGTATTCTGCCGTAAAAGAGCGTGCACTCTTAGGCCAAAGCGTGAACGGATATGCAAACTGCCATTCAAGGCCAAGGCGCGATCACGCATGCTGATAAAGTATTTTTCAACCGCAATATTATTTAAACCAACACCATCATCTTGCACACCAATAATCAGAAAGAGTTCCTCACCACGCTCATCAACTGTAATCGTTACTTTGCAGATTGAGGCATGAGCGTGCTTAATAACATTGGTAACCGACTCTTGAACAATTCGATACGCGGCAAGATTAGTTGAGTTATCCAAGCGCTCTAAATCTTCCACACGACCCTTAAATACCACCTCATAGTTCAAATGTGCTTGGCTTGCAATTTTAGCAAAAGACCCATGTGCGATGGCCATGTACAAACCCAGCTCATTTAATTCAATCGGTGATAAATCCATCACCACTTGGCGAACACCGTCTTTAATCTTATCGCTGATACCCATTAAGCGGCTTGCCAAAATCCCTCGACCTTGTTGGTGCAAGTCATTCTGCAGCAAATTTAATTGGATTTGCAGTGCGGTAATCGATTGGCCGACTTCATCATGCAGCTCGTGTGCAATGCGTTGACGCTCGGTATCTTGTGCCTGTATGCCTCGTCGGCTGGCGGCAATCAGTTGATTCAAAAGCACCTGTTTTTGTTCGGCGGCATCATACAACTGCGCTTGACGATTTTTTAAATCCAATTCATTGGTTTTTATGTCGTCCATGGCAGCGCCAAACAATAAGGCCATCGCACCAACAATTGAGACATACAATTGCATTTGTTTAGGATCATGTGACAACGGATCAAAATGATTTTCGATAGTAATCAGCACACTGATCAGTACAATGGACACAATAGCACCGCGCCAACCGTGGTAAAAGCTGAACACCACTACAGCGGCTAACATTAAAACCTGCAACAAACCGAAAAACTGTGAATTATCACTCTGCACTAGCACTAATGAAATCAACAAAGTTGCCGGAAAAAGATAACGCAAGGCGTTAACTAGCACCTGTTTAGAGTCTTTGCGAAACAAAGGCTCCCGAATCCACATAACCAACGGAGCAACAATCATTACACCAATGAACGCACCCATGAAGTGGCCAATAATAAAGCTGCCCAGTGCGTCAAACCAATTTGACCATTCGAGCTGCACGGTACCGAGGATTTTACCGGCTTTGACTTCGGAAATTTTTCCATCTGTTAGCACATACACAATGTCTTTAATGGTTAAAAAAAGTCCGGTGATTAAAGCGGCTCCAAGCAAGTAACTCATGCCACGAAAGGTATTGGCATTATGGGTTCGAATGCCTTTGTCTTTAAGCCATAGCACAGCCATAAAGATAGCCACTGGAAACACCATGGTACCAATCATAAATAATTCAGCACTCGGCCACAGCCCTAGAAAGGGTAAATCAGACTGCTCACGGATAATCATATTTTTATAAGCGGTGAGCGTTGAACACAAAGTATTGATGGCATACCAAGAAAGAAACTCAGTATTCGGCCTAATCCATAAAACAGCAAACAACAAGCCCGCTTTAATCAACCAGTGATAAAAGCCAAAGTGGGTGAACGTAAGTATTAAAAAAGCCACAGCAAAAGCCCAGAGAATGGGCGGGAATTGTTGGCGTTTAAGTGTGGAAAAAAATGCTGTATTCAAACAAGAATCCTCTGTGCATCCTAGCTAAGCGTATTGCAAAACTCAATAAGAATTATTCTTAGCTCAAGAATCCTTCACATATGCAACAAAACATCAAGTTTTTTGGCATAATCGGCATATGATACAAGTTGCTCTACTCGACGACCATGCCATCTTACGCGAAGGCATAAAATTCCTGCTAAACAAGGAAGCAGATATCCATGTCTGTGCCGAATGTGAATTACCAAGTCAACTAGAGCCCTTACTACTTGCGCATCAGCCCAATGTGTTAATTATAGATTTAAATATGCCTGAAGGCGGTGGATTTCCGTTATTGGAGCGTATTCGGCCTTTATACCCGGACTTAAAAATCATTGTGTTGAGCATGCATGAAAACCCGGGGTTTGTTTCAAAAGCTCTTTCTTATGGTGCAAATGCTTATTTAACCAAAACCCAAGCTGCCAGCGAATTAATCCTAGCCATTCGCACGGTGATGACCGGCAATCGTTATGTGTCCTCCGATTTAGTAGGTTTGCAAAACACCCATTCGCCGCAACTTAGTGCTCGTGAATTGGAAGCCTTGAAAGGCCTTTTGCAGGGTAAAATCCCTAAAGTTTTAGCACTAGAACTTGGAATAACTGACAAAACCTTATATGCACACAGAGCCAATATTATGCAAAAACTGCAGGTGCGCTCACTGGCCGAATTGCAGGATCAGGCGATGGTTTTGGGTTTAATTTAGAACCCGATTCGTACACCAGCCGACAGTGTTGTCCGCTCGGCATTATCAGCATCTTGCAGATCACCGCGCAAATACCAATACGCGTTCTGGGTTTTGTAGCCTAGACCCAGTGCAACATTGAAGAAATCTTGTGAGTACGGCATACCAATAACCGTGAAGTAACTATCCGGCAATCCAGCATAGGCTGCTTGCATACTGGTATCAACATCGTTTAAAACATAGCGATAGCCTAGTTGGGCGTTCCATGAGAACCCCTTGCCAATAGCACTTTGGTAACGGATATCAGGGCCTAATAAATAGCGAGCTAAATTGCTGGATTCAAACTGCAACTCCAAACCACTTGCTCCCGATTCATTGAACGCATCAGTATCCACCCAATCGGCACTGGCTTGCAGCGCTAGTGTCAAATGGTTATTGAACTCCTTACCCGCTTCAATACTAATACCTTGGCTTGAGCCATCACTTCGGCTATTGGCCAAGCTGCTGACTTGACCCACAGTAAGCGTGCGCGACGTGCGCTGGCTGTACTTTGAAAGAAACGCAAAGCCCTGTACGAAGCCGTATTCACCCTGATGGCGACCGTACAGAGAAATGCCTTGGCGATCGCTTTTCAGAAAATCCTGTACGCCATCGAACTGGGTATTATCATCTGCACTAAACAGTGCCGCACCTAAAATAAGTTTATCCCACTGATGGTCGATACCGGCGGCAATCAGGTTAGAGCTAATATCCACAGGAATAAATCCGCTGCTGTGTTTGCGGCCATTCGGATTGGCAAACATGATCCATGCGCCATTCGAGGTTTCTTGCAAGCGTGCTAAATCAAATAAACGCTCGGTGAGCAAAGGCTGCAAGGCGTCCGAGGTTTCCAGCGCGATATCTTTGGCAGTTGTTTGTGATTGGCCTGACAAACTATTAAACGCCATTTTAGCTTGTTGCTGCGATGTGGCTTGTAGTAGAGCTGCTGATTGTTTCAATGCTTCAGAACCCTGGCCTGCATCTAATTTTTGAAATGCCACTTCCAGATTTGAGGCGGTATTTTTTTCAGTCAGTGTGCTATTTGAAAGCACATCAGTTACAGATTTACGCTGCAGACTGGCTGAAATTTGCTGGCTGTGTATGCTTGATGTTGCATCGAACCAAGACGACGGCGCCAGCAGAGATGCCGAACCAATTATATTGTTGGCATTCACTAATATGCCCTGCCATTGGCTGATATAGCCAGCAGGAAGATTAAGCTGCAAGGTACTGCCAGCGAGATGTAAATCGCCCTGCACCTGAAACGCTTGACTGCTACTTAGCAGTAGTGTTCCGGCATTGGCTTGTACTGAACCTAATACCTTGCCCACCGCAAATAAGGTTCCTCCGTTCAAACGAACATCGCCGACTACTTGGCCAAGTAAATTCAATTGCCCAGCTTGAATTTCGGTACCACCGGTATAGCTGTTATTGCCGCTTAGAGTTAAACCGCCGCCACCTTCTTTGACAATACCGCCATCACCCTCGATATCATTGCCGAAATTCCATGTGACGTTGTCTGGCACCACTGCCATAAATGACAAGGACAACTTGGCTGGGCCAAGCACGGCTTTTTCCGCATTCACATAACCCCAGCCATAAATCGGATCAACACCAAGCTCACCGATATCGGTGGCTGTGGTTAATAGTGTTTGCCGGACTTGATTGCCGTTGAAGCCTGGAAAGGCTTGGTAAACCAGGGCCGCAATGCCGCTAACGACAGGGGCGGCTGCCGAAGTTCCGGCAAACCATTTGTAGGAGTCTGCGGTGAGCGGGTCGGCTTGGGTTACGGTGGGCAGCAACAGATTAACGGTACCGGGCGCGGCTAGGCAGAAATTCATCGCAATCGCGCCGCAGGGATTCGAATACCCAGCCTTGGTGCCATTCAACGGGCTCATTGCCACCACGGCCACGATATTATTCAGATCGGTATAGAAGGCCGGTGCTGCCGCCAGAATGCCGACACTGTCATAGTTGGCCTGGGCGCCATCATTGCCGGCGGAAATTGCCAGAAATGCACCGGCATCGCGGATGGCACGCATCTCGTCCACCCACGGTGCCACATAGCGCGTCACATCGCTGCTGCTGGCATCATTAGCATCAGGGGCACTTTTACTTGGGTCGGCTTCGTCATAGCCATAGCCGAACGAAAAATTGAACACTTTCGCGCCCCAATTAATGATGGAGTTAATATTGGAATCCCAGTCAGCCAAAGCCAACGTGGCACTAGGTGCAACACCGCCGGGATAAGCACCCCAAGGCATACCAGCGGCAATGGCCGCAACGCTGGTGCCATGGCTGGTTTTGTCTGTGGAGTCATCCGAAAGATCACCGAATGTGGCGCTAACACGGCCCGCAAGCGCGGCATTGTCAACGTTGAAGCCGTTATCGTAAATGACTATTTTTACATTCGTGCCAGTGAAGCCAGCCGCATTTACTTGGGTAACGCCAGTCTTGTCACGGAAATACGTGCTGTAATTAATCGGTGCCTCTAAGTTGCACATTTTGGGCCGGGTTAATACCGGCGAAGATGTGGACGTGCTAGAGACTGGATCATTGGTACTCGCTGGATCTGGACATGAATAGATTGTATTGGTGGTTATCTGTGAGAGTCCATCTTGCACCGAGCGTTGTCCAGCTGGGCAAGTGTTATCGCTAACTGTTGCCACTTGCGATGTGTTGATGAAACTACCAGTGCCCAACTTCTGCGAGCAAGTAAGTACCACAGGCGTTATTGTGCAGATTTTCGTTTGCGTAATGATTGGCGCTGATGTTGTGCTTGATGACACAGGATCGGAAATGCTGCTCGGTGATGGGCATGAATAGCTGGTTGTCGTTGTGGTATTCGAAATACCCGATTGAGTTAAGGATTGTCCACTTGGACAAGTGCTGTCAGTAATACTGGGATTCGTTATCGTTGAAGTAACAAATGTACCAGTGCCTAATCGTTCGGAGCAGGTTTTGCTTGGCACAGGGTCTGCCTTAGTGCCGCCGCCACCGCCACATGCTGAGAGTAGTAGGCAAAATACAACGGACCATACGCTTCGTAACTGCCACATAACTATCACTCACTCAACGGATATTTAATGCAGTTTAGCAAACCCAATACCCGTTGTTGTGAAATCGGTCACGGCATAACATATTGCGTAATATGTCGAAACTCTGAACTTAGGGGCTTGCACGGAAACGAGCAGCACTTACACAAGAAAAGATACTGACCACAAACCATCCAAATGGCAACAAGCTTAGAGTAATCAACCACGTGATCACGAAGGCGATACATGCCGCGAAGAACCAAAAAACCGCCGACAACAGGCGGCCCTGAATCAATTGCCCCAAACCAGGGATAAATAAACTGCAAATTGCAGCAATCACATTTCCGGTTGAACCTTGTTCATGTGCCATATTAATCCTCGCGCTAGAAAACGCTTTAACCTGTGAATAGTGACTTTATTCTGAAGCAAGTGCGCTTTATTTCAAAGAGTTAAATAAAAATCTATTAAACTTCTTGATTTATTTCTCAAATGTAAATAAGATTGATTCTCATTTACAAATTGAGTCTCTTATGAATACGCGCAATGCCCTTTTTATTGCTTTGTCTTTGGCCTGTAGCTCCACAGTACTTGCCGACGACGATCAAGTAGCCGTTCTAGATAAAGTGGAAGTGAAAGGCTTTCCGTTCCGCTACCAAAGCAACGACCCTACTAGCGCGATGAAAACCGACACCACATTGAAAGATACGCCGCAAGCGGTAAGTGTCGTGACTGAACAGCAAATCGAGGACCAAGCACTGCATGGCATGGCCGATGTACTGCGCTATGTGCCGGGTGTTGGTATGGCGCAAGGCGAAGGCCACCGCGATGCGCCAGTGATGCGCGGCAACACCAGCACCGGTGACTTTTACACAGACGGCATGCGCGATGATGTGCAGTATTATCGCGACCTATATAACGTGAATCAGGTTGAGATTTTGAAAGGCCCGAATGCGATGATTTTCGGGCGCGGTGGCTCGGGTGGCGTGATTAACCGCGTTAGCAAACAAGCTGATGGCAATGAAATGCGTTCGCTAAACCTACAAGCTGGCAGCAATGATTTCTATCGCGTGCAAGCCGATTTAGGCGACGCCATTAACGACAACGTGGCGTACCGCATTAACGCCATGGCGGAAAATGCCGGCAGTTTCCGAGACGGCGTTAGCCGTGAGTTGCGCGGCATTAG
This sequence comes from Arenimonas sp., assembly GCA_031428155.1. Classification (GTDB taxonomy): domain Bacteria; phylum Pseudomonadota; class Gammaproteobacteria; order Xanthomonadales; family Xanthomonadaceae; genus Arenimonas. The sequence continues at coordinate 9,598 of JANPOU010000069.1, read as the reverse complement.
CCCAAGTTTGGCCTTTGGCCTAGGCGACAACACCCGAATGGTGCTGAGCGCAGAATATTTCGATGATAGCCGCACCGTTGACCGCGGTATTCCTTCGTTCCAAGGCAAGCCACTAAACACCGCGCGCAGTAAATTTTTCGGTGATGCCGATGCCAGTTTCGCGAGTACCGAAGTGGCCTCTTTTGATGCATTGATTGAGCATGATTTCGGCGGCGCCGTACTACGCAATCGCTCACGCATTGCACAGTACGATAAGTTTTACCAAAACGTGTTTCCAGGCGCGGTTAACGCGGCTGGCACACAAGTATCTCTGTCGGCTTATAACGTCCAAACCGACCGTGAAAATATTTTCAACCAAACCGATTTCATTTTTGACATGACACATGGCGATGTCACCCATCGCATGTTGATTGGTGCTGAGCTAGGCCGTCAAGATACCCAAAATTTCCGCGAAACCGGCTATTTCGGCGCGCCCGGCAGTACCGTAACCAGCCAATCGGTTAGCGTCAACAGCCCCTTCCCTATGCTGCCAACTACCTACCGGCAAAGCGCCAGTGATGCCGATAATACTGGCGTTGCCGATATCGCGGCACTGTATGTACAGGACCAAATACATATCGGCGAGAAATGGCAGCTGATTGCTGGATTACGCTTTGATCGTTTCAGCATGGATTTCACTAACAACAGAACCGGTTTGCGCATTGAACAAACCGACAACTCCCTTTCACCGCGTGCCGGTTTGATTTATCAAGCCAGCCAAAATTTTAATTTGTATGCCAGCTACTCGAAAGCCTTTGTTCCGCGAGCTGGCGATCAATTGAGTTCGCTAACACTGAACACTGCTAGCTTGGATCCAGAGCAATTCATCAATAACGAATTGGGTGCTAAATGGCAAATCAGCCAAGGCCTGTTTACCAGCGTCGCCCTGTATCAACTTGATCGCAACAATGTCGCAGTCAGCGATCCAGCCAATCCAGGGCAATTAATCTTGGTTGATGCGCAACGTAGTCAAGGCCTTGAATGGGAAATGGGTGGCAACATCACAAAAACACTGCAAATTTTGGCTGGCTATGCCTATCAAGATGCACAAATCACAAAGACTATTTCTTCTTCTGCAGTGAAAGCTGCCGAATTACCGTTGGTTCCCAAACATTCCGCTTTTGTTTGGGGCCGTTGGGAAATGACACCAAATTGGGGCATGGGTATAGGGCTGAATAGCCAAAGCTCGGTTTATACTTCCACCAATAATTTAGTCACTCTGCCTGGATTCACACGGCTTGATGCAGCACTGTATTACACGCAGTCCGAACAACTCAAATGGCAGCTCAATATTGAAAATATCGCCGATAAAAATTACTTCAGCTCCGCGCACAATGACAACAACATCACTGTAGGCAAACCACGCTCGGTAAAAATTAGCGCGCATTTCGATTTTTAATATGGCACATTCAGCCCATGATTTAAATCATGGGCTGTTTATTATCCCTACAGAATATTGTTATGATGGTGCATGAAAAACCTTAGCTTGTTTTTGTGTTTGTTGCTATTACCAGTAGATTTTTCCTTTGCTGCCAAAGTACAGCCGTGGAAATTGCCGGTTTCCGAAACTGCAGCGCAGCCAAGCTTGGCCAAAACCAGCAAGGGTGAATTGATTCTTAGCTGGATTGAACGTAAACAAAAAGGCCATCGCTTGCAGATGGCTACCTATGCAAACAACGCATGGTCAAAACCACAAACCATTGCCGAAGGTGATAATTGGTTTGTAAACTGGGCCGACTTTCCTAGCATCACAGCATTGCCCAATGGCACGCTTTGGGCGCATTATCTGGTGAAGCGCAGCGCTGGCACCTATGCCTACGATGTATTGCTCAAACAATCCAAAGATATGGGCAAGACTTGGTCGAAACCAATACTGGTGCACGACGATGGCACCGCAAGCGAACACGGCTTTGTCAGCCTCTGGCCATGGTCATCTTCGCAATTAGCGATTGCCTGGCTTGATGGCCGGCACACTGCAGGCTCATCCAGCCATGATCATAGCGCTTCAGCAAGCAAAGATGCATTTGGCAAAGCAATGACTTTACGCGCAGCCGTTTTTAACGCGGATGGGAAAAAATCCAATGAATGGCAACTTGACCAACGCACCTGCGATTGCTGCCAAACCGATGCCGCCATAACCAGCAAAGGCCCGATCGTTATTTATCGTGATCGCGACGCCAATGAAATACGTGATATTTATACCAGCCGATACGATGGCAAAGCATGGACTACCGGCAAAGCAGTTGCGCGGGATAACTGGCTAATGCCCGCCTGCCCAGTGAATGGCCCTGCGATTGTTGCAAACAGAGAGTCTGTTTGGGCAGCTTGGTACACAGCCGCTAAAGACAAGCCAAGCATTCGACTCGCACATTCAAACAATAGCGGTGAGAAGTTCCAACAGGTGCGAACTATTGCTAGTGGCATGCACATTCAAGGACGTGTTGATGTTGTCGCGGATCGTGATGATGCGTGGCTTTTGTGGACAGAAGAAAACCAAACCCAAACGTTACGGATTCAACATTTTGATACACAGCTGAGCGCACTTAGCGAGCCCATTAACATTGCTCAATTGCAAGGCCGTGGCCGCGCCACTGGCTTTGCCAGAATGCAAAAAACAGCAAAAGGTTTATTTATCGTTTGGACCGACGTTACAAACGGCAAGCCTTTTTTACGTGGTGCCCAGATACAATAAGTGTATGTCACATCACTACCGTACTCGCAACCCAAAACCTAAGGCCTATTGGCAGTTAATTCGCGGCGATCGACCGGTGGGCACCTTGCTGCTACTTTGGCCCACGCTTTGGGCTTTATGGCTAGCCTCAGAAGGTTTTCCTTCGATTAAACTGCTGCTCATTTTCGTAATCGGCGTGTGGCTAACGCGCTCAGCCGGTTGCATCATCAACGACTACGCCGACCAATGGCTGGATGGACAAGTGGCTCGCACTAAAAATCGGCCTTTGGCACGCGGCGTGCTTTCAGGTAAGGAAGCTTTGGCAGCATTTGTGTTGATGATGTTGGCTGCCTTTGGCTTGGTGCTATTCACCAATAAACTCACCATCATGCTCAGTGCAGTGGGCGTAATTCTCGCCGCCATGTATCCATATATGAAGCGCTACACCTATTTTGCGCAAGTTTTTCTTGGCATCGCATTTGGTTGGGGCATTCCCATGGCGTTTGCGGCGGTGCAAAATAAAATCCCGCAAACCGCATGGCTATTGTTCTTAGCTAATGTGCTGTGGACCACCGCCTACGACACTTGGTATGCAATGGTGGATAAAGACGATGACATCAAAGCTGGCGCTAAATCCTTAGCCATTTTATTAGGCGATATGGATTTGATTGCGCTAGGCTTATTTTTTGCAGGATTCTTGGCCAGCTTGGCACTGCTCGGTCGCCAGCATCATTTCGGTTGGATATATTACGCGTGCCTAGGCATGGCCGGCGTGGTTATTTTATGGCAATTTAAAATCGCCAAGCTCCGCCATAAAGAAGACTGCTTCCGCGCATTCTTGAGTAATCAGTGGGTGGGCATGTTGGTGTTTGTGGGCTTTGTGCTGGCGTATCTTTAAGCCGCCACGTCCATATATTCCACAACACTTGTCGGTTCCGGCAATGGCAAGCCATCTTCAAGCAAGCCTTCAATGTGAAATTTAATTGCTTCACGGATTAAATTTTCCGTCTCTTGTAAGTTAGCGCCCGTGGCTACACAGCCTGGCAAATCTGGCACATAGGCAGAATAGTTATGTTCGGTTTTTTCCAACACAATGGCGTAGCGCATATTTATTCCTTCAATTTGGCTTGCTTGAAAATACTATTCAAAGTTCCAGGAGCCAAATCATCACTCGGCTTACCAGCAACCGTTACTCGACCAGGTTTTAACAAATGCTTGAATTGGCGATGACTGCCTCGGCTTGCAGCCAGATACCATCCATCTTTTTTCAATAATACCAGTATTTCAGAGACTTTCATTCACAACACCCTTGCCAAACACCAGACATCCACGCGCTGCACACCATGCGCGATTAACGCCTGTGCCGCCGAGGTGCAGGTTGCTCCGGTAGTGTACACATCATCAATTAAGGCGACATGCGCGGGAACTTCTCCGCGTGCGTTGAATGCGCCAGACACATTTGGCAATCGTTCGGCGGCTTTTAGGCTTGATTGCACTTGTGTAGCGCGGTGCCTGTGCAACACATTGCCAAGCACCGGAACAGCTAATTGCTTGCCCCAAAAATTGGCTAATACCTGCGCCTGATTAAAACCACGTTGCCGCAGCCGTGTTTTGTGTAATGGCACCGCTATTAAAGCCATTGGTTTTATGCGTGGCAATTCTGTAAGAGACAAACGCGCCAACATTCGGCCGTAATGCAGATGCTCGTTGAATTTGAAGCCCTGTATCAAGTCATCAAGCGGTGCTTGATACGAAAAACCAGAAAATAACTGCCCGTGTGGTGTCTTTTTTGGATTGCTGGCGCGCGGCATGTCTTCAACGCAGGCGCTGCATAGATCCAAGCGAGCCATGCCCGGGTTCTGGCAAAGCACGCAGCGGGTTGGCAACAGGCTGTATTGCAAGGCATTTAATAGGCGGTAAACTGAGTTCATTGGTATTAAGTTGACGAGCTGAGGTATCCTATACACAGTGCCTGTTTGCCCTACCTTTTTCTATCGGAATAAACCTATGAATCTTGTCATCCGAAATGACTATTCACGCGCAGAAGTGTTAAGTCTATTGAATCTGCCGTTCGCTGAGTTAATGTATCAAGCTGGCACTATTCATCGGCAATCGTTTAACCCGAACCAAGTGCAAGTCTCCACACTGCTCTCGATCAAAACCGGTGGTTGCCCAGAAGATTGCGCGTATTGCCCGCAAGCTGCGCGCTACGATACTGGCTTGAAAGCACAAAAATTAATGGCCATTGATGATGTCCTAGAAAAAGCCGCACAAGCCAAAGCTGCTGGCGCTACCCGATTTTGCATGGGCGCTGCTTGGCGTTCACCGAAAGACCGCGATGTGGCGAAAGTGGCCGAGATGATTGCCGGCGTGCGCGCCATGGGTATGGAAGCCTGCGCTACTTTAGGCATGCTCAATGCCGAACAAGCCAATGCCCTAAAAGCAGCTGGCTTAGATTATTACAATCATAATCTTGATACGGCGCCTGAAGACTATACCGATTTCATCAAAACCCGCGACTACCAAGACCGCTTAGACACCCTTGAACACGTGCGTGATGCTGGGCTGAAAACCTGCTGCGGCGGCATTGTGGGCATGGGCGAAAGCCGCCAACAACGCGCTGGCTTATTGCAAACCTTGGCAAATTTGCCCGAGCACCCAGGCTCGGTGCCAATCAATCGCTTAGTGCAAGTTGAAGGCACGCCATTGCATGGCACAGCGTTACTTGATCCGTTTGAGTTTGTACGCACCATTGCCGTGGCGCGCATTATTATGCCGAAATCGGTGGTGCGTTTATCGGCAGGCCGCGCCGAGATGAGCGAAGAATTACAATCCTTGTGTTTCTTGGCGGGTGCTAACTCCATTTTCTATGGCGAAAAATTATTAACCACCGGCAATCCCGATGTGGAGGCCGATCAAGCCTTATTCGCCAAGCTTGGTATTGAAGGCATGCCGGTGTTTGAAGAAAGCAAAACTGTGCATGCCGATGTGTTGTGCGAGGACAACACGCAAGCCGCCTAAACCATGAGCCTGCTTGATAAAATCCGCGCCAGCAATGCTTTGCTTGATGCAGAGCATCTGCGCCGCAATCGCATAGAGCATTCCGTGCGTGATGGTGTGTTTGCACATATTGGTGGCCAGCGACTACTGAATTTTTCATCAAATGATTATTTGGGTTTTGCTCAACATCCGAAAATAATCGCCGCTTTACAAAAAGGTGCGCAACAATACGGTGTCGGCAGTGCTGGTTCGGCCTTAGTGTCTGGCTATTTCAGCGCGCATCGCGAGCTTGAACAACAAGCCGCTGAATTGTTTGGCTATGAAGCATGCCTATATGTTGGCAGTGGCTATTTAGCAAACATTGGCATCTTGCAAACCTTGCTAGATGAAAAATCTTTATGTTTGCAAGATAAATTAAATCACGCTTGCCTATTAGATGGCGCGCGATTTTCAGGCTGCATGCTAAAGCGTTTCGCACACCAAGATATTGATCATGCCGAACGTGTTTGTGCAGAGCATTCGAGCGAAGTAATCTTTATCGTCAGCGATGGTGTGTTTAGCATGGACGGCGATGCCGCCGATTTAAATGCACTCGCTAGCCTTGCAAAAAAATATTCGGCCACGTTGATGATTGATGATGCACACGGCGTGGGCGTGTTGGGCGAGACCGGATTGGGCAGCTTGCAAGCATCAAAACTCAACGCCGCTGACCTGCCTATTTTAGTGATCCCCGCTGGCAAAGCCTTGGGCGGGCAAGGCGCATTAATTCTCGCGAGCAAAGATATCATCCAATATTTAGTCGAAAGCGCGCGCGCCTATGTGTTCAGCACAGCACCAGCACCAGCCATGGCGGTAGCGCTTTCACAAGCATTGTACTGCCTTACCAATGAGCCCGAACACCACAACGGATTGCTGAAAAACATTCACCATTTCAAAACACTAGCCAAGCAAGCGCAACTTCCAGTACTGCCATCGCAATCAGCGATTCAACCTTTATTGATTGGCAGCAATAAACGCACCCTGCATATTGCTGAAACACTGCGCCAACAAGGCCTCTGGCTCAGCGCCATCCGCCCACCTAGCGTTCCACAGGGCAAAGCACGGCTGCGCATCACACTCACTGCTTTGCATGAAGCTGAGCATATCGAACGTTTGGTTGAGGTCTTGTTCAATGCATTGAAGAATAATGATGCCGCTGCATATTGAATCGATCGGGCATGGGCCAAACCTAATTCTGATTCACGGCTGGGCAATGCACAGCGGTATTTTCGCGCCATTATTGCCACACTTAAGCCAACACTTTCGCGTGCATTGCGTTGATCTGCCCGGACACGGAAAAAGCCTGCACAGCAAACTGCCTTTATCGTTCGAGGCGGTGTGGATAGAGTTAAATAAAGCCCTTAACGAACCTGCGTATTTTATGGGTTGGTCGCTCGGTGGTTTATTTGCCTTACATGGCGCGCAGCATTTTCCTGAGCGCTGTATCGGCTTGATCATGCAAAATGCCAGCCCGTGTTTTGTGCACCGAGCCGATTGGCCATATGGTATGCCAGCGCAGGTATTCAGCCAATTCGCCGATGATCTACAAACCGATTATGCACAAACCCTAAATCGATTTTTTATGCTTGAAGCTCAAGGTTCCGATCATTTACGTACCGATTTACGACACCTTCAAAATACCGCATTCAGTGTTGGTGAACCGGATAAACGCGTGCTGTGCCAAGGCTTGGCTCTACTTGAAAAGAGCGATTTGCGTGCCGATTTAGTGGCGATGACCATGCCAAGTTTGTGGCTAGCCGGGCGCCGCGATAAATTAGTCAGCACCGAGGCCATGCAACAGGCGTGCACAGCTTCTGGCGGTGTATTTAAAGTTTTGCAGCATAGCGGTCATGCACCATTTTTAACCCACCCAGACACAATCACACAGCATATTCTGGACTTTACTAGCACATGAACCCGAGCAATCTTTCCCCTTTTCAACAGGCGCATGTGAAACAACATTTTGCTCGTGCCGCAAAAAGCTATGAAGCGGCGGCCGCTTTGCAAAAAGAAGTGGAGTCGCGTTTACTTGAGCATGCTGAATATCTGCAACAGCCACCACAGTGCGTGTTAGATTTGGGCTCTGGCCCTGGGCGGGCATCGGGCTGGCTTAAAAAACGTTGGCCGAAGGCGCAAATTATCGCCATGGATTTAGCCATGCCAATGTTACAACAAGTAGCAAAGCATTCTCGATTTTGGCGGCCGATAAAACGCGTGTGCGGCAATGCCATGCAACTGCCGTTCAAAGATAATAGTTTTGATTTTGTGTATTCCAATCTATGCCTGCAATGGGTGCATCCTCTGCCTGATGCATTGAAAGAAATACGCCGCGTGCTACGCCCAGGCGGCATGTTATCGTTCAGCACGTTCGGCCCGGATACCTTGCTCGAATTGCGCGAGGCGTATTTAGCCATTGGCGAATCACCGTCGATTTCACCGTTTGCCGCCATTCAACAAATTGGCGATGGTTTGCAAGCCAGTGGCTTTAGCAAAAACGTGCTCGACCGTGAGAACTATACGATGAGCTACGCCAATTTACGTGCCTTAATGAAAGAACTGCATGCCATTGGCGCCACCGATGCACGCACTGAGCGCAAACGTGGCCTGATGGGCAAACAGCGCTGGCAAAATTTACAGAACGCGTATCCTAGCGATAATGGCCGGGTGCACAGCACCTGGGAAGTGATCAGCGCGATGGCTTTTAAACGCACTGATAGCCCAGCATTGCATGATGATGCGATAGCACTTATTTCGCCCGATCAAATCACCCGCAGGATTCGCTGATGCACCAAATTATTTTCACTTTGATTCTCATTTGCGTAGCCACGTTGGCAGATGCGAAATCTTCAAAAACACCGGAAGAATTCCAGCGTCAAGCTGAGCAAATTGTTGCTGAAGACTTACAAAAAATTCCTGCCTATGCCATTTTAGCTAAACAGCAAAAAAACTTTCTGCCCGCCTGGCGCGAACTACTACGGCAACAACTGATTGTGGGCAACAACCGAAAGCCCCACGACACCAGCCAAGCCATTGCCTTAGCACTGGCTTTAAACATGAGTAATAATTACTTATTGGCCGCCAACAATGAAACGGTTGATAACTACTTTCAACAACAGCGTCAATTTTTACAGCTCAGCCAACAAGACCCAAAACTTTGCCGCCTATTACTAAACACCCCAGCCCAGCGAGCTGATCAAGCGGGCATGCCGCCATGGCTGCTCGAGAAAAATTATCGCCGCTACAAACCTGCTTTACAAAAAGCCGTTGAGCAGTTGATTCTAAGCAGCGAAAACCAATGGCCACGAACTTTACCTGAAGAACAAAGCCAGCAGTTTATGAAACGCATCGTTAGCCAAATGGTAAGCACCTATGGGCCGGAAAGCCTTAAGCGCTATGAACTGATGAGCAATGAAAACGCCAGCCCGGAAACGCGCTGCATGGGCTTGCATCAATTGTATGAAACCATCAACACGCAGCCACTGGAATTACGCACGCAGCTGGTACGCAGTTTTTTTGGTGGGCAATAAATATGATCTACTCCGGCGGCTGCCATTGCGGCGCGGTGCGTTTTGAGGTTGAAGCCGCCGAAGATATTGAAGTGGAAGACTGCAATTGTTCGGTCTGCCGGATGACTGGCTTTTTGCATCTGATCGTACCGAAATCGAAATTCACACTGATAACTGGCGAAGAAAATCTTAGTCTGTACACTTTCAATACTGGCATAGCAAAACATTATTTCTGCAAGACCTGCGGCATCAAACCGTTCTATATACCACGCTCAAACCCGGATGGCGTGGATGTGAATGTGCGCTGTTTGGATGTGCCACCAAAAAATTTACGCATCGTGCC
>JANPOU010000068.1:0-42112 GCA_031428155.1 Arenimonas sp. | reverse complement strand
AAACCGGAACACAAATGCGCTTGTGCCTGGAATTGTGCAAAAGAATAACAGATTAGGAAATACGCTCAAACCGGAACAACATAAGCTCATTGTCTTTGTGACGAGTAAAGAATAACAGATTAGGAAATACGCTCAAACCGGAACTGGACGCTAACTGACACATGGACGTGTCACAAGAATAACAGATTAGGAAATACGCTCAAACCGGAACACCGTCATAGTCACATCAGTGACATTGGTAAGAATAACAGATTAGGAAATACGCTCAAACCGGAACATACAAGATGGCGTTATAAGTGCCAGTGAGAAGAATAACAGATTAGGAAATACGCTCAAACCGGAACCCCCACGTCCAGTTTGTAGGTGCCGAACCAAAGAATAACAGATTAGGAAATACGCTCAAACCGGAACTCGGGCGTTGGTACTTGCTGATAATCAGTTAAGAATAACAGATTAGGAAATACGCTCAAACCGGAACTAATGCAGCAGCACCAAAAAGCAGTCAGGCTTACCTGATAGAATTTTTGGTGCAATTTTTACCTAGAAAAACCTACGCTATCAAGCCGCCATTTCACGTAATAAATCAGGATGCAAGCAGGCTAATTTCAATAAGGTTTTAGCAGCGCCCGATGGCTGTCGGCGGCCTTGTTCCCAATCTTGCAATGTGCGTACTGAAACACCCATTAAAGCGGCGAATTGCGATTGGCTTAAACCGGATTTAATCCGTGCTTCTGCTATTGGCGAAACAAGGATGCGAGTGATACGCCCAGTTTGTGCGCTTTTCATTTCTCGAACCGATTGTTTTAAATCGGCATAAAATTTTTCGAGTTCTTTATCCACGATAAATATCCTTCTTTAAATCAAGCAATAACGGCAGCGGCAGGTTGTCGAATTTACTTTTGGTATAGGCGATCAACAGATAAATCTCACCTTTTTGCAAATGCGTGTAGTAAATAACCCGCAAACCACCACTTTTACCAACATTAAATCTCCGCCAACGGACCTTTCTTAGTCCGCCTGAACCAACAATTACATCACCAGACAATGGGTTCATAGATAACCAATTAATGAATGCCATGCGCTCTAGTTCAGTAAATACGGTTTCAGCGTAATGTTGAAAAGTGGCTGTTTCGATGACAGTAAGCATATTTAGTATATACGGCATAGCCGTACTCAGCAAGAGATAAAATTTATATCTCAGCTTGCATGCACTAAAGGAAAAAAATTATAGGAAAACACCTATAAGTGGTGTAAATAAAATCAGATTTTTGGCTCAGTAAATTCTATAGCGTGTGAACTGTGCGACTAATTTTGCACTACGCACGGTAGGAGCGCCATTAACCGCCCCTACACAACACAGTAAATTCAAAAGGCATGATCAAATTCAACCGCGCCGCTAACGCCCACTTGATAAGATGACACGCGGCGTTCGAAGAAGTTGGTGAGTTCCTGCACGTCTTGCAAATCCATAAACGGGAACGGATTCTTACTGTGAAAGAGCTTGCCAATGCCCAGTGCAACAAGGCGCTGGTCGGCGACATATTCCAAATACTGACGCATTTCCGTTATCGACAAACCATTAACCCCGCCAGATAGCACGTCTTCGGCAAAATGCGTTTCACAGTCCACGGCTTCTCGAAGCATCTGCCGTATTTGTGCAATCAGCGCGTCATCAAACAAGCTAGGGTCTTCTTCGCGCACGGTGCGAATCACTTCAAAGGCAAAATTCATGTGCCCGGATTCATCGCGAAACACCCAATTGGTGCCCGATGCTAAACCTGGCAATAAACCGCGCGAACGTAAAAAATACACATAGGCAAACGCTGCGAAAAAGAATAAACCTTCAATGCAGGTGGCGAAGCAAATTAAATTTAATAAAAATTGCTGGCGTTGTTCGCGGGTGTCTAAGCGATCCAGTGTTTGTATAGAATCTATCCAACGAAAACAAAAGTCGGCCTTGCCGCGAATAGAGGGAATATGTTCAATAGCAGAAAAAGCTTCGGTGCGGCGCTCAATATCAGGAATATAGGCATCCAATAGGGTTAAATAAAATTGCACATGCAGCGCTTCTTCGTATAACTGCCGCGACAGATACATGCGCGCTTCCGGCGCATTGATATGCTTGTATAAATTCAACACTAAATTATTCGAAACGATTGAATCACCGGTGGCGAAAAATGCCACTAAGCGTTCAATCATGTGTCGGTCGGCCGGGCTGAGTTTTTTATCCAGATCGTTGATGTCTATGCCGAACTCGATTTCATCGACGCTCCAGGTATTGCGAATAGCGTCTTTGTACATATCGAAAAAAACCGGGTAACGCATTGGCCGCAAGGTCAGCGAAAAGCCAGGATCAAGCAATTGTGCGCGGTTCATTGGCAGGCCTCGCAATGCTCTGGATTTTCCAGCGAACAGACCAGCGCCTCTTGCTCGGTATAGGTTTTGCCAACGGTAGTTTTAGATATCCGCGTGGCCGGACGAGAACGTAGATAGTAGGTGGTTTTCAGGCCTTTTTTCCAAGCATACATATACATCGACGATAGCTTGCCGATATTCGGGCTGGCTTGGAATAGATTCAAAGACTGGCTTTGATCGATGAATGGGCCGCGTGCTGCGGCCAGATCAATCAGCGCTTTCTGCGGCAGTTCCCAGGCTGTGCGGTAGATATTTTTTAGCACATCAGGAATACCAGGAATGTCTTGAATAGAACCTTCAGCCATTTTCAAGCGGTCGCGTGTTTCGTCGTTCCATATGCCGAGTTTTTTCAGTTCATCCACTAAATAACGGTTGACCTGTAAAAAATCACCCGACAAGGTTTCACGTTTAAATAAATTAGATACCATCGGCTCGATGCATTCATAGCAGCCAGCAATGGAGGCGATGGTGGCGGTTGGTGCAATGGCGATCAGCAGAGAATTGCGCAAGCCGTGCAATGCAATGCGCTGTTTCAGCGGTTGCCAATCTAGCGAACACGTTTGTTCTGCCCACAGATCAAATTGCAGATGCTGTTTGGCTGCGCGCGTTTCGGCAAAGGCTGGATGTGCGCCGTTTTGTTCAGCTAAATCGCACGAGGTACTTAACGCATGATAATAAATTGTTTCAGATATTCGGGTTGATAAAGCCAACGCCTCTGCGCTGTCAAATGCTAAGCGCAATTTAAAAAACACATCCTGCAAACCCATCAAGCCCAAACCAACAGGGCGCCACCGGCTATTGGAACGCTCGGCACTGGCGATTGGATAAAAATTTAAATCAATCACCCGATCAAGTTGCCGAACAGCGCGTTCAACGGTGCTAGCCAGTTTGTTGAAATCAAAGCCTTGCTCATCCATATGCTCGCCCAGATTTATCGAGCCTAAATTGCACACCGCTGTTTCGTTGGCAGAAGTTACTTCCAGAATTTCCGTACAAAGATTGGATAAATGCACTACTTCGCCGGAGCCCGTTTGGTTGCAGGTTCGGTTGGAAATATCTTTGAAGGTGATCCAGCCGTTGCCGGTTTCGCCCAAGGTGCGCATCATACGGGCAAATAATTCCCGGGCCGGTACCGTTTTCTTGGCCAGTTGCATTTGCTCAGCCAACACATAAGCCGCCGTAAACGCCTCGCCGAACAAATCAGGCAGTTCAGGCACATCGTATGGGTCGAACAACGACCAATCGGCACCCACTTCCACGCGCTGCATAAATAAATCCGGTATCCAATTGGCTAGGTTTAAATTGTGTGTTCGACGTGCTTCATCGCCAGTGTTATCGCGTAGTTCAAGGAATTCATCAATATCAGCATGCCACGTTTCCAAGTAAATACAGGCCGCGCCTTTGCGCTTGCCACCTTGATTCACCGCTGACACTGACGAGTCCAAGGTTTTTAGCCATGGCACAATGCCATTGCTCTTGCCGTTGGTTGAACGAATAAGCGAGTCACGCGAGCGGACGCGGTGATAGGCCTGGCCGATGCCGCCGGAAAATTTCGAGAGCTGCGCCACGTCCGAATATTTATCGTAAATACTTTGCAGAGAATCGCTGGGCGAATCGAGTAGATAACACGATGACAATTGTTCGTGTTTAGTGCCGGCATTAAACAAAGTGGGCGAGCTTGGTAAATATTGCAGGCTGCCCATCAAATGATACAGCTCAATGGCTTCGCCGATATTTTCGGTGACAGACACAGCGATACGCATGAAAAACTGTTGTGGTGTTTCGATGACTTTGCGTTGTGTTGGATGCCGCAATAGGTAGCGGTCATACACCGTGCGCAGCCCGAAATAGTCAAAGCGGTTATTGTGTTCAATATGAATGGCATCGTTTAATTTGCGAGCATTGCTGTTCACCAATTCAAGCACACGATTATTGATTAAGCCCTGTTCATGGCCAAGTGTAATCGATTGCGAGAAGCTGTAAACACTTTGGCCGGTCACTTCTTTTTCAATATAGGCGTGCAATAAGCGCGCGGCTAATTTGGTGTATTGTGGCTCTTCTGCGGTGAATGCGGCAGCGGTTCGAATCGAGAGCTCATCCAGCTCACGGGTGCTGGCGCCATTGTAAATGCCAGCAATCGTTTTCAGCGCCACTTGCATTGGGTCAACATGCGCCAGCCCTTGCGCGCAGCGCTGCACGGCGCGCACTACTTTGTTAACATCCACCAATTCACTGCGGCCATCACGCTTGATGATGGTCATCAAATCCGGCTGATAGGCGGGCGTGAGTTGAAATTCTGGGTTGCTATCGGCTTGCTGGGCGGTATCTAAAACAATCATTGCGCTCTCCTGTGTTGCGGTAAGGAGAGAAAGCGCGGATCAAACACAGCCAAAACCATGTTTGGCCCTCGCCCCCTCGGACGAGCCAATGCATGCAGGAAAATAGGAACAACACTCAAGCTGAGTGTTGCCGCTGCTTCCCCACGAAGCATATTGGCCTACGAAAGCTAAGCTTTCGATCGAGGCAGGTCTTCGGACTTCTGAGCATGGGCTTTCGCCTTTCCTAGTGCGCATCGCTTCCCAGCCTAGGCCAGTGCATTGGATGCGGGTCGTTCTCAATTACCGCTGCGGGGCAGCTCTGGATTCACACCAGATTCCCTATTAAGTTCTCGTTTAAGAGAACACCGTCGATAAACACAAGATATAGTGTTTTTATTGCGCGCGTCAACTAAATATTGTGTTTTTCCATTATCTGTAGGAGCGCCTTTAGGCGCGATTTATGCTTTTATCGCGCCTGAAGGCGCTCCTACGAGAATTGTTTGTGAAACCATAAATAGGGATAATCACCGATATTAAGAACTAGCCCAGAACGCAAGGGATTTTCGATTATGTATTGTACAAAGCCGTAAATAGGTTCATTTGTTGTCACGGCATGGTCATGAAACCCGCGCTGCCAGCATGTTTGTGAAAATCCTGTTTGCCGATTAATTTTTGTTGAGATTAATGATTTCATACGCTGTACAACCAGCGACAAGGTTTCTTTCTCGCCAAGCCGAATTAAAGCATGTATATGATCAGGCATTACAACCCATCCTAAGCAGTCTGCATCAGGCCATGTTCGCGCATCTAAAAGGCAACGATGTGCCAAATCTGCCACCAAGGCATCGGCAAAAATCGGATATCGGCCGATACAAACACTCGTAATGAAATACACTTGCCCTGGACAGGAAAACCGACCTATTCGCAACGCGCGCGTGCCTCGTGTCAATAAATTATTCATGTGTTGAAGATGCGCCATGAATTGAAATGAATCTATAGGAAGTTATTTCAATTCATGTAGGAGCGGCCTTTAGGCGCGATTCAGAAAATTCGCGCCTAAAGGCGCTCCTACAGTTTAGTTCTTTACAAATTATTCACGTTTATCACATACAATGAAGGCACCTTATTAAGGATCCACGATGAAAAAATTATCCCTTTTGCTAGCTGTTGTTGGATTGTGTGCCTTTGGTACCGTGTCCGCCGATAATCACGCCAAACATAAAAAAATGACCGCCGCGCAGATGGATGCGCACCACGCGGAAATGATGCAGGAAACACTCAAAGGCGCATGGCGCGAGCCTAAAAATGTGGCCCGCGATCAGTATCGTCGCCCAGCTGGCACGCTCGGTTTTTTCGGGGTAACACCACACAGCAAGGTAGTTGAAATTTGGCCGGGCGGTGGTTGGTATGCCGAAATTCTGGTGCCATACGTCACCAAACACGGCAGCTATACCGGCGCGGTGAATGATCCAAACACCTTTAGTAAAGAAAGCAGCAAAGCCTATTACGCGAAAGCAAATAAAGGCTTATCCGACAAATTCGCGGCAAATCCTGAGGTCTACAAAAAGGCTTCGCTGCTTGAATTCGACCCTGCAAAACCGGTGCTCGGCAAGCCAGGTTCGGCCGATGTGGTACTA
The DNA here is from genome assembly GCA_031428155.1 of Arenimonas sp. Taxonomy (GTDB): domain Bacteria; phylum Pseudomonadota; class Gammaproteobacteria; order Xanthomonadales; family Xanthomonadaceae; genus Arenimonas. The sequence goes on along the minus strand of JANPOU010000068.1, from coordinate 35,742 downwards.
ACCTTCCGCAATGTGCACAACTGGCGCATGGCCAAACAGCAAGACGGCATGTTCGCCGCATTTTACGCGGTGCTGAAAAAAGGCGGCACACTCGGCGTAGTTGAACATCGCGCGCTTAACGACGTGGCCGAAGACGACAAATCCGGCTATGTGTCGGAAGCGCAGGTGATTGCTTTGGCAACCAAAGCCGGCTTTAAATTGGCTGGCAAAAGCCAACTCAATTACAACGCCAAAGACACCCGCGATTATGCTGATGGCGTTTGGACCTTGCCACCAAGCTACCGCTTGGGCGACAAAGACAAAGAAAAATATGCAGCCATCGGCGAAAGCGATCGGATGACTTTGAAATTCGTCAAGCCGTAATTACAACTCGCCCGTCTGCAACTTCCAAAGCGCCGCATATGCGGCGTTTTGTTTGAGTAAATCCTCGTGCGTGCCGGATTCGATAATCTGGCCTTTATCCAAGACATGAATGCAATCGGCGTGGCGAACCGTTGATAAGCGATGCGCAACGATTAAACACGAACGGCTGTGGTTGAGTTTGGCTAGTGAGCGTTGGATGGCGGCTTCGGTTTCGTTGTCCACTGCCGAGGTCGCTTCATCGAGAATCAATAGCGATGGATTTTTATACAAAGCCCGCGCCAAGGCAATGCGTTGCCGTTGCCCGCCAGACAGCAAAGAGCCGCGTTCGCCCACTGGGCTGTTGTAACCGAGCGGCAGCTGACTGATAAACTCATGTGCTTCGGCCGATTGCGCGGCCTGTTCAACTGCTTGCCTATTTGGGGTTTGGCCATAGGCGATGTTTTCGGCCACCGTGCCATCGGTTAAAAATGGTTCTTGTGCCACATAGCCAATCTGTGCGCGCAGGCTTTGTTTCGACAGATTATGAATATCCTGCTCATCAAAAAAAATCTGCCCAGATTGCGGCTCAATAAAGCCCAGCGCCAGTTTAATCAGCGTGCTTTTGCCGCTGCCGGTGCCGCCCACCAAGGCGATGGTTTGTCCGGCCGGAATCGTCAGGTCTAGGTTTTCCAAAATGGCTTTATCGCTATACGCAAAAGTGATGCCGTTAAAACGTAAGGCACCTTTTGCAGAAGGGTTAACTGAGTTGGTGCCTGAAGTAGCCGGTGAAATCTGCAATAAATCCAAGGCCCGAGTTGCCGAAGCCATCGCGCGTTGATACAAATCAGTCATATCGGCTAGGCGAGTCATTGGCCACAGCAGGCGCTGTGTTAAATACACCAAAGCCGAATAACTGCCGACGCCGAGTTGTTTATTCAACACCAAATAGCCGCCATATAGCAGTGTCATCACAAAGCCAGCCAAAATCGCCATGCGGATTACCGGAGTAATTGCGGCTGAAAAACGAATCGCATCACGATTGCGTTGCCGGTATTCATCGCTGGCAACGCGCAGATGTTCGGTTTCAAATTCTTCGGCGGTATAGGCTTGAATGGTGCTCATGCCATGCAAATTGTTGTTCAAGCGATTGGATACGCCAGCCGCCGCTTCGCGGGCAAATGCATAGCGCGGATATAAACGCTTTTGAAACCAGAACGCGCCGAACAAAATTAGAGGAACCGGCAACAGCGCCAGCACCGCGGTACTGGCGGTTAAGCTGAAGAAAATGGCACCAACCAGAATGGACGACACAAAAACTTGGATGAGATCGTTGGCGCCAGTATTGAGAAAGCGTTCAATCTGATTGATGTCTTCATTCATCACCGCCATCAAACGCCCGGAACGTTCTTGGTGAACAAAATCTGGCGGCAGTTTTTGAATGTGTTGATACGTGGCCAGGCGTAAATCGTGTTGCAGATTCTGTGCTAAATTGCGCCATTTTAAGGAATGCAAATATTCGAACAGCGATTCACACGCCCAAATCACAGCAGTAATTACCACCAATAGCCAAAGCTGCTGCATCGGGTCTTTCACCCCGAAACGCGCCACAAAGGAATCTTGTTGATTGACCACCACATCCACCGCCACACCAATCAGCAATTCGGGCAGAACATCAAAAATTTTATTTAGGATTGAATATAGTGCGCCAAGCCGGATATCTCGCCGATACGGGCGAGCAAATTGCAGTAAACGTTTCAGCGGATGATTCGTGTTCATGAGGGTTTTGCTTAAGGTTTGGGGTTACACTGGTGCTATGTTAATCGCTTTCAATAAGCCATACGGCGTGCTCACCCAATTTACCGACCAAAGCATACCGCCGCGGCCAAGCTTAGCTGATTTTGAATTACCGAAAGATGTGTATGCGGCAGGGCGATTAGATTTGGATTCAGAAGGCTTATTGTTGCTTTCTGATGACGGCGCGCGCATTGCACAAATTTCTTCGCCGAAATTCAAATGGCCGAAAACCTATTTGGTGCAAGTGGAAGGCGAAGCAGGCGCCGAACATATTACCCAACTTCGGCAGGGCTTAGAATTAGCTGATGGCAAAACCTTGCCCGCGCATGTGCGAATGCTCGAACAATCACCGGATTGGCTGTGGGCGCGTGATCCGCCAGTGCGTTTCCGTAAAACGGTGCCGGAATCTTGGCTAGAAATCACCATCAAAGAAGGCCGCAATCGGCAAGTTCGTCGGATGTGCGCCGCGGTTGGTTTGCCGTGTTTGCGCTTAGTGCGTATTTCCATCGGTCCGCATCGATTGGATGGTTTGATGCCAGGACAGTGGCGCGAAGAAGGGCCATAAAAAACCGATAGTGTAGGAGGGCCCAGAGGGCCCTCCTACAATAATGGGTTTGAAACATCATCCCAATTCGTAATATTCCAATACGGATAATCCCTTGGGTTTTGGACAAGTCCTGCCTTGATTGGGTTATTGACGATATATTGAATAAAATTGATTGGCGGCTCGTCGAATCGCAACGCATGGTCATGATAAGCGCCTTGCCAGAACTTCCCCACTCGCCCCAGAGCACGATTTGCTGCTCTCGCGACACAGGAATTTATACGCCCAACAATTGATGGTAATTCTTGTACGTTATCTAGCCTCAACAGGAGATGCATATGATTAGGCATTAACACCCAAGACAATATGTCGGCATGGCCTTGAATGACTAAACGCATAAGCGCTCGTGATCCGGCGCGCGCAGATACCATATTTTGAAACAAAGGTTCTCGACCGACACAAGATACGCTGATGAAATAAATCTGTTGCGATCGTGAATAGCGCCCTTTGCGAAGAGCGGCATGGCCTGATTGTATAGTTGAATTGCACATACATCATCATTGCTGATGTTGGCTTTGACAAATATAGGAAAAATCGTATTTTATTGTAGGATAGCCTTCTAGGCTCGATCAAATCGAGCCTGGGAAAAATCGTGGCTAGCGAAGGTCGCGCCCAGAGGGCCCTCCTACAATGGGATTGATTAACGCACAGTGACCGGCTCACCGGCAAATACCATTAAGCTTAGGCCTAATAAAATAATGGCTAAAAGAATAATATCGGTTTTTAAGTACTTCATAGTAGGCTCTCCTTAATGCCTACCATAGCGCGCTGTGTTGATAGTAATTCAAGAAGAATTCTTGAATTAAGCAAGAAAATTTCTTGGTTTATCGGCTTTAGCTTCCGCGCGGCTTAGTTTTATGCGTAGCTGGCGCACTCCACGGATCTTCCGGCCACGGGTGGCGCGAGTAACGGATTTTCATTTCCTTTCGCACTTCGGCATACGTACTATTCCAAAAATTGCCTAAATCTTGGGTAATTTGTAAAGGCTTGCCTGCGGGCGAAAGCAAATGCAGTGTGACTATTATTTTTCCATTCGCCACGGTGGGCGATTGCGCTAAGCCGAATAGCTCTTGCAATTTCACCGCCAACACCGGATGGCTACCAAGCGCATAAGAAATGCTGCGCTCAAGCCCAGAAGGCACTTTTATATTGGCTGGTGCAAGGGCATCTATTTGCTGGCGTTGCGGCCACGTGTACAAAGAAAATAATGCCTCGCTTAAATCAGCGCTGCTTAATGCATCCAAGCGCGACTTGCCGTGCAAGCTCGGTTTAAGCCATGTGTTGATATTTGCTAACAACGCCTCATCCGAACAATCATCCAGAGCCAGTTCGGGTAACCATTCACGCAAACACAATACGCGTTGTTGGAATTGTGTGGCGACATTGCTCCATGGCAAAATAGCCAGGCCTTTTTGTTTTAACAGGTTGCAAAGCGCCTCGGCGGCTTGCTCTGGGTCAACTTTCCCAGCCGGTTTGCTCGACAACACAATCTGCTCATAGCGTTGCTCGCGGCGCGCGATTAAGGCATTTTGTTTATCGTCCCAGCGCACCACATCTTGCTCAATAAAACGTTCAGGAAAATCGGCCTGCAAGCGGTGTTGGTCAATCGGTGCGGCGCGTAAAATTAAGGCTTCCTTACTCTCGAATTTTAACTCACTGGCACACAACCACGTTTCGCCATACAAAGGGCTATCGGCATGAATGCGGGCCATTTTGCCGCTGGCTAATTGATAGCGCAACGGATCGGTGTCGTGTTGCTTGGCAATGCGATCAGGAAACGCATGCAGCAACACATCGCCTAACTGATGCGAAGAAGCGCTGGCTGGCGGTATGTTTTGGCAGTGCACGCGTTTGCGCCATTGTGCGGCTGTGGCGTCTAGTTGTTTTAAAGCTGAGATACTGGCGCTCGCTATATTTTTTCTGGCCCGATAATCCGCCAAAGCCTGCCAACGCGCTTGCCAATCATTACCGCGATAAGCAATCAGTGGGTCGCGTGCTTCAATCAAGGCAGCCAAATCGCAGGCTAATGCTTTCTCTGTTTCATCATGCGCGGCGAGCAGCATGGCCGCTAAACGCGGGTGCGTGCCTAAACGCAGCATGTTTTTGCCTAAGGCACTAATTCGGGATTGTGTATCAAGCGCGCCGAGCGCGCGCAGTAAATCATTGGCGGCATGTAATGGGCCGCTTGGCGGTGCATCCACAAATGCCAAGGCGCTACTTCCCCAAGCCGCTAATTCCAAGGCTAAGGCGCTCAGTTCGCTGTGTTGAATTTCAGCGCGACGCATTGGCTCTAAGCGTTGCGAGGCGGGCCATAATCGATAGCACCAGCCAGCGTTCACTCGCCCAGCGCGGCCTGTGCGTTGATCGGCCGAAGCTTGTGAAATACTCACTAAATCCAAACGCGAGAATCCTGAGTTTGGGTCAAATCGCGGTTCACGCGCCAAGCCCGAATCAATCACCACGCGCACGCCCGGCAAGGTTACGCTCGATTCAGCCACATTGCTGGCCAGCACCACGCGCCGAACGCCGCTTGCTGCCGGTTGCAACGTGCGGCTTTGTTGCTCTATCGGCAAATCGCCGTGTAGTGGCAAAATCTCGAGTTGCGTTGTGGCAATCGACTCGAGCAGATTTTGCATAGCTTGAATTTCTCGGCGCCCTGGCAAAAAAACTAATACATCACCGCTGTGCAGCAGCAGCGCTTGTTCAATGGCGCGCTTGCATTGGTGGTTAAGGGCTTCGTCTTTACGGGCTGGAAAATATTGCACATCAACCGGAAAGCTTCGCCCAGTACTCGATAGCCGCGGCGCATCCAGTTGCTTGGCTAAGCGCTCGCCGTCCAAGGTGGCCGACATTACCACAAGCCGTAAATCTGGCCGCAACTGCTGCTGAATATCTAAAGCTAAAGCCAAACCCAAATCGCCGGCTAAATGCCGTTCATGGAATTCATCGAAAAGGATGGCAGCAACATCTTCTAGCATTGGGTCGTCTTGAATTTTGCGTGTCAGCAAGCCTTCGGTTAGTACTTCAATCTGTGTGCTGGCGGAAATTTTTGATTCAAATCGAATACGGTAGCCCACCGTCTGGCCAACTGCTTCGCCCAACTGCTGCGCCATAAAACTGGCAGCAGCGCGCGCGGCAACACGTCGTGGTTCGAGCACCAAAATCTTTTTACCTGCTCTCCAAGGTACATTCAACAAGGCCAACGGCACTTGCGTGGTTTTACCGGCACCGGGCGGCGCCTCCAAAACCAAGCGTGAATGTTGTTCGAGCGAAGCCATTATTTCGGGCAGCAGGGATTGAATCGGGAAATCGGGCATACGCCTATTGTAGGGGCAAATGATATTTGCCCAAACACACCGGCATGTGTGGCCGCCAGATTAAATCCCCCTGCGCTACGCGCTTTCCCCCTTTCTTGAAAGGGGGATTAAGGGGGATTTGGAAGGTACAATATAGGCATGGAATTATTTGATATTGGCGCCAATCTTGGCCACGACAGTTTTGATCAGGATTTACCCGATGTGTTGGCGCGTGCTCGCGACGCAGGCGTGGTGCAGATGGTGGTTACAGGTGCCTCGCGTGAGGGTTCGCCAAAAGCCTTGCAGATTGCCCAGCAACACCCCGGATTTTTGTATGCCACCGCTGGCGTGCATCCGCATCATGCGCTTGAATATACCGAAGAGTGTGATGTTGAAATGCGTGCGCTGCATGCGCATACCGAAGTACTCGCGGTGGGCGAATGTGGCTTAGATTATTTCCGCGATTTAGCCCCGCGCCCCGCTCAGCGCAAAGCCTTTGAGCGGCAGCTGCAATTGGCGCTTGAATTGCAAAAGCCGTTGTTTTTGCATCAACGTGATGGCCATGACGATTTTATGGCGATGATGAAAAACTTCAACGGCAAACTCGGCAAAGCGGTGGTGCATTGTTTTACGGGCACGCGAAAAGAATTGTTCGATTATTTAGACGCGGATTACTACATCGGAATCACCGGCTGGTTGTGCGATGAACGGCGCGGGCTGCACTTACGCGAAATCGTCAGCAATATTCCAGCCAATCGCTTGATGATAGAAACCGATGCGCCCTATCTGTTGCCGCGTTCGGTTAAGCCGATGCCTTCGCATCGTCGCAATGAGCCGATGTACCTTAAACATATTGTGGAAGAATTGGCTAAAGATCGTGCTGAATCCGTTGCGCAAACCGCTTTGCACAGCACCGAAACTGCGCGCGAATTCTTCGGCTTGGCGGCGCACTAATGTTGGAGATTAGTGAGCGTATCCATATTCCTGACGGCGAGCTGATTGAACGCGCGATTCGTGCCAGCGGCCCGGGTGGCCAGCATGTTAATAAAGTATCCACCGCTATTGAGCTGCGTTTTTTTATTTGGGGCTGCGCCGCCTTGCCGGAAGAAGTGAAGCAGCGCTTAGCCAAAAAACGCGATCAGCGCATTACCGAAAACGGTGAAGTTATCATTCATGCACAACGTTTTCGTAGCCAGGAGCGCAACCGCGAAGATGCCCGCGAGCGCTTAGTACATTTAATTCAAGCTGCCTTGGAAGTGCCTAAGCCGCGCCTTGCCACCAAACCAACGCGCGCTTCGCAGCGCCGACGCTTGGATGATAAGCGCGCAAATGCGACACTAAAACAGCAACGCCAAATTACCCGTTCAGAGAGTGAAGAATAATGCCAACCGTTTTAGTATTGCCGCCATCGGCACCGCGTGCAAATACTCCGAAGTGGTTGGTAAAATTCGCGACTGCCGTGCTAGACCTGATTGGCTGGAAAATGGTTGGCGAATGGCCTGATTTGAAAAAAGCGGTGGTCATTGGTGCGCCGCATTCGTCGGCATGGGATGGCATTATTGGCTTATTTGCCAAAGTGGCAATGGATTTACATGTGGTTTTTATGGGCAAACAAGAAGCTTTTTTCTGGCCATTAGGGCCACTATTGAAATGGCTGGGTGGCGTGCCGGTTAATCGCAAGGCGCCGGGCGGCATTGCTGAGCAAGTCGCCAAACAGTTAATTGAAGCCGAGCAAATGTGGTTTGTATTGGCGCCCGAAGGCACGCGTAAAGCCGTGACACATTGGAAGACCGGTTTCTGGAAAATCGCCAAGCAGGCAAATTTGCCGGTGGTATGTTTATATTTTGATTATCCAAGCAAAACCATTGGTATAGGCAAAGTATTTGAACTAACCGATGATATGGACGCGGATATCGCTACAATTCGGGCATGGTACAAGCCGTATCAAGGGCTACACCGCGGCGTTTAAGCTTTACTTATTAATCGCATAAGGCTATGGTTTAATTTTTGCGGAACACCGCCATGCGCACAGCTTTTCGTTGGATTATTCGTCTAATTCTTTTGGCAATGCTTGCGATTGCACTATTCATTATGCATACCTTGATGTTCAAGCCGCTAAAAGCGAACTGGTTTTATGAGCGGATATTCATGGAATATGGCGTAGATGATCCGCAAATGCTCAGTTCAATGCGCATGCTGCCGAGCTGGATGGATTGGTATAGCGATGATTTAACCGATTTAAGCCTAGCGCACGAAAAAAAAATGCAAGCCAAGCTCAAGCAAGATTTAGCCACCTTGCAAACATACGATCGCAGTGACATGAATGAAGCGGATGCATTGAACTACGACATGCTGAAGTACTTTCTGGATATACAAGCCGAAGGTGAAAAATTCGCGCATCACAATTACCCGCTCAACCAATTGTTCGGTATTCAAAACGAATTCCCCACCTTTATGGCCACACAGCATCCGGTGGAGTCGGTTAAAGATGCTGAAAATTATCTGGCGCGCCTGAATAAAGCACCGCTGATGGTGGAACAGGTGATGGAAGGCGTGTTGCTGCGTGAACAAGAAAAAATTCTACCGCCCACCTTTGTGGTTGAAAAAGTACTGAAAGAAATGCGGGCGTTTGTGGCCACAGCGCCCAAACAGAATATTTTAGTGAGCTCATTGGCTGAAAAGTTTACTGAGCTAAACAAAAACGAAATTTCCAAGGTCGATCAAGATAGGCTGCTTGCTGAAGCGGAAACAGCCGTGCGCGACAAAGTGTACCCGGCGTATGGCAAATTCATTCGCTATTACCAACAATTGCTACCGAAAACTACCGGCAATAACGGCGTATGGGCATTGCCCAATGGCGCTGCTTTTTATGCCTATTCGGTGAAAATGCACACCACCACCAACATGACGCCAGAGCAAGTGCATTTGTTGGGTTTGTCTGAAGTGGCGCGCATTGAAACCGAAATGGACACCATTTTGCGCGCCGAAGGTCTGACATTAGGCAGCGTGGGTGCGCGAGTGCAGGGCATTTCTAAGCGCCCCGATCAGCTCTACCCCGATACCGATGCCGGAAGAACACAAATAATTAATGATTTCCAGAATATTATTAATGAAATTAATAATGGCTTAACGCCCTATTTTAATAACCGCCCAAAATTAGGTGTTGAAGTTGAACGCGTACCGGTATTTCGTGAACAAACCGCGCCCGGTGCGTATTACAATCCACCGGCTTTTGACGGTTCACGCCCAGGCGTGTTCTCCATCAATTTACGCAATACTGCCGAAGTGGCGAAATTTAGCATGCGCACACTCGCTTATCACGAAGCAATTCCCGGCCATCATTTCCAAATTGCACTGCAACAGGAACTTAAAGGCGTGCCTACTTTTCGCAAAGTGTTGCCATTCACCGCGTTTGCCGAAGGCTGGGCATTGTATAGCGAGCGTTTAGCGTGGGAAGCCGGCTTTCAAAAAGCGCCACTTGATAACCTCGGCCGCTTGCAAGCTGAAATGTTCCGCGCCGTGCGTTTGGTAGTGGACACTGGCATGCACTATAAAAAGTGGACGCGCGAACAATCGATTGCTTATATGCTGGAAAAAACCGGCATGCCAGAAACTGATGTAGTGGCCGAAATTGAACGCTATTTGGTGATGCCCGGCCAAGCCTTGGCCTATAAAGTGGGCATGAATAAAATTTTGGAATTACGCGAAAAAGCCAAAACTGAACTCGGCGCAAAATTCGACATTAAAGCCTTCCACGATGTGGTGCTAACCGGCGGCAGCATGCCATTGGCATTGCTAGAGCAGCGCGTGGATCAGTGGATTGCGAAGCAGGAATAACGCAAGCGAGAAAAACCGCCTTTTGGGCGGTTTTTACGGCGAGTTCTTACGTCAAATACCACACTTCAACTGGACCAATGTGCTTGAAGGTCATGGCATTGCCACGCCGATCGAGTGACTTACCCACAGGTAATCGAATCCAACCTTCCGATACACAGTACTCTGACACGTTGGTGTACTCGTTACCCTTGAATCGGACGCCAATGCCTCGCTCTAATGCGGCTTCGTTGAAAAAGGGGCTGCGCGTGTCACTGGCCAAACGATCTGGCGGTGTTTCGGTCTGAATATCGGTCATGAGTTTGGCTTTAAATGAACAGACGCTTATTTTACCGCGATGCATTGCAGTTGTCGAAAGGCTTGGTGCCAGCACCTGCGATACACTAGCGCCTATGTCTATATTTTCTTTATTTATTCGTGCAAAAGCGCGTGCGTTTTTAAGCCTCAGCACAATTTTCCTGCTTGCCGCATGTGCCAGCAACGAAACCCGAACTTTACCGACGGTGGTGGTGTTACCGCCTCCAGTGGTTATTCCTGTGCCAAAAATCCGGATTGGCATTGCCTTGGGCGGTGGTGCGGTAAAAGGCTTTGCGCATATTGGTGTGATTAAAATGCTGGAAGCCAACGGTTTGCAGCCTGAGTTTGTGGCTGGAACCAGTGCCGGCAGCGTGGTGGGCGCTTTGTATGCCAGTGGCATGAATGCGTTTCAGATGCAACAAACCGCATTCGAGCTTGATGAATCGGCAATTCGCGATATTAGTTTGTTCTCTGGTGGCTTGGTGAAAGGCCAGAAATTGCAGGATTATGTCAACAAAATGGTGGCGAATAAGCCCATTGAACGCATGAAAAAGCCGTTTGCGATTGTGGCAACTCAATTAGAAACCGGCCAGCGCACGGTATTTCGGCGCGGCAATACCGGCCAAGCGGTGCGTGCATCTAGCAGTATTCCTGGTGTGTTCGAGCCTGTCACTATCGGCCGATATCATTATGTGGATGGCGGTATTGTTAGCCCGGTGCCGGTGGATGCTGCGCGCCAGCTCGGCGCCGATATCGTGATTGCAGTGGATATTTCCAACAAAGCCAATGGTAAAAATCCTGATGGCATGCTGGGCATTGTTAATCAGTCGATCACCATCATGGGCCAAAAGTTAGGCGCGCAAGAATTGGCGCGCGCCGATGTGGTGATTCGCCCGCGAGTGAGCGAAATTGGCCCGGCCGATTTTGAACAGCGCAATCAGGCCATTTTAGAGGGCGAGAAAGCCGCGTTAGCTGCTATTCCACAAATTCGCGCGCGGATTGCCCAGCTACAAAAAGCCAAAGTGGCCGAACAGGTGCGTTTGACCAAGCCGACACCAAAGAAACCTGTCATTGTCTGTGAGCAGCCATCAGCGCTTGAAAAAATGTTTGGCAAACAACCCGATTGCAGCGCAATTGAATAAATCAGTTAGCGATCTGAGTGTCCGGATTCGAAGTAACCGCGCGAGGGAATCGTGCCCGGCTTAACCAATTCAGCAAATGCCTGTGCCGCTGGCGACAGCAACTTGCCTTTACGCATCACCACACCATAACTGCGCGACGGGAAATACTCTTTAATATTGCGCGCGACCAAGCGTTCTTGGTCTTGCTCATTCAAGCAAATGCCAGTCACAATTGAAATGCCCAAGCCCATCGCTACATATTGTTTAATCACTTCCCAGCCGCCTACTTCCAAGGCAACGGTATATGGCACACGGTTTTTCTGGAATACCAAATCTACCAAACGCCATGTGCTCAGCCTTTTGGGTGGCAATATGAGACCAAATGGTGACAAATCAGCCAGTTTTATTTCGGCTTTCTTCGCCAAAGGGTGGTCTTTGGGCATAATCAGCATCGGGTCGAAGCTGTAGGCTGGGTTGTAGACTAAATCGCTAGGTACATCTAAAACTGAGCCCACGGCTAAGTCACAGCCGTCTGAGCGAAGTAAACCTAAGCCATCTTGTCCAGTCACGTTATGTAAGAATAACTGCACTTTAGGGTGCAGTTCGCGGAATTTAGACACAATTTCAGGAAGTAGATACAAAATCGTTGAACTGCCAGCGGCAATATGCAGCTCGGCATTTTCCTGATTACCGACTTTTTCATGGAAATCGCGGTCAATGCGGTCCAGTCCTTCAACTAATGGCCGAGCCAGCTCATATAAGGCGGTTCCTTCTTGGGTAAGTGTCCAGCGACGACCAAAGCGCTCGAACAAGCGGGTGCCAAATTCACGTTCAAGTGCTTGTAATTGCAGGGTAACGGCCGGTTGGCTTAAAAAAAGTGATTCAGCTGCCCGCGACACCGAGCCCATGCGTGCAGTTTGGCAAAAGGCACGCAATGGTTTGAGTTTGTCGCCTTTATAATAGAAGCGAGTTTGGGCTTTTTTCTTTGGTGGCTTGGTCATACATCACCTGTTCTATACTAAGTATTACAATTGTTAATATTATTTATTTAAATATTTAGTTTGTCAAATAATCGCTATCAGAGTACTTTTGTGCAAAGGAGATTTTCATGTCTTTAGCCCAAAAATGCGCAAAATCTGCTCAGAGCCAGCTAACACATTCGCCCCAGCCTGCAATGGTTGATTGTGGTTTGCTGAGTCAAGAGGCTACGAATTTTCTGATGCAGTTGCATCAAAACTTTGAACAAGATCGTCAGCGTTTGTTGCAAGAACGCCAACACGCCAAAGGAAATTCACCTCAATTCATTGAGGATACCGCAAAAATCCGCCAATCGGCGTGGAAAGCCGCAGCCATTCCAGAAATACTGCAAGATCGCCGCGTGGAAATAACCGGGCCAGTGGATGCCAAAACGGTCATCAATGCCTTGAACTCGGAGGCCAATGTGTTTATGGCCGATTTCGAAGATTCCACTTCGCCAACCTGGGCCAATATGTTGAGTGGCCAAGACGTTTTATTTCGTGCGGTTCGCAATGAATTGTCTTGGTCGCCCGACCAAAGTGCGCCTCAGCCATCGGTGTATCGTTTAAGCCCAACACGTAAAACGGTGTTGATGGTTCGTCCGCGTGGCTTGCATTTGAATGAAAAAAATGTGCAGATTGATGGCCAACAATTATCTGGCTTGTTGTTTGATTTGGGTTTATTCGCTTTTCATAACGCCAAGACCTTAATGGCGCAACAGCGTGGGCCATTTTTTTATATTCCAAAACTGCAATCCTCAGCAGAAGCGCAATGGGTAAATAGCGTGTTGGAGCATATCGAAACCGAGCTTGAATTGCCGCTTGGTCAGATTAAAGTGACTGTGCTAATTGAAACCTTGCCAGCTGCATTTCAAATGGATGAAATTATTCATGCCTTGAAAGATCGTGTGGTGGGGTTGAATTGCGGCCGTTGGGATTATATTTTTTCAGCGATTAAAACCCTGCACCACCAGCCTGGATTTATGTTGCCAGAGCGCGGCCAGATTGCAATGACTAAACATTTTCTGAGTAGTTATGCACAATTGCTGATTCAAACCTGCCATAAGCGCGGTATTTTAGCGATGGGTGGCATGGCTGCACAAATTCCAAACAAGCGCGATGCCGAAGCCAATGAATTGGCTTTTGAAAAAGTTCGCAGCGATAAACAACGCGAAGCCGATTTGGGCCACGACGGCACTTGGGTCGCACATCCGGGCTTGATACCGCTGGCACGTGAAATCTTTGATAAAGCCATGCCAGGTGCTAATCAAACCGACAAACAACTTGATGTTGAGGTTAGCGCTGAAGATTTGCTTAAAGCATGCCACGGCAGTATTTCTCAGAAAGGTTTTAATAATACGGTAGAAGTCTGTGTCCGTTATTTAGCGGCGTGGTTATCGGGTGTGGGTTGCGTGGCTATTCATGGCTTGATGGAAGATGCTGCCACCGCAGAGATTTGCCGTAGCCAGCTTTGGCTTTGGATGCACAAGAAAGACTTACATTTAAGCGATGGCACACCGGTTTCTTGGGCGCTATTTGAAGCGGCATTATTAAGTTTGCCGAATAAATTAGCACAGGAACAAATTACCGGGCTCAATCAAATCCCTCGTGCAATTAATTTACTCAATCAGCTGGTTCGCGACCCCGAATTAGAAGATTTTTTAACTTTACCCGCATATCAATACCTATAATTTTTTGGAGAACACACACATGAACACACAACTTTTAAACGCCGAGCAATTGCAGCAACATTGGAACGATGAATCGCGCTGGACTGGCATAACCCGTGGCTATACTGCAGAAGAAGTAGTGCGTTTGCGCGGCACGGTTGCCATTGATCATAGTTTGGCGCGTCTTGGTGCGAATAAATTATGGAGCAGCCTGCACAGCATGGATTTTGTTAATGCGCTCGGCGCGTTAACTGGCAACCAAGCTATGCAACAAGTGAAAGCCGGCCTGAAAGCCATTTATTTGTCTGGCTGGCAAGTGGCCGCCGACGCCAATGTGGCTGGCGAAATGTATCCTGATCAATCACTGTATCCAGCTAATTCGGTGCCATTAGTGGTTAAACGTATCAACAACACCTTATTGCGTGCTGATCAATTGAACCACGCCGAAGGCAATGACGATATTGATTGGTTGCAGCCTATTGTGGCCGATGCCGAAGCGGGGTTTGGCGGCGTGCTGAATGCTTTTGAATTAATGAAATCGATGATTGAAGCCGGTGCTGCTGGTGTGCATTTTGAAGATCAGTTGGCATCGGTAAAAAAATGCGGGCACATGGGCGGTAAAGTTTTAGTGCCAACGCAAGAAGCCGTGCAAAAATTAATTGCTGCACGTTTAGCAGCTGATGTTATGGGTGTGCCGACTATTTTAGTGGCGCGTACTGATGCTGAAGCGGCCGATTTAATCACCTCTGATATTGATGATAACGACAAAGAATTTTGCACCGGCGAGCGCACCATTGAAGGTTTTTACAAAACCAAACCGGGTATTGATCAAGCTATTTCACGTGGCTTAGCATATGCACCGTATGCTGATTTAGTATGGTGTGAAACTGGCAAGCCTGATTTGGAATTTGCACGTAAGTTCGCTGCGGCGATTCATGCGAAATTTCCGGGTAAATTATTAGCCTATAACTGCTCACCAAGCTTTAACTGGAAAAAGAATCTAGACGATGCCACCATCGCCACGTTCCAAAAAGAATTAGGCGCGATGGGTTATAAATTCCAGTTCATCACCTTGGCAGGCTTCCACTCCTTGAACTATGGCATGTTTGATCTGGCGCATGGTTATGCTCGCCGTCAAATGAGCGCGTTTGTTGAACTACAGGAAAAGGAATTTGCAGCAGCTGATCGTGGCTTCACCGCTGTTAAACATCAGCGCGAAGTGGGCACAGGGTATTTCGACTCGGTAACCCAAACCATTCAAGCAGGAACAAGCTCTACAACGGCATTGAAGGGTTCTACAGAAGAAGAGCAGTTCACCCAAGCGGCCTGAGCATAAGTTTGGATATTTGAATATGAACAAACGCCGGGAATTGCACGGCGTTTCTTGTTTTTTCACACATTATTGGAAAATATCTGATTCAATGGTTCAACACACCGTGTTGCTTCAGGGGCAGGGTGGTTGTTTGCCATCAGGCAGTTATATACAAGGAGCTTCATCATGAAACACACAAAATCGCTTATCGCCATTTCCTTATTCGCTTTCATCGCCGGCGGCTGTGCCACCAGCCCGGATGATCCAAACGCAAATGCCAAACAGAAAGCCATGATTGGCGCCGCCGTCGGTACCGCCATTGGTTTGGCGACCGGTGACAGTGCTGTAGAACGACGCCAACAGGCGATGGTAGGCGCCGCATTGGGCGCTGCCGCGGGTGGCGGCATCGGCCATTACCAAGATAAACAGGAAGCCAAGCTTCGCCAGCAATTGCAGGGCACAGGTGTCGATGTAGTTCGCCAAGGCGATAACATCATGCTCGATATGCCAAGCGGCATCACCTTTGCCTTCAACAGCTCGGATGTCAATTCGCAGTTCTATTCGGTGCTCGATAAAGTCGCCGTAACCTTGAATGAATACAATCAGACCACCATCAACGTGGCCGGCCATACCGACAGCGTTGGTAGCGACAGCTATAACCTAAAGCTTTCGGAACAGCGCGCTTCTTCGGTTGCCAGATACTTGCAGTCCCGCGGCGTTGCCAACCAACGCCTGCAGACTTACGGCTACGGCGAAAGTCGCCCGGTCGACACCAACAATACGGAAGCAGGACGCGCCAACAACCGTCGTGTCGAAATCACCTTGGTACCGATCGCGCAGTAAGCAATAGGTTTATTTGTAGGAAAGGCCCGTTTTTACGGGCCTTATTCTTTTCTGGGCAAATCGTCGCCGAGTATGAGCCATTCTTGATGCGTATCCCAATTAACATGCATTTCAGGCAAACGATGTAGAGAATCATGTATGTTTACCACGGTAATATGCAATTCACCAGGCCAGCGCGCCGATTTAAAAAATAGCGTTGAACCACACGCATTACAAAAACCGCGAAAAGCATTTTCAGTAGCGCTAAACCATTTCAGTGTTTTATTCGAATCATCTATTTGTGCATCCTGTTCATTGAAGCCAGCCCAAGTGACAAAGGCAGCACCGGCATTTTTCTGGCACAGCGTGCAATGGCAATGTGCTACCCATAAGGTGGGCAATTGCGCTGAAAAACACAGCTTACCGCATAAGCAGCTGCCATTAACTTTACTCATGCTGTTGCAAGTTCCATGATAATTGGCAAATGCGATGATTGGCCAATACGGTAATTCTGTATCAGTACCTCGAAGCCCAATTTGACGCTGGCAATACTATAAAATTGCGGATCACAAAGCGAGTTAATGGCATGTACTGGGCCTAGGTTGTGCGAAAGTTGAACGAGCAATATGATTTAAGTCAATATTACGGTCACCCAATACAGTAAACTGACAAAATAAGTATAAATAGCATGTTAGCGTATTTTTCGAGCATATAATCGAAAGTTAAACAGTGTGAATTCTTGGGAGATTTGAATATGACTACTGCAAAAACTATTGTCGTGGCAGTGCGTGACGAGCAAAATGGCCGGATCGGACTACAGCGAGCATTGCACTTGCTACAGTCGCCGCAGGATCGGATACACCTTGTGCACGTCTCCCGTTTTGAGTCATGGTTACGGGTAGCAGAGCTCTTGACACCTCAACGAGTAATAATGACTGCTGACGGTGAGCGTGATTCCGACCACTATGCATGGTTGAGACACTTGTCTGAATCGTCCAATCCCAATGGTCCATCAGTGGAGTTTGCGGTCCTTGACGGTGAACCAGGCGCTGCAATCGTCGATTTTGCGGCACATATGCAAGCAGATCTTATTGTGATGGCTACCCCTCGTGAGGGTCAAATGCGAGAACTGTTTATCGGTAGTACTGCCTTGCGAGTACTGCGTACGGCGGTCTGTCCGGTGCTAATCGCACGCAGTAAAACAGACGCGCCCTTCCATCGCGCTATGCTCGCGGTTGATCTAGACACGGCTGGGCAGCATGTTGTAAGAGTTGCAAGCATGTGGCTTGCTGGTGCAGAGATCAATCTGGCGCACGCCTACCGTGTACCACAGGAAGGTCAGATGCGAACCCGTGGCGCAATCAGCGAACAAGAAATTTTGAAATTGCGTGACTCCATGAAAGTCGATCACGAAAATAAATTGGAGGCTTACCAAAAAGTACTACCTACCGCCAACATTCATCTGGAACACGGCTGGGCCGCATCGGTGATTCTTGATTTCGTCTTTAAGCTACGCCCCGATGTCTTGGTTTTGAGCAAGCACCGAGGATCCAATCGGGATGAACGCATTTTTGGTAGCGTCACCCAATTTTTACTCTATCATTGCCCAACGGATATCTTGTTGGTGCCATGATAGTGTATTGAAACCAGCCCAAGTGACGAATGCGGTGCCGACATTTTTCTCCTACTATAATGTCGGCAATGGCGCTGAAAAACGTAGCTTGCCACATAAGCAGGCACTGTAAACCATTGAGTTCATCGCGTCTGGACTCCGTGTTTCCGCATATCTTCGCTGAATTTCGAGGCCGTAAAACCAATGCTGGCACCGAAGACAATATGCACGCTCAAGCTTGGGTAGATGAAGTTAAAGCCCAATTGCCAAGGTGTTGGTTCGCCGAACAGCATCGGCAACGCCAGCGAATTGACAATCAGGTAATAAGCAATTCCATACGCTGAACCCATGGCGATGGGAGTAAACGAGCCGCGGTAGCGAGACAGAATGATGAGTAGCGGCAAAGCGGATAGCCAGCCAATGACGATGTGCTGAGCAAATTGCAGCAAGGCAGTGGGCTCATCAAACAACACAGCAGCCAGCTTCGGCCCATAGTGACCAACACGAAGTCCGAAGAATTTGAATAGAAAACCAAATGGCATCATCACCAATGAGGCAATAGTCCCAGATTTGATCGATTCCTTGAGGAGCTGGCGGTAATTCATGTATGAATACGATTCGCGTACTATCCGCGAGTCGGCAAACCCGCAGCTTGCCATGCAATCATGCCACCTTCCACATTAATGGCGTTGTCGCCCAAAGCATCACAGACCATGCCACTGCGCCCGCCACTTCGACAAATAATCAATAATCCTTCAGTTTGTGGGTCAACGCCGGCGGTGCTAAATGTATTCAATCCATCACACTGGATGCGTGATAACGGGATGAGAATTGCGCCAGGCGCAGAGACCGCTTCAAATTCTTCTGGTTCGCGCACATCAACTAAAACCGCGCCATTTTTTTGCAGCGCAGCGGCTTGTTGAACAGAAATTGATCGGGACATTTTAAAGAGCCTTTTTAAGAATGCGAACATCATGAATCACAGAGTTTTTTCTGGTCGGGAAGCGATTCAGAACTTGATGGGCAATAAATATCATGCAGCGTTTGAATGATTTGCCAGACCGCACCATCGGCCACCCGATAAAAAACCGTTTGTGCCTGTTTGCGTGTAGCCACTAAGGACTTCTGGCGCAATATCGCTAAATGTTGTGACAGTGCAGATTGACTTAAAAGTACCTGCTCGTTAATTTGACTGACTGTGCATTCGCCTTCAATCAGCATGCATAAAATACGCAGTCGCTGCGGATTAGCAATGGCTTTCAGTAAATGCGCGGCGGCTTCTGATTCCGCTTTCATGGCGTTGATTGAAAGAGATTTAATAGGAATATTCATGCGTTCATTATGCGGGCACTTGACAATATTAGCAATATCTAATTAAGATATATCTAATATAAACTCACAAATGGAGTAACTTATGAATCTTGATCGAGCAGTTATGGCCTTTGCAGGCATTATGATTTTAGTCAGCATGTTGCTTACGTATTTCGTATCGCCGCTATGGATGTGGTTTACCGCCTTTATTGGCTTGAATCTATTTCAAGCCAGTCTTACAGGCTTTTGTCCGGCTGCTTGGTTATTCAAAGCGCTGGGCATGCCAGCTGGCAACCACTTCAAGTAAGCCGCGCCGTTAAAAATACTGAGTAAATAATGAAAAAAATTGCTATCGGCTTGGCTATGGGCATAGTGTTGACAGCGTGTACTTCCGCACCGGAAACAGCACCCGCCATCAATACAACAGGCATCAAAACGTTTAGCTTGCAGACGCAAAATGCTGCGGGCACGAGCGCTTGGGATGGCACAATTGAAGCTGTGCAACAGGCCACACTTTCAGCCCAAACATCAGGGCGCGTTGTTGCGGTTTTGGTTGATGTCAATGATCAAGTCAAAGCAAATGCGTTGCTGGTGCAGATCAGCGCAGTGGAACAGCAAGCGGGAGCAAACACTGCGCAGGCGCAATTAAATGCGGTAAAAGCACAGGCTGTTGCTGCCCAAAATACCTATCAGCGTTATGAGTTGCTAGCCAAAAAACAATATATCTCTAAACAACAATTAGATCAGGTATTAAGTGACCGTAATGCTGCCAACGCCCAAGTTGCGGCATTGCAAGCGCAAGTGATTCAGGCTAATCAACAAACCACCTATACGCAAATACGCGCACCATTTGACGGTATTATTTCCGATCGTTTTATTGAACCAGGCGAATCAATCAGCGTAGGTAAAATATTGTTATCGATATTTAATCCTGAAAATTTACGTATTGAAGTACAAGTGCCACAAAGTACCGCAGAGGCGCTTCGCGTTAATCCAAAAGCGCTGGTTGAGCTCGCAGACGGCGAACGTATTCAAGCCAAGGAATTAATAGTCTTTCCTAGCGCTGATGGTAATTCGCACAGTGTAAAAGTGCGAGTGCTTTTACCTAAAAATATGGCAAAAATAAAGCCCGGGCAAGTGGCAAAAGTTGTATTTGATGTTCCAGCAAGCCAAACTGTTTTATTGATACCCAAGATCGCCCTATGGCAGCGTGGCGAATTAAGTGCTGTGTATGTAGTGACCGATAAAAATATATTTCTGCGTCAAGTCAGATTAGGTGAAACGCGCGGCGAATCAATTGAGTTAATTTCAGGTGTTAACAGTGGGGAACGTATCGCTTTAATTCCAGCACAAGCTGCAGAACTGTTATTGCAGTTAAAAGCCAAGGCAGCGCCGACCAATGATTGACAAGCAAGCACTCGGTATTTCGGGTAAGCTTGCCGCCCGTTTTCAGAATAATCCACTCACACCCATATTGGCGATACTGGGTTTATTGCTCGGCATGGTGGCTGTGCTCATCACGCCACAAGAAGAAGAACCACAAATTGATGTGACCATGGCCAATGTATTCGTGCCATTTCCTGGCGCGTCGAGCAAGCAAGTCGAGCAATTGGTTAGTTATCCCTTAGAGAAAAAACTGTCTGAAATCGAAGGCATAAAACATGTTTATTCGGTCTCAAACCCTGGACTAGCGGTGTTAACGGTGGAATATACCGTAGGCATTGAGCGCCAACCGGCCATTGTGCGTTTATACAATCAGGTATTTTCCAATCAAGATTGGTTGCCACTCGGTAGCGGTGTGGGGCAACCAATGATTAAACCTAAAGGGATTGATGATGTACCAGTGATGGCATTAACGCTATGGAGTGATGACAGCACAAAGACAGCTTATGATTTAGGCCAGTTGGCGCACAGCTTAGAAACCGAATTAAAACGCGTGCCCGGCACACGTGATGTGTATACAATCGGCGCGCCGAATCAAGGCGTTTCGGTGGTGTTAGATGCTGGAAAACTTGCCGCATATCAACTCACCGTAGCTGAAATTTCGCAAGCTTTGCAAGCCAGCAACCAAGCACAACATATTGGTAATCGCATTAGTGCTTCCGGTTCAAAGCCTGTGCAAGCGGGCACTTTTCTGGCAAGTTCTGAGCAGGTCTCACAATTAATCATTGGTGTGTCAAATAATAAACCAGTGACTTTGGCTGAAGTGGCGGAAATTTCTCAAGGCTTTGAACCGAACAATACCTATGTCTGGCATGGCGCGCCAACTCAGAAAAATGGCCCGAAGCTTGGCAGTGCGCCAGCGGTGACTATTGCGATTGCTAAAAAACCGGGTAGCAATGCTGCAGCGATAACCGAAGCCATTACAGAGCGAATACAAGATTTGCGCGGACAAATTATTCCGGATGATGTGCATGTTGAAGTCACCCGTGATTACGGGCAATCGGCCGCTGACAAAGCCAGCAAGCTGATACAAAAATTATTTTTTGCAACTGGTTCTGTTGTTTTATTGGTTTTATTTGCGCTCGGTTGGCGTGAAGCGATTGTGGTTGGCAGCGCCGTAATTCTGACATTAGCGATAACACTTTTTGCCTCATGGGCTATGGGTTTTACACTGAATCGAGTGTCATTATTTGCACTCATATTTTCGATTGGTATTTTGGTTGATGATGCCATTGTGGTGGTTGAAAATATTCACCGTCATCGAGCTTTAGGTAGTAAATCGTTATTTGAAGCGATTCCTTTAGCGGTTGATGAAGTCGGTGCACCGACTATTTTGGCCACCTTTACGGTTATTGCGGCCTTGTTGCCGATGGCATTTGTCAGTGGCTTGATGGGCCCGTACATGCGCCCCATCCCCATTAATGCTTCGGTGGGTATGTTGATATCGCTATTGATAGCCTTGATTGTGACGCCATGGCTTTCACTCAAATTATTAAACAAACAACATACTCACGAACCTGAAAAAAAATCTAAATTAAACCTTATCTCAAATAGAGTGATGAGTCGTTTTATTATTGGCGAGCAAGCGCCGAAAAAACGTAAAGCTTTATGGATTGCAATTTTAAGCTTACTCATTCTTTCCGCCAGCTTGGCCGTGTTTAAATTGGTAGTGTTAAAAATGCTACCGAACGACAACAAATCCGAGTTGCAGTTAGTGGTGGATATGCCTGAGGGTAGTACTTTAGAACAAACCAATGCCTTGCTTGGGGAATTAGCCGCCAAAGTTGATTTAGTGCCAGAAGTGCTTAACTATCAAGCCTATGCAGGAACTTCTGCGCCCGTCACTTTCAATGGCTTGGTGCGCCAATATTTTTTAAGGCAAGGCCCATTGGTTGGCGACTTACAAATTAATTTGCTTGATAAACATCAGCGTAAACGTAAAAGCCACGACATTGCATTAGCGCTGCGGCCTGAATTGCAAGCGGCTGCTCAGAAATACAATGCGTCGGTAAAAGTAGTTGAAGTACCACCAGGGCCGCCGGTGATGGCACCTCTTCTGGCTGAAGTGTATGGGCCGGAATATGCAAAAAGCAAAGTTATTGCTTTGCAGTTAGCTGAGCGAATGAAAAAAACGAAAGGCATTGTTGATATCGATACCAGTGTGGCGGCGCCAGCCATGCGCGAGGTCTTAATAATTGATCAAGCGCGGGCTGTGCGTCTTGGTGTCAGCCAGCAAGTCATTAGCCAAACCTTAATGACTGCGATTGATGGCGTGGATGTCAGTTATGTGCAAGATGAGCGCTCGCGCTATCCCAAAGCAATTCGCTTGCGTTTACCGGTTTCGGCGCAGGTTGATATGGTACGCATTTTACAATTGTCGGTTAAATCCAATACCGGCCAAATGATCGCGCTGTCGGAATTGGTTAGTGTGCAAAATGCAGGCTGGGACGCCGCTATTTATCATAAAGATTTAATGCCGGTGGTGTATGTCAGCGCTGATGAAGCGGGCCAATACGATAGCCCGTTATATGGCATGTTTGCAGTGGTTGGGCAATTAGCAGATATCGAAAACCCAAAACAAAAATTACAACAATTTTTTATTAATCAGCCCAATTCAGAAAATAGCTATAGCGTGAAATGGGATGGCGAGTGGCAGATTACCTATGAAACATTTCGCGATATGGGCTTGGCTTATGCGGCAGGATTATTGTTGATTTATTTATTGATTGTGGCGCAATTCAAAAATTATTTAGTCCCGCTCATCATCATGGCGCCAATTCCTTTGACGGTTATTGGGGTGATGCCAGGCCATGCGCTTTTGGGCGCACAATTCACTGCGACCTCGATGATTGGCATGATTGCGTTGGCCGGCATTATTGTGCGTAATTCGATTTTGTTGGTGGATTTCATCAATCAATCCATTGCTGAAGGCAAAGAGTTGGGCGTGGCCGTGATTGATGCAGTCGCCGTTAGGGCAAAGCCGATTGCATTAACCGGTATGGCAGCCATGATGGGGGCATTCTTTATTTTGGATGACCCGATTTTTAATGGTCTGGCCATTGCCTTAATTTTCGGAATTTTGGTCAGTACCGTTTTAACTTTGGTGGTGATTCCTTTGTTGTATTTTGTGTATTTGGAACGTTCGCTTTGACCGGCTTAGATGCTCCCTTCGACAAGCTCAGGGAGCATTTCTATCGCTACTGGTTGAGCTCGTCGAAACCAACATACTAACCCCGCCTTTTCGGCATTGCCAATGCTCGGTCTAACTGCCGGTATTGAATCGCTTCGGTGAGGTGCGGGGTTTCGATATTGGCTGAATTAGCCAAGTCTGCAATGGTGCGTGCTACGCGCAAAATGCGATAGGTGGCGCGTGCCGAGAGCTGCAAAGCATTCATGGCTTGATCAAGTAGATTTTGGTTGGCATTGCTAAGCTGGCAATGTTCTTTTAGCTGCGCCTGCGATACATGCGCGTTACAAATGGCGGTGCGTTGCATTTGAATATTTCGCGCTTTAATTACGCGCTGTCGAATGACGGCACTGGATTCACCCAGTGGCGCATTCAAATGCAATTCTTCATGGCTTAAGCGGGTCATCGCTAAGTGAATATCTATTCGATCCAGCAAAGGCCCAGACAATTTTCCGCGATAGCGCTCAATGGCATCCGGCGTGCAGCGGCAGCGCCCGGAATTATCGCCAAACCAACCACATGGGCAAGGATTCATGGCCGCAACTAATTGAAAGCGCGCTGGAAATTCTGCGGTGTTCGAGGCTCGCGAAATACTCACCGTGCCCGACTCTAAGGGTTGCCGCAATACTTCCAAACTTTTGCGATCCCACTCGGCGAGCTCATCTAAAAACAGCACGCCGTTGTGTGCCAATGAAATTTCACCGGGCTTTGGCATGGTGCCACCACCGGCTAAAGCCACCGCGCTTGAAGTATGGTGCGGGCTACGAAACGGCCGCTGCCGAAAACGGCTTAAATCCAAACCGCGCCCAGAAACGGAAGCAATGGCGGCGCTTTCAATGGCTTCTTCATCGGAGGCCATTGGCAGAATGCTTGGCAAGCGCGAAGCCAGCAAGGTTTTGCCACAGCCCGGCGAACCGATTAGCAGAATATGATGTCCACCTGCGGCAGAAATTTCCATTGCGCGGCGCGCGCTATGTTGGCCACGCACATCAGACATATCCAACATCGGTGCTTCAATATAATCGAGTAGCATGCTGGCTTTTGGCAGCGTTTTATCGCCACGCAAATGATTAACCACTTCCATCAAAGTGCGCGCGGTGTAAATGCCATCCGATTGCGCAAGGCCTGCTTCGGCGCCATTGCCCAAAGGCACCACAATTTTACGCCCTGCTTGTTTGGCGGCTAGTGCGGCTGGTAATACGCCATCAATTGCACGCAGCTCGCCAGTTAAGGCCAGTTCACCGATGAATTCATACTCGTTCAATGTTTGTGCATCAAACGCACCATTGGCCGCTAAAATGCCCAGTGCTAGTGGCAAATCGAAACGGCCACCATCTTTTGGCAAATCGGCGGGGGCTAAGTTAACCGTAATCCGTCGATTCGGAAACTCCAATTGCGCGCAGGAAATGGCAGCACGCACACGGTCGCGGCTTTCGCGCACCGCCGCTTCTGGCAGGCCAACCATATTCAACACCGGCAATCCGGCCGCCAAATATACTTCCACACGCACAGCCGGGGCTTGCACGCCAGAGCGTGCTCGGCTATTCACCAATGCTAGAGACATAACAACCTCGGGGAAAATTATTCGGCGGCGTCTTGCGAACGCAGGCGGGCTTCCAGTTGCTCAACAACGCGTTCTAGCGCGTCCATTTTTTCGCGGGTGCGTAATAGCACTGCGCGTTGCACATCGAACTCCTCGCGGGTAACCAGTTCGAGTTTGCGTAAACTCATTTGCAGAGTGGCTTTGATGTTCTGTTCTAAATCATCGCGCGCTTGGTTCATGCTGGGTGGCACTAAGTTGCTAAGGCGGCGGGCTAAATCATCGATGGCGGCAAGATCAATCATGGCGGTGCTCCGTTTGAGGTGTACTCAGTGTGCGCGCTTGTTTGTGGCAAAACAGTCATCGAAAATGCCAAGTGCTGTAAAGATTTTCCTATAATTTGGTCGGAAAGCCCACCGTTTTCTGCGCTTATTCGCTATTCTGTGGGGAGTTAAGGAGAATATGATGAAAATGGTGATGGCAATAATCAAACCATTCAAGCTCGATGATGTCCGCGAGGCCTTGAGCGATGTGGGTGTAACCGGCGTGACAGTGACTGAAGTAAAAGGCTTTGGGCGCCAGAAAGGCCATACCGAACTGTACCGCGGCGCTGAATACGTGGTCGATTTCCTGCCGAAGATAAAATTGGAAGTAGCAGTTACCGACGATCAGATTGATCGCGTGGTGGAAGCCATCCAAAATGCCGCCAATAGCGGAAAAATCGGTGACGGCAAAATTTTTGTGTACGAACTCGAGCGCGTGGTGCGCATCCGCACCGGCGAAATGGATGGGGATGCGTTGTAAATCCTGTAGGGGCGAACCCGTGTGTTCGCCCATGTGTTACCGCAGATAATCAGGGCAGACACAGGGGTCTGCCCCTACATTACCCGGCTTCGTTCAACCAATCCCTCGCCACCAAATACTCATTGAGTTTGGCCTCAGCGCTGCCGGCTTCCGGCGCATATTGGTATTCGAAGCGCACGCGCGGTGGTAGGCTCATCAAAATAGATTCGGTGCGACCGCCGCTTTGCAAGCCGAACAGAGTGCCGCGGTCCCACACTAAATTAAATTCTACGTAACGCCCGCGCCGATACAGTTGAAACTCACGTTCGCGTTCGCCATACGGCGTGTTTTTGCGGCGTTCTACAATCGGCATATACGCATCAATAAAACCATCACCAACCGCTTGCATGTATTCGAAAGATTTCTCGAAACTGTCGCTGTTGAAATCATCGAAAAACAAACCGCCCACGCCGCGGGTTTCATTGCGATGTTTCAGAAAAAAATATTTATCGCACCAGGCTTTGTGTTCGGCATAGCGCGTTGCGCCGAATGGCTCACACAAATCGCGCGCCACTGTATGCCAATGGGCGATGTCTTCATCGAACGGATAAAATGGCGTTAAATCAAAACCGCCGCCAAACCACCAAATGGGTTCACCGTTTTCAGGCGTGGCTTGGAAGAAACGCACATTAGCGTGCGACGTTGGCACATAGGGATTATTCGGGTGAATCACCAAAGACACGCCCACCGCTTTCCAAGGTGCACCAACCAGTTCAGGGCGATGCGCGGTGGCTGAAGCTGGCAAGGTATTGCCGGACACTTCCGAATAGCCAACGCCTGCTTGTTCGAACACCGCGCCGTCTTTCAGCACACGCGAACGGCCACCACCGCCGCCCATGGATGGGCCAGTGTCTTGGGAGGCAGGATGCCGGGAAAGACCGCCTTCAGGACGCTGCCAGCAGTCTTCGGCGAAGCGCGCGCTGTCGTCACTGCGCTCCAAAGCTGCGCAAATGCGCTCTTGTAGGGATTTTAAATAGGTGCTGACGTCATCGAAAGGGCTCATGGTATAAATCTGTTTGTGCTCAGGTTTATGATACCGCGCCTAAGACGATTATAATAAACAATGACTTTTCCTCAGTGTTTGCCCGATATCCATTTCCGTGACCATTGCATGGATGCGATGTCGTTTCGTTTTCTTGGCGAAGGAGCCCTGCCGTGTGTGTTTCTGGCCGGCAATAGTGCATCGGAATGCTGGCATATGGGCCCAGATTTTGCTTTCGTGAGTTTGTGTATCGTTGAATCCGGTGATTTGGTGGCTGATACCAAACGCGCCTATGCTGAGCTGATATTGCAGGTTCGTGCGTCAAGCCACCCATATTTAATTCGTATTTGGAATTATTTCGCCGACATCAATGTGGGCGATGAAGATGCCGAACGCTACCGACAATTTTGCGTAGGCCGAGCGCAGGCCGTAGATGCTGAGTTCAATAATCCACCACCGGCCGCCACTGCCATTGGTTATAACGGCGAAAATGATGGCTTATTTGTGATTGCGCTATGTTCAAACACAAAAGCCTTGGCTTTGGAGAATGCGCGGCAAACACCAGCATGGCAGTATCCGCGCCAATACGGCAAAGTGTCGCCCGGATTTTCGCGCGGGGCATTGTTAAATGCTGAATCGAGCTCTCCGATTTTATTGGCTTCGGGCACAGCGAGCATCGTTGGTCATGCATCAAAGCATGTGGATGATGTAGCCGAGCAATGCCGAGAAAGCTTACGTAATTTACGCGCGTTGTTGGATGAGGGCGAAAAACAATGCGGTATACGTTTTGATTTTTCCGCATGCCACGCCTTGCGTGTATATGTGCGCGATCCCGAACAATTAGCAATCATTCAATCCGAATTTGAGCAAAGCGGCATTCCGGCGCAAAACATTGTGTATCTGCACGGTGAGGTTTGCCGGCGAGAATTGGCTGTGGAGTTGGAAGGCGTGTTTGGCGCAATCTAGGGGCAATTCGAGAATTGCCCTGCACGATTACTTCCCTTTCAAATTCGCTTCAAATAATTCATGAATTCGCCGGTATTGGTCATACCAACTTTCTGGCTGTGCGTAGGTGTGCCGTTCGAGCGGATACGAGGCCATGGTCCAATTGCTTTTCTTCATTTCAATTAAGCGTTGCGATAAGCGCACTGAATCTTGGTAGAACACGTTGTCGTCCATCATGCCGTGGCTGATCAGTAATGCGCCTTTTAGATTTTGTGCGTATTCAATCGGCGAGGATTTTTTGTAGGCTTCTGGATCAACATCCGGGGTGTTCAAAATGTTGGCGGTGTATTCGTGATTGTAGGTGCTCCAATCAGTGACAGGTCGTAAAGCAGCTCCTGCCTTGAACACATCGGGCGCGCGGAACAATGCCATAAAGCTCATAAAGCCACCATAGCTGCCGCCATAAATTCCCACGTTGGTTTTATCGCCCTGATAATTGGCAACCATATAATCAACGCCGTCGATATAATCATCTAATTCAGGATGGCCCATCTGTCGGTAAATGGCGGTGCGCCAATCGCGGCCATAACCTTCCGAGGCACGGAAGTCCATATCAAGCACCACATAGCCTTGTTGCACCAATAGATTGTGGAACATCTGTTCGCGGAAATAATTTGGGTAGCGGTTGCTGACGTTCTGCAAGTAGCCAGCGCCATGCACAAACATCACAATCGGGTATTTTTTACCGGCTTCAAATTGTGCTGGTTTATAGAGCTTGGCCCAGATGATGCCGGCGCCGTGTTTGGATGGCACTTGTACATATTCCGGTTGGATAAATTGCCGCGCTTTAAATTCAGCAGTGCGCGTGTCGGTGAGTTTTTTTGTTGCGCCAGATTGCGTATCCAACAAGGCCAATTGCGGTGGCATATAGCTTGATGAGTAGCGTATAGCTAACTGTTGATTATTAGGCGATAAGGCAAAATCTTCCACGCCATCAAGTGCGCTGATTTCCTTCACGTCTGTGCCGTCGGCATTAATTCGACACACTTCGTAATCGCCTGGCCATTGGCGGTTGCAAACAAAATACGCCTGTGTGCCGGCGCTGTTCCATTGCACTGAACTCACTTCAAATTTGCCAGAGGTAATCGCTTTGGCGGCTTTGCCCTCACCCACATACAAATGGCTGTAGCCGCTTTGCTCAGATAAATACCAGAATTGATTATTGGGCAGAAAGCCGTATTCGTTAAAACTCCAGTTAATCCAGGCCGCATCCGTTAAGCGATGCCGCGTGTTGAGCTTGCCATTGGCAAAATCAACACCCACCAACCAGCGGTCTTTGTTATCCACGCTGCGAATCATCAGCGCAAGCTTGCTGCCATCAGCGCTCCATACGGCCGGGAAATCCATACGTACCGCACGATTGCCTTTTTGTGCCTCAAGTTTTTGGGCTTTGCGCAGCTCGGCCAATGGGTCAACAGCAATGCCGGGCAGTGCGGCAAAATCCAGTTCGCGAACCTGCTGTGTGTTCACATCAACCAACCAAAGCTTTTGTGCTAACGGCATATTGCGGCTCACCCGAGTGCGCACGGTTTCGAATTCCTCGAAGCCGCTTTCGGTCACATACTTCGGCATTTTGCCCGCTTGGCCTTCATCGCTGCCTTTTTCAGTGGTGATGACAATCGCATAGCGTGCATCTGGCGATAAGGAGCTACCGCTAATATCAACATTCTTGCCCAAATAGGTTGCCGTTACCGCATCGCTGTTGTCGCTCAAGCGCCGACTCTCACGGTCTTTGTTGAGTGCTTCGCGTTCGGCTTTTTGCCGGGCCAAGGTGGCGATTAAACGCAACTCATGGGCACTGGCAATGCTTACTGGCGGCATTTTATTTGGGTCGTTCTCGGCTTTCAATTGCAGCACCGGCTCGATTAAGCCATTGCTACGCCAAGCGAACCAATCGTTGCCACGCTGAAACAAGATGCTTTTGTCATCCGATGAAAATAGTGCCGACGATTCGTTTTCAGCTGATTTAGTAATCTGCGTTAAGGCATTGCTGCTGAGCGTACGAACAAACACATCGCCTTGTCGAATAAATACCGCGCGCGAACGTGTGGCATCAAAACTTTGCTTGGCTTCATCAAGAGCGCCCCAAGCTGCGCTTTCAACACGCACCGCTTGCCCGTTTTGGGCGCTGAGTTGATAGGTTGCACGCACGGGCGAATCGTTCAGTTTTTGCCGATAAAACACCGATTGCGAATCCGCCGACCACCATGCCGATTCAATCGGTGTGCCAATCCAATCCGGATGAGCCATGCTTTGATCGAGCGTGATGGGAGTTTGCGCCATGCTATTGGCGCTAAATAGAACGGTGCTCAGGGCAAAAATTCGTCTTAAAAACATAAAAATTCTCAGTTCAACAAGATATATAGAGTATCAAACTCTAAAGCCCTTTCCTGAATTGACAATGTAGAGGACAATTACGCAAAGGCTTCGGACTGTTTATGCGCGTTTTTGTGTACCAATCTCAGAAAAAACCAGGTACATATTTGTATCTCAGCGCACGTGACGGTTTTAATCAGGTGCCTGATTTTATTCAAGGCCCATTATTGCCTTGGCAGCCAGCCTTAGAATTCGATCTCTTTGAAGGGCGTAAGCTGGCCCGTATTGATGCCGAGGTTTTGAAACGCAATCTACTTGAGCATGGCTTTTATTTGCAGTTTCCACCCTCAGTTCTCGACCCATTAGTAGCGGGCGGAGTGGGCGATGGTTGAGTTTCTGAGCTTAAGCGCGGAGCTTGCGCTATTGCATGCCTTAATGGTTGAAATTCTCAAGTTTGGTATGCAGCCCAAGCAATGGCGCGCATTGCCTGCGCTCAAATCGCTGCTTGCCTTGAGTGCTTTATGGCTGGCATTACAAATTGTTGTGGCAGCTTTGTTAATTTGGCCGATTCAGGCTGTGCAACAAACCCATGGCTTGTGGTCGGTATTGTTTTTAGCCTTGGCGCTGGGCGTGATTATTCTTGGCTTGCAGCGCTTATGGCCAAATTGGGCGCAACTTGAGCAAGACATTCAACAAGGCTTGCCAAGCTTGGATATGTCCAGCCCTAGTTTTGGTTTTTGGCTTAGTGCTTTGGCTGCCGCCAGTCTGTTTATATTGGCCGCGCCAGCGTTGTTGATTTGGGTTGCATGGAATTTTTGGCCAACGGGCAGCAGTTTATGGCTAATCGGCTATGGTGTGCTTGCTGTTGTTTTGCATGCGGTTGCAGTGAAGCATAGTTTGCCGCGCCATCAAGAAAATAGTGAATCAAGCATAGCCAATACACAGCAGGCACCAGCATACAGTTTAGATCCGGATGTGGCCTTGATTGAAGCGGTGCAAAACGGCCAAGTACAAGCAGCCTTAAATGCTCTTGATGCCGGCGCTAATCCACATCAACTACCGATAACCGGTGCCAAAGATCAGCGTAGCTTAATGACCATTGCCAGCGCCATGAGCGACTTGCGTTTATTGCGCGCTTTAATTAGCAAAGGTGTGGAAGTGAATGCTTTTTACGCCGGCTTAAATCCTTTATTGGCCGCCACCCGCGACAGCTGGCATGGCCGTTCCGAAGCCGTTACCATGCTAATTACCAATGGCGCCAATACCCAAGTAGCCGATTCAGCAGGTAATACGCCATTGCACCACGCCATGCGCAGCACCGATGCGGCAGTGGCGGCATTATTATTAGATGCCAGCGCCGATAAAGAAGCGGTGAATAGTGAAGGATATACACCTTTAGCATTGGCCTGCCAGGCCGCAAATTGGCGGGTTGCCCGCTATATGCTGGAACGCAAAGCCAAAGTTGAGCCTGAGCTTGCTGAACCGGTTTTGATAGCGGCCGCGGGCGCTGAAGATGATGAAATCGGTATTCGACTTTTACATAAACACAAAGCCAAAATTGATATTCGTGGCAAGCAGCAACGCACGGCCTTAATGGTTGCCGCACAGGCCGGATTGGTTGAAGTGGTTGCTGTGTTGATTGAACTGGGCGCGCAGATTAACGCGCAAGATGAAACCGGCCTTAGCGCGTATAGTTTAGCGGCGCAAATGGGCGAAACAGAGGTGCTGAGCAAACTGCAAGAATCTGTAAAGCTCAACCGACAATTAGCTGATCAGCAGGGCAAAAGTGCGTTAGATTACGCGCTAGCCAATGGCCGATGGAATGCGGTAGCTTGTATCGACCCCAATTACCCGTTGCCAGAGCATATAAATACCGAATCAAATGTGGGCGTGCAAGACTCGGGCGTTCAACAGCTCCAACAAGCGCTCACGGCAGGCGATTTTAGCCTTGTGAGCAACTTGCAACAGGCCGGTATTCAGCCGAGCAGCAAAGAGTTGGCCGATTTAATGTTCAGCTTTAGCCAAACCGAAAGTCGCACAGCGTTGGATTGGCTAATGCAGCAAGGTGGGCATATTTTTTGCCAAGATGCCGCCGGCTTAACGGTCTATCAGCGCTTGATGCAAACCCAACAAAACCAAAGTGCGTTATTGCAGTATTTTCTGACTAAAAACCAAGCCATCACCGGTTCAGGCAGCTTGGCAGTATTTTTAGAATCGTGTTTGCAGCATGATTTTAGCCGGCGCTTTGATGAGCAATTAGCGTTGCTGTTATTGCAGCAAGGCGCTGATCCATTTAGTGGTACAGCATTTGCTAAATCGCCACCGATTGTTTTAGCGATTCGATTAGGCTGGCAGCGTTTAAGTCGTGCTTTGCTGGAAATGGGTGTTGATGCAAACAGCCCCGATAGTGCTGGCATGACAGCTCTGCATTTTGCTGCACAATTAGGCCGAAGCACGCTTTTGCAAGAGCTTATTTTGCATGGCGCGAATCCAGAGCAGCGCGCAAATAATGGCCAAACGCCATTAGGCTTAGCCATTATGCAAGCCGATTCAGCATGTATTGAATGCTTAATGTGGCCGGACTGGCAATTACCTAATCGCAAAATGCATGGAGGCGATTTACCAAGCGCGGTGCTAGCAAAAGATTTTTCAGCCGTTAAAAAACTATTGCAGTTAAATCTGCCGGTAAATAGCCTTGATCAAAAAGGCTCAACGGCTTTAATTCATGCCTGTGGCCAAGGACAAACAGAAATTGTTACTTTGCTTTTGCAGCATGGCGCCGATACTGCCATTGCAGCGCGCTCTGGTGCATCCGCTGTTTGGGCAGCTATTAGTCAAGCACATGTGGGTGTGTTGCAGCAATTACTCATGCATGGCGCTGACGCTAATCAGCCTGTGGCGGGCTACCCACCGCTGAATCTGGCCTGTTTGAGTGGCGCAACAGAGCAAGTTGCGCTGCTGCTTGAATATGGCGCAGAAAGTTCTGCTGTTGATAGCCATGGCCAAAATGCCTTGCATGCCTGCGCAGGGTTTCTAAGCTCCAATACCTCGCGCTTAGACGCGGTCATCATGGTGGATATGTTGCTGCGCGCTGGAGTTCCGGTTACGGCCATTGATAGCCATGAGCAAACTGCATTGCATATTTTATGCGGCGCTGCACTGCAAAAAACACAATCCTTAAAAGAGGGCTTAGTGCTTTCTGCTATTGATCGCCTGCTGCAAGAAGCGCTTAGCATTGATGCGGTTGATGCGCGTGGCTTCACCGCCTTGCATCACTGTGCTGCGCGAGGCTATGGGCAGCTGGTTGAGCGGCTTATTTCCTCCGGCGCCGATAAAAACCGACGCGACAATCTTGGCCGAAGCGCTCATGATTTTGCAGTGATGGGCGGATTCTCGGACGTTGCAAATCGCCTGCAAGAGAGGCCAGAGCGGGTTGATATTGCCAGTTTACTAACCAAGAAAGATCAGGCTTAAACCCGCACAGTTAGTGCAAATACGGTGGGCTTTTCTGCTAAACTCAACGCTAAATGCTGCTTATACATGGCTTATGTTGATATTTGATGAATTTGGGGAAGTTTAAGATGCGTGTTCGTTTGTTAATCCTTGCTGGCCTGGCTTTCATTGCATCAAGTGCAAGCATGGCGCAATCCATGGAATACACCAAAAGACTAAACGGTAGTCTTGATATTTCACCTCAAGGCCGAGTTAGCACCTATGATTTGCAAACCACCGGCGTGCCATCCATTGATCAAGGCTTAGGCTCCTTAATCGAGTCGTGGAAATTTAATGTGCCAGCAAATGCTGCTGGGCCAAAAGCCATTAAAGCCGATTTTGTGATTACTGTTGTTCGCAAAAATATGAGCGACGAAAAATATGCCGTCAAGCGCGTTGAGCTCTTCCCGCTAAGAACAAGCCCGAAAGCACGTCGCCCGCAAACAGCGGATGAGCTGGCCTATTGTGAGCGCTCAGATGCAACGCCACGCTCAGACATAATTTGTTCGGCAATATTGCCTGCGGGCGATGCGCTTGCAGTGAGCGCTGAAATATATGTGGCCATCAAAAAAACTGATGGTGAGCCGATGGCGGCGATTGAAAGCTTGAATTTGTATTCAGCACAAAATACTAAAATATTAACGAAAGTCGCACGCGAAGCTAAAGCAAAATATAGCCAAGCGGCATTAGTCTGGGCAAAGAAAAATAGCCAAGGTTTCTTGCAAGACAAGGAACAATTCCTAACCCGTGTTGAATATGTTCAATCACCGAATACATTACCGTGGCGCCGCCAGGAAAATGTTGCCGATGCACCCGTTGCGTGGGTGAACGACGACTTCCGCGCCAAAACAAAATATGTCAGCCAAGGTGGTTTAGAAATTATTGTGAAGTAATGCTACATACGAAGGAGTGATTGATGAACGGAATCAAACTATTTGCGTTAATGCTTTTCAGCTTTAACGTCTTTGCCGCTGAACAACCATCCAAGCAATATATCGGCGAAATTCGAGGGCAAATTAGTATTGATGCCGAAGGCAAAGTGACAGCCGTTGATTTGACTAACGTTAAAGAATCTTCGTTGAAATCGTTTTTGATAGCACAAATCAATAAATGGGAATTCTACCCCATGCAGCTGAATGACAAGCCAGTTGAATCTACGAGCGGCTTTGGATTTGAGCTGACTATAAATACCGATGCAACCAAAAACCTGAATCAGATTACCTTTGATCGCGTCTTTGTGTCACCTACCAAACTGGAGCTTGAGCAACGCTCGAGAAATAATGATACGAGTAAGCGCGTATGGCCGGTATATCCTTTTGAAGCAGGACGTGATGCGTTGGAGGCGCGTCTGAGCATAGCGGCCAAAATTGAGCCTGATGGTAGTGTTAGTGACGCGGGTGTTTATGCAATGAAATTATTAAACCCAAAATCACACATTAGCGATATGGATCAGCGTAACGCGATTAATATTTTCGGTAAGAGTGCTATACAGGCTGTTAAGCAGTGGCGATTCTCTAGTGAATATTTGGCATTCAATGATTGTATCAATGGATGTATTTCTCAAATTTCCGTTAGCTACTATCTCGATGATAAGCCATTTAAACTCTATCGCGATATTCCAGTCGCTGCACTTCCATGGGTTGAAAATGATAAAGTGAAAAAAATACAAGATAAACCAGAGAGCCAGTATGTTCGGCTTAAAAGCGAGTTAAGTGACCAGCCAATTGATATTGGTGGTTGAATTATTAAAAACCCCGCTCTCTGTACTGCACCCCAAAAGTTGGACAGTGCATTTAGGCTAACACAAGGGACTGAGTTCGGTACTGTACCGGACTCAGTCCCTTTAGTTTTTCCTTGATTCGGTCGTGGTTGTAATAGTGGATGTAACGTTTCAGTTCCATTT
>JANPOU010000067.1:0-24426 GCA_031428155.1 Arenimonas sp. | reverse complement strand
AAAATGCCGAGCGGTGAAATGCGGATGCCCACATGCGCTGCACTCCACTCACCAATCACTGCATCAACCACTTCCAAACACAAACGTGCACGGTTTTCTAAGCTGCCGCCGTATTGGTCATCGCGGAAATTGCTTTCCTCCGACATAAACTGATGCAGCAAATAGCCATGTGCGGCGTGGATTTCAACCATATCAAAGCCAGCTTCGCGGGAATTGCGGGTTGCAATTCGGTATTCTTCCAGCAAGCGCGGGATTTCATCGGTGCGCAAAGCACGCGGTGTGCTGCAGGCAATTCGCACCATCTTGCCGTGCTCGTCTTTCACTGTGGTTTTATTGTTGTATGGGCGATCCGATGCAGAAACTGGTGCTTGTCCGTCCACCTGCAGGCTAGTGTGCGAAACGCGACCCACATGCCAAAGCTGCATGCAGATTTTTCCGCCAGCGCTGTGCACTGCATCATTCACCAACTTCCAGCCTGCAACTTGTTCGGCGCTGTAAATTCCCGGTGTGTCGGCATAGCCTTTAGCCTCTGGCGATATTTGCGAGGCTTCGGTAATCACCAAACCGGCGCTTGCGCGTTGTGCATAATATTCGGCCATTAAAGCATTCGGCACATCGCCTGGCTGGCTGGCACGCATACGGGTTAACGGTGCCAGAAATATGCGGTTGCTTAATTGAAGCGGGCCAACATTCACCGTATCAAACAGTGTTACAGACATACAACTCTCCTAAGAACTCGACCAATGGCGATAAAGGCGCTACACTTTTTCATTCTTAACTAAATTTAGGCGGAATCGTGAAAATCAAGGCGAAAGTACTTATTTCTTTAAGCATGTTATCCGTTGCACCATTGGCACTGGCTGAAACAACGGCCATTCAATGCGGCCAATTATTTGATTCGGCCAGCGCCAAAATGCTGGGCGCAAAAACCATTGTGATTGAAGGCAATAAAATCAGCCAGATTCTAGATGGCGCAAGCACTGTGCCAAATGCCAAGATCGTTAATCTCAGCAGCCAAACTTGCAGCCCAGGATTTATTGATTTGCATGTACATTTGTCCGATCAATCCAACCCGAATAGTTACAGTGATGAATTTCGCTTAAACACTGAGCACTTTGCCTACCGCTCGGTTGGCTTTGCTGAAAAAACACTATTGGCTGGTTTCACCACGGTTCGCGACTTAGGCGGCAGCATTATTCCTGCACTGCGCGATTCCATCAACCAAGGCATTATCCGCGGCCCGCGTATTTGGGCAGCGGGTAAAGCCATTGGCACTACTGGCGGACACGCCGATCCAACCAATGGCTACAACGCAGAGCTTTCACATTTAATTGGGCCGCCAGGCCCAGTAGATGGTGTGATTAATAGCGTTGATGATGCTCGCCAAGCGGTACGTCAGCGTTACAAAGAAGGCTCGGACGTGATTAAAATCACTGCTACTGGCGGCGTACTAAGCTATGCCAAAAGCGGCGATGCACCACAATTCACCGTTGAAGAAATTAAAGCCGTGGTAGATACCGCCAAAGATTATGGCTACAAAGTGGCCGCGCATGCACACGGCAAAGAAGGCATGAAACGTGCCATCATCGGTGGCGTTACTTCAATCGAACACGGCACCTTAATGGACGAAGAAGTGATGACCTTGATGAAGAAGAACGGAACCTGGTATGTGCCGACCATCAGCGCCGGTCGCTTCGTGGCCGAAAAAGCCAAAGTCGATGGCTATTTTCCAGAAGTAATACGCCCAAAAGCTGCCCGCATAGGTGCCTTAATCCAAACCACTGCCGCCAATGCTTATAAAGCCGGTGTGCCAATTGCTTTCGGCACCGATGCCGGCGTTGGACCGCACGGCGATAACGCCAAGGAATTCGTGTTCATGGTCGAAGCCGGCATGCCGGCATCCTATGCTTTGCAAGCAGCCACTTTCAATGCCGCTAAAGTCATCGGATCGACCGATATCGGTCAAATCAAACCCGGCATGTATGCCGATATCGTGGCCATGAGCAAAGACCCTACACAAGACATTAGTACCACCTTGAATGTAGCCTTCGTGATGAAAGACGGTGTGATCTACAAACAGCCATAATGGAACACGCCGATTATATGCGCCAAGCCATGCGTTTGGCGCAAAAGGCCAAAGGCCGAACGTGGCCGAACCCGATGGTTGGCTGCGTTATCGTAAAACATGGAGAAGTACTGGCTGAAGGTCTTCACCGTCAAGCCGGGCAAGCACATGCCGAGCGCGATGCCATCAATAATGCTAGCGCTTCGGTTGCTGGCGCCACTTTATATGTGAATCTTGAGCCGTGTTGCCACAGCAATAAACGCACGCCGCCGTGCGCACAATTACTGATTGCCGATGGCATCAAAACCGTGGTGATAGCAAACCTTGACCCGCATCCTGAGGTTTCTGGGCGCGGCATCGCCATGCTGCGCGAGGCCGGCATTGAAGTGATTACTGATGTGTTGGCGTCTGATGGTGAATTACTCAACGAAGTGTTTTTTCATAACCAACGCACGCAAAAGCCTTTTGTACATTTAAAGTTGGCCAGCACTTTGGATGGCAAAATCGCCATGCCTAGTGGACAATCGCAGTGGATAACTGGCCAAGCAGCACGCTTGCATGCGCATCAACTGCGCGCCGAGCATATGGCCATTGCGGTGGGCGCGCAAACTATTCGGCAAGATAACCCGCGTTTAACGGTGCGCTTGGAAAACACTAGCGGGCCTCAGCCGATTCGACTTGTATTTAGCCACTCTGGCAATCTGCCGGAATCGGCGCATGTGTTTAATGATGAGTATTCCGCACATACCCGCATTTATGGCAATCGGCCACTTAGCGAGGTGCTAGATGAGCTGTATCAACAAGGCATAGTGAATATCTTTCTGGAAGGTGGCGCGGGTCTTGCTAGTGCTTTTCTCGCTGATGGCCATGTGCAACGCATAAGCCATTATCTGAACCCAAGCTATCTTGGCCAAGGGATATCGGCGCTAAACGACTACGGCCTATTGGATTTATCACAGCGCATCCACTTAAAACACGTAGAATATATGGCTCTTGGAGAAGATTTCCATTTAACTGGCCGCGTTTAAGCATATGTTTACCGGATTAATACAAGCCATTGGTGTTGTGCAGCAGATTAGCGAAACTGCTGAAGGGCGGCTATTGCGCATTCATTGCCCAAGTATTATCCAAGACATTGACATTGACGACTCCATTGCCACCAATGGCGTATGTTTAACCGCAACCACCATCGAGCCCAACGCTTTTATCGCGCAGGCTATTCATACCACCTTGGAAAAAACAAGTATTGGCAGTTTGCAGCAAGGCGAACGCGTTAATTTAGAATTGGCATTGCGTGCTAACGATCGTTTAGGCGGGCATATGGTGCAAGGCCATGTTAATGCCGTTGGCTCGGTTACGGCCATTGATGTGCGCAGCGACAACTGGCAAATGCATGTTTCATTCCCAAAAAACTTACGCAAATACATGATTCTAGAAGGCTCAATCACACTCGATGGTATTAGCCTTACCATTGCTGAATTAGGCGATGAGCACTTGATGGTCTCGATTATTCCACACACTTTGCAAAACACCACGCTCGGTGATAAACAAGCTGGCAGTTTGTTGAACATTGAGGTTGATATAATGGCTAAATACATTGAAAATTTTCTACGCTTCGATAAAACCCTTGCGAATGCTTGGACACATTTAAACCCAAACACATGAACATTTCCGTATTAAGCACCATTGATTCCGCCTTAGAAGATCTGCGCCTTGGCAAAATGATTATTGTGGTGGATGATGAAAAACGCGAAAACGAAGGCGATCTTCTAATGCCGGCGCAAACTGCAACGCCAGAAGCCATCAACTTTATGATTCGCTATGGCCGTGGCTTGGTGTGCGCGCCAATCACCAATGAGCGCGCTGAGCATTTGCAGTTGCCTTTGCAAGTGATCAAAAATACTGAATCAATGCGCACCGCATTCACCATCAGCATTGATGCAAAAGACAATGTGAGCACCGGCATTTCTGCCGCTGATCGTTCGCATACTTTGCAATTGTTGGCTACACCTGGCACCGAAGCACAGGCGTTAAACCGCCCCGGGCATATTTTTCCGCTAATTGCCGAGCGCGGTGGTGTGTTTAAGCGCCAAGGCCATACCGAGGCGGCTGTTGATTTAGCGGTGCTGGCAGGATTCGAGCCAGCTGGCGTGATTTGCGAAATTATTAAAGACGATGGAGAAATGGCGCGCTTGCCAGATCTGGAAATATTCGCCGCCGAACACAATTTAAAAATTATTTCCATCGCCGATTTGCTCGCCTACCGCAAACGCCATGAAGCTTTAATTTCAGCGGTTGAATCTGCACCTTTGCCAATGCAGCAAGGCGATTTTACTTTTTATGTATTTCGCTCAGCATTACTAGGCGAAGAACATATGGCTTTGGTGAAAGGCCCTGTTGCGCAATTAAAAAACCCTGGCACCTTAGTGCGCATTCACTCCGAATGCTTTACCGGCGACGTGCTTGGCTCGAAGCGCTGCGATTGCGGAAGTCAACTGCAACAAGCGATTACTGAGATTGAACAAGCAGGTTCTGGCATCATCATTTATCTGCGCCAAGAAGGCCGCGGTATTGGTTTGTTCAATAAAATGAAAGCCTACCAATTACAAGATCAAGGCTTAGACACCGTTGAAGCCAATATCCGTTTGGGCTTTGCCGCCGATATGCGCGATTACACCATGGCTATTCAAGTGCTAAATTATTTTGGCATTGATGATTTGCAATTGCTAACCAACAATCCCGATAAACTGGAAGCGATTGCCTCAATCTTCCAACGTAAAATTGTGCGTAAATCTTTATCGATTCCCGCCAATAGCACCAATCATCATTATTTGATGACCAAAAACCAGAAGTTCGGACACAGCATCGATTTACCACCCAGCATTGAGAGTATTTCATGATTTATCACGGTTCTTTAAACGGCAGTTCCTTAAAATTCGCCATTGTTACGGCGCGCTTTAATGATTTCATCACCGAGCGATTATTAAGCGGCGCCAAAGACTGCTTGCTTCACCATCAAGTGAGCGATGAAAATATCGATTTTGTATCGGTGCCTGGCGCTTTTGAATTGCCGCTCACCGCCTTGGCTTTAGCCAAAACCGGAAAATATCAGGCAGTCATTTGCCTTGGCGCAGTGATTCGCGGCGAAACCACGCATTACGATTACGTGTGCAGTGAAGCAGCAAAAGGCATTGCCGGTGTTGGATTGCAAACCGGCGTGCCGGTTATCTTCGGTGTAGTCACCACCGAGAATACCGAGCAAGCGATTTCACGAGCTGGTGGAAAATCTGGTAACAAAGGCTGGGATTCGGCGATGACTGCCCTTGAAATGGCCAACTTACTGCCCCAAATTACGTAAAACCCTTTTGAGATTTGCCATGAACGCTTTTGTGTTTGATGCCCAATTAGCCAGCTTTGAACAAGACGTTATCAATAAGTCGAAAGACACGCCAGTATTGGTCGATTTCTGGGCCGAATGGTGTGAGCCATGCAAGCAAGTTGGCCCAGTCTTAGAAAAACTGGCGGCTGAATTCAATGGCGCATTTGTCTTAGCGAAAGTGGATGTTGACAAAGAACAGCAATTAGCCAGCTATTTTCAGATTAAATCGATTCCTACTTTAATGCTATTAAAAGATGGCAAAATTGTTGATGGCTTTCCGGGTGCCTTGTCGGAAACGCAAATCAAAGAATTTTTGACTCACCACCAAATCACCGCCCTGCCCTTGCTTGAAGAAGGCATTGAACAAACCGCTGAACCAAGCGTTGCCGATCCGCATCAGGAAGTAGTCCGTCTTCGGCATGCCGCGCAGGAAGCACCAGCCGATGACACATTGAAGCTCGAGCTGGCCTTAGCACTAGTGAGCTCACACGTATACACAGAAGCCGTGCAGCTGTTTGATGCCCTGCCAGCAAACTTAGCGATGGATGAGCGTATTGCCAAAGCGCGGGCACGTATTGATTTAGCACAGCAAGCCGAAAATGCACCTGCTATTGAAGTATTGGAAGCGACATTAGCCAGCAATGCTAATGACATTGAAGCACGCCGTTTTCTGGCTCTGCAATATCTTGTGCAAGGCAAACCCGAACAGGGCTTGCAGCATTTGCTGATATTGTTACGCGATCATCGCGCCTATCAAGATGGCTTACCCAAGAAGCTGCTGATTAAAGCATTCGCCACCATTGAAGATGACGACTTGGTACGCAACTACCGTCGTAAAATGGCAACACTGCTTAACTAAGCATCTATACTGACACTATGAAAAAAATTCAAACGTACTTTTTAACCGGCCTACTGACATTAGCACCCATTTGGCTGGTGTTTATCGTATTCAAATTTGTGTTTGGTTTGCTTTCCGACATCAGCCAGCCACTAATTGTGCCATTAACTGCGCATTTTTCTGCAAGCTACCCAATGATGTTTGCATGGCTTTCAGAGCCGTGGGCAAAAATCGCCATTGGCATTGTGGTCACCATCGCGTTTATTCTGAGTATCGGTTTTATTTCGCGGCGCGTCATTGGCCAGCGCTTGTTGGGCTGGGTTGAATCCTTAATCAGTAAAGTGCCATTGGCCAACACTGTGTATGGTAGCGCGCGCAAATTGCTGGATATGCTGCAAACCAAACCCGATGGCACGCAGCGCGTGGTGCTCATCAACTTCCCGCATGAAAACATGAAATCGGTTGGCTTCGTCACCCGCATCTTACAAGACGAACATACTGGCGAAGAATTGGCTGCCGTGTATGTGCCCACCACACCCAACCCAACCTCTGGCTATCTTGAAATTGTACCGGTCAATCAGCTAATCCCTACCGACTGGACCGCTGATCAAGCAATGTCGTTCATTATTTCCGGCGGCGCAGTGGCGCCCGATAAAATTCCGTTTAGCCTGAAAAAGTAAGTCGTGTTAGAGTTAGCCAAACGCAAATACATAAAACAAGGATATATTATGAAACTTAGTCCACTCGTTCTAGCCATCTCTCTAGCCTTCATTGTCAGTGGCGTTAGCAACGTAACAGCTGCTTCAACGTCTGAGTCTGCCACTTCGACTGCGACTAGTAGTAAGTCTGAGCAACTCAATCAGTTATATGAAGACTTCTGGGAAGAAGGCCTGAAGCTCAACCCAGTTGGCGCTACATACCAAGGCGACCCACGCTACAACGATTTGCTACCCGATTATGGTTCTGCTCAATATCGTCAGCAGTCGCATGACTATACTGAAAAGTGGCTCAAAAAAATTGAAGCAATTGGCTCAAAAAATCTTAACGGTCAAGACTTGCTTAGCTATCAAATTTTCGTTCGTGATGCCAAGAATAGCCTCGCCTCAGAGCAATTCCCAGATTGGATGTTGCCAGTTAACCAGATGAACAGCATAGCCACATTGGCAGTGCAACTTGGCTCCGGCACAGGCGCGCAACCCTTTAAAACGGTGAAGGATTACGACAATTGGCTGGCACGCGGCAAGCAACTGCCAGTACTTTTAAATACTGACATCGTTAATATGCGTGCCGGTATTCAAGCTGGCGTAGTGCAACCAACAGCCCTGATGATCAAGGTTGTTCCGCAGCTGGATG
Organism: Arenimonas sp.; assembly: GCA_031428155.1. GTDB lineage: Bacteria > Pseudomonadota > Gammaproteobacteria > Xanthomonadales > Xanthomonadaceae > Arenimonas. Next base: position 16,791 of record JANPOU010000067.1, on the reverse strand, counting down.
ACTTGATTAAAGCAACGCCAGAAGAAAGCCTATTCTGGGGGCCAATTAAGAGCATGCCGGCTAGCTTTTCAGCAGCCGACAAAGCACGTTTGACAAGCGCGTATAGTGCGATGATCAGCAACGAACTAATGCCTGCTTACAAAAAACTGCGCGCATTTATTAACGACGAGTACTTACCGAAAACACGATCTTCTGTTGGCCTCGACAAATTGCCAAATGGTAAAGCTTGGTATGCGTTCAACGCGCGCATGAGCACCACAACCGACTTGACACCCGACCAAATTCACACAATTGGCTTAAGTGAAGTTGCACGCATACATGGCGAAATTCGCAAAGTGATGGTTCAAACTGGTTTCAAAGGCTCATTGCAAGAGTTCTTTAAATTTATGCAAGACGACCCACGCTTTAACTTCAAAGACGAAGAAGCGCTGCTGAAATACTACCGTTCCTTAGAAGCAAAAATTAATCTTAAGGTTCCAGAGCAGTTTTCATTGCTACCAAAAGCACCGTTTGAGATTCGCGCTGTAGAAGCATTTCGCGCAAAATCAGCGGCAGGTGGTGAATATCAAAGCCCAAGTGAAGACGGAACCCGCCCTGGTATTTTCTATGTTAACACCTACGATCTTCCAACCAGAAAAACCTGGGATGCCGAAGATTTATATTTACACGAAGCGATTCCAGGCCACCATTTTCAGATCGCACTGCAACAAGAGCTAACTAACTTGCCAAAATTCCGTCGCTTCGGTGGCGAGAATGCCTTTGCTGAAGGCTGGGGTTTGTATGCGGAATCTTTGGGCAAAGCACTGGGTGTGTACACCGACCCCTATGATTATTTTGGTTACCAACAAAACGAACTGTGGCGTGCTATCCGCTTAGTGGTCGATACTGGCTTACACAGCAAGAATTGGACGCGTGAACAGGTTATCCAATACATGCTCGACAATTCAGCTGAAAGTCTTACTACATCAACTTCGGAGGCAGAGCGTTATGTTGCTTGGCCAAGTCAGGCCTTAGGCTACAAAATTGGCGAATTGAAAATACAGCAGCTTCGCGCCAAATCAGAAGTTGCGCTTGGCAAAAAATTTGATATTCGTGCTTTCCATGCTGAAGTGCTCAAAGATGGCTCGGTGCCGCTTGATGTACTTGAAGCGAAAATTGATCGCTGGATTAAAACGCAACAATAACATCATTGCTACACCTATCAAAAAGGCGCTCAACGCGCCTTTTTGTTTTTAGGGTTTCGATAAATACAACAAAGGATCAACCGGCTTTCCATTGCGACGGATTTCGAAATGCAACATGTCGCGTACTGCGCCGGTGCGGCCCATGTCTGCAATATGCTGCCCTGCTTTGACTTTAATGCCCTCAGCTACTAAGCGTTTGCTGTTGTGCGCATATGCCGAAATCCATTCGTTGTTGTGTTTAACAATCAGCAACTCACCATAGCCAATTAAACCTGCGCCCGAATACACCACCACGCCATCGGCAGCGGCAAGTATTTTCTGCCCCGATTTTCCGGCAATATTGATGCCTTGATTGGTTTTATCATCCGCAATATACGCACTGATAATTTCACCTTTAGCGGGCCATTGCCAGCCAATAGTTGTTGTAACCACTGCAACTGGCTTCATAGGCGGCGAACCCAGTACTGAAACTGGCTTTATCAATGTTGGTTTTACATTCGGCAAAGGCGCAAGCGAGCTTTTCACTGCCGTGGTATTTTGCACTTGCGTTGGCGCCGTTAAGCGCAGTTTTTGGCCGCGTTGAATATGGTAAGACTCATCAATATTATTCCATGTCGCTACATCGCGATAGTTAAGGCCTGCACGGAAAGAAATACCGTATAAGGTATCGCCTGCTTGAACAATATAATTTGAACCTAATGATTTATTATCATTTGCGGGCTTAGGTGTTTTTGTTGCCGTAACTGTTTTGGCAGATGGATTCTTAACGCTCTTACTGGTTTGATAGCCCGACTGACAGGCATTCAATCCTATCGATAAAAACACCAGCACGGCTAAACGGGGGTTTGTAAGCGTGCGTACTTTCATTACTTAAACCACATATACGCGATAGCGACCACGAACAGCAGCATTGCCGTCCAACCGATAGGCTCAATGTATTGGCGAAGTTTAGCTTCGGCTTTTTCGCCACCAAAATAAATTGCGGTGGCTACTAAATACACGCGCTTGCCACGCCCAATTAATGCGCCAAAGAAGAATGGCAAAAGTGGCATTCCAACTGCGCCGGAGGCTAGCGTGAAAATCTTAAAAGGAATAGGTGTAAAACCAGCCAATAACAATAACCAAAAACCATTCGCCGCAGCTTGTTGTTTTATATCTTCAAACTGTGCAGCGAAACCCATTTTCTCTATAAACGGCATCGCTAAATCAATCGCATAATGGCCAATGGCGTACCCAACAAACATACCAGCCAAAGAACCCAATAAACTTAATGTGGCGAACCAAAAGGCTTTTTTGGGTTGCGCCAAAGACATCGGTGCCAACATCACTTCCGGCGGAATAGGAAAGAAAATGGCTTCACAGAAACTCAGGAAAGTTAGGAAATACGAAGCTTTCGGATGAGCGGCCCATAAAATGGCACGTTCATATAAATTGCGAAATACCGCCATTACAAAACTCCTGGCAATAAAGGTACAAAACTCACTGGACCGAGGTTTTGCTCATGTATTTGGCCATCTATTTTTTCCACACGCAATAAATTCTGTTTGCTGGCATCAACCCCAACCGGCGAAATCAGCACGCCTGTATCGTTTAGTTGCGCTAGCAGCGGATGCACCAAGGCCGGAGCCGCACAAGTCAGCAGAATGGCATCGAAAGGACCGTTTTCTGCCCAGCCAAGATTGCCATCATCGTGCTTTGAACGAATCAATTCATGCAGTTTGAGTTGCCGAAAACGTGGTCTCGCGGTGCGTAATAATTCTTCAATGCGCTCAACGCTATACACCTGTATGCCCAATGAAGCCAAAACCGCGGTTTGATAGCCCGAACCTGTGCCAATTTCCAATACCGTTTTCGGTATTTTTTTCTCAATTAAGGCTTCCGTCATTTTTGCAACAACCCACGGCTGCGAAATAGTTTGGCCATTGCCAATTGGCAGTGCGGTGTCTTCGTAAGCGCGCGAAGACAGCGCTTCATCAAGAAACACATGGCGAGGCAGTGTCCGCATCACATTCAACACCCGCTCATCGCGAATGCCCTGTTCGCGCAAGCGCTCAATTAGGCGGTCGCGGGCGCGTTGCGAGGTCATGCCTACGCCTTTGGTTTGCGTGTTTAACTGAAGTCGTAGAATCATTTAGGCAGCGCTTTGGATAATTCATTAACCCAACCAGACACTTTTTCCAACGCTTGGTAGCGGGTTAAATCAACGTGAATGGGTGTGATGGATACAAAGCCATTTTTAACGGCATGAAAATCAGTACCTGGGCCGCCGTCCTGCTCTGGGCCAGCCGGGCCAATCCACCACATTGGCCTGCCGCGTGGATCGAGCTGCGGTACACAGGGCTCGGCGCGATGGCGATGGCCTAAACGCGTCACTTCAAAGCCTTTCATCTCGTTCCAAGGCAAATCGGGAATATTCACGTTCAAAATAGTATCGGCTGGCAGTGGATCGCTGAGCAAGCGTTCAATCAGGGCTTTAGCCACGCGAACGCTGCTGTCGTAGTGTTTTGGTTTATGGCTGGGGCTGGCGCAACTCAGCGCAATAGCCGGCAAGCCCAAACAGCGCCCTTCCATCGCCGCCGCTACGGTACCAGAATAAATCACATCATCGCCTAAGTTTGCGGTGTTGTTGATGCCAGACAAGACAATATCGGGATCCTCTGGCAACAAGCCCGACAACGCTAAATGCACGCAGTCGGTTGGCGTGCCATTAACGCTGATGCGGCGTTCATCCAGATAACGGACCCGCAACGGGCTGCCCAAGGTTAGGGAATTGGATGCCCCGGAGCGGTCACGGTCGGGCGCCACAATGAATAAATGGTGGTCATCTTGCGCCAAACCCTCCGCCAAAGCGATGATGCCCGGTGCCTCGATGCCGTCGTCGTTACTGATTAAAATACGCATAGGTAAATGATAGCAATTTTAGGGTGGGCTTGAGTGCTTCTGCCTCAACTAATTGAGGCCGATGTAATTCATCGCAAGCCGAATGCGCTTTATTTGGCCTCAATAAAAACTAGAGTAAGTGTTTCACCCTGAAATTTAATCTGAACCTGTATTTCAGCAAGCTGGCTTTGGGATTTCTTAGGCAAGTCAATTTTGATTTGACTAACACGTACTTCACCCACAGCTAGTGACTTAGATGTCATCAGATCATCAGATATTATTTGATGTTTATCATCAACTGTGTCTTTTAAGGCTACGCACGTAAAAGCCTTGCTAGCCGTGCCGTTATTGCAGTTGATTTTATCTCGCTGTAATTTCATGTATGCTTTTTCATCAAGCTGCTTTTGTGTGAATGACTCGAGCGAACCTTCAGCTGTGCGAACCTCAAGATAGTCCTCAAGGAGCTGGACAGGCGCCATAGTGTTATTTTTAACAGAAATCACCAACCAACCCTGCTTTGATGTATCAGGCAAGAAAGATGCCCCAGCTTCAAAGCTATTGGCTTTAGCGCTAATGATTGTCATTTTATTTACATGGTCGATTTTCTGATTCTTAGTACGAATTTCAGGTGAAAAATCTCGCACAGCTGCACTGGCAGAAAAAGTCATCACCCCCAAAAGCAATGCAATCGACAGTGTGCCGCAAGAATTTTGATGATTATAAAGTTTCATTGCTTCAACCCAAAAAGTAAAATGGAATTCAATCAAATACAATTTCTAAATTATAGACTCATTTTGATAAGGTATAGAATGTCAAAAAACCAGCAACCCCTTCACCCCCTAAGACAGCGAACTGTTGCGCGAAGCTATTGGCCAAGTGATTGTAAAATAATCGGTCATAGTAACGCTTGACGTTAATAACGCTATGCGTTATGTTATAGCCATGATTCGTAGCTTTTCCAATCGAGATACCGAAGCCTTGTTCAAGGGCATGACTTTTCGCAAGTTGCCAACTGACATTCAACGCGTGGCTTTGCGGAAATTGATGCAACTGCATGCCGCGGTTGAACTGGCATTCTTGAGGGTTCCGCCAGGTAACCGGCTCGAAGCGCTTAAACGTGACCGACTCGGGCAACATAGCATCCGAATTAATGATCAATGGCGCATCTGCTTTGTTTGGCACGATGGTGATGCCCATAATGTTGAAATTGTAGATTATCACTGAGGACATAGACATGACAAAACGCACTCTCTCCCCTATTCATCCCGGCGAAATTCTGCTTGAAGATTTCCTGATTCCACTTGAAATTAGCCAGTACGCCTTAGCTAAGGCCATTGGTGTGCCTGCGCGGCGCATCAACGAAATCGTGCATGGCAAACGTTCGCTCACCGCCGATACCGCACTTCGTCTTGGCCGTTATTTTGGTGTGCATCCACAATCTTGGTTGAATCTGCAATCGCATTTTGAGCTGGAAGTGGCGGAAGCGCAACTCGGCAAACGGCTCGATTTGGAAGTACAACCACGGGCTGCGTAATTAAAAAGGGTGCGCCTAGACACACCCTATCAGCCAATAAAGTCCTACCTTATTATTCTTTATCTAATTTAACATTCAAATCGGTTACGGTATTGGTCAGCAGTGTCAAACTGAAACGGCTATTGTATTTGAGCAATACATCTTCACCATCATCACGTTCAACCTCAATGCCGATAGGTGCATATTTTTTAAATGCATTTTCTACCAGTTTGGCAATATCGTTTTCACTCAGATCTTTTGCAACCAATACGCTAATACTAATCGGCTGTTTGTTTTGCAGTGCGAAAAGAAACACCAACTCGCCGGATGAATCGGTTCGGTTATCGAATTTAATACGCCATTTATTAGAATATTGCAGCACGGTTGTATCAACAGCCGGCGCGGTTACGGTGCTGACATCTCTAATCACAACAACCGATTGCGTAGGTGTGGTTTGTTGCGAAAATCCGCTTGCACTGAATGAAAGCAAAAGAGTGGCTAATGTGGCTTGCGTTATGTTTTTCATGTGTAGAGACCTTGTTTGTTTAGTTTAATTTTTTCAATGGAGAAGTGCTTTATGTTTCTTTGTAATGCGGGCTTAAACTGCCCACACGGTCTTTGCTTTCCTGTTCTTCACCTTCAAGTTCTTGCGTATCGGGTATTTCCATGGCGCCTGAATTCTCGGCGGCATCCACCAGCGTATGACTAACTGGATTTTCATTATCATCATCCAGTCCGTCATCGAGATTAATGTGTTCACCATTCTGCTGAGCGGCGACTTCAGGTTGAGAGGGTTCGTCACCAACGAACAAAGGGATATTTTTATTGTCTGATTGAATTTGCATGTGAACCTCACTGAATGGGATAGTTTTCAGTTTAGGAGGCAGCACAATAGGTGTCCGTGCGCTGTCGCGCACAGCCCAATCAAAAGGAACCAAGGTCATTAACGTTTGAATCAAAAGTAATGTCATGTTTAATCAGCGCCCTAACAGCGTCTTTTGCTATTATATTGAAATGATCAGACACTCACTCTTCCCTATCCATACAGGCATAACCCTGTTTGTATTGCTCGCATTTACCGCCCTGCCCTTGTCTGCAGTACAAGTGGCAAATACGGGCGTTCAAGTTCCACAGATTGAAGAAAGTGAGTTAGAGGCCAAATGGGAGCCTTCCGAACAAGATCAGTTAAAAATAAAATTGCTTTCCTACCAATATTTCCAAGCCAAAGATAATAGCGATTACAAAACCGCATTTGAGGTATATGCTGAAAGCGCAAAAGCAATTATCGATTTCGATGACTGGAAAGCCAATCTAGTGAAATTTTATACTGTTGCAGGCACTGGAATTAGCAGAACGCCCACTCGAATTACTTGGTATAACAATCCAGCTAATGCGGAGGTTTCTGGCATTTTTGCAGCTGTTGACTACTCCAGCACATTCGCCAATATCAATATCCATTGCGGTTATTTGATGTGGCATAAAAAAGACGATGGTAATTTTGAATTGATTCGCGAAGAACAAAACTATCTCGATACTACTACTCAGAAAAAACTAAGCGAAAGCGAAATTACGGATATTAAAGCAAAGTTTGGTTGCAGAGAATCATGAGCGAAAAACTGCCGCCTCCCATCACTTCCGAAGACAGCGAACTATTCCGCGAAGCTATTGGCCCGGTGATTGTGCACAGACATACCGAAAGCCGGCTGAGCAAAGCCAAGCCGAAGCCGCGTGCGCGTATGTTTGAACGCGATGAGCATGAAGCTTTGCTGCAATCGAAACGCGTTTCAGCGCTTGACGCCACAATGCAACTGCATGAGCCACTGTTTTACCAAGGCCCAAAGATTAGCAACCGCGTGATGCGGCAATTGAAATCTGGTGCTATTAGAGTAGACGCCGAATTCGATCTGCATGGCATGTTGGCAGTGAATGCCGAACGGCATTTAAAGCAATTTCTTGCTGATGTGTATAAAGAGCAATTGCACTGTATTCGCATCATTCATGGCAAAGGCACGCGCTCCGAGGCCGGCCCTGTGCTTCACAATGTGGTGGATAAAATATTGCGCCTGCAAGGCCGCGTGTTGGCGTATTGTTCTGCGCCACAAAACCAAGGTGGCACCGGCGCTGTGTTAGCATTAATCGAATAATTGGAGTAATCCTGCTATGCCAAAAAGACACTCAGAACGCCATCGCAATGATCGCATTGGTTGGCTACGCGCCGCTGTATTGGGCGCCAATGATGGCATCGTTTCAACTGCCAGCTTGATTTTAGGTGTAGCCGCAGCACATGCGAGCCATCAAACTATTTTAATTACTGGTGTGGCGGGTTTAGTGGCCGGTGCCATGTCGATGGCGGCTGGCGAATATGTATCGGTGCATTCTCAAGCCGATATCGAAAAAGCTGATCTTGAAAAAGAACGCTTGGAACTACTCAACGATGCCGATGCAGAATTAAAAGAACTCACTGCAATCTATGTTCATCGCGGCTTGGATGCCACACTGGCCAAACAAGTGGCTATTCAACTCACCGCACATGATGCATTAGGCACGCATGCGCGCGATGAGCTGGGCATTTCCGCAACGTTCAGCGCTAACCCTATTCAAGCTGCACTATCCTCAGCGGCCAGTTTTGCGGTTGGTGCGGCGTTGCCATTATCTGTGGTGCTATGGTTTCCCGAAAGTATACTGAACTTGGCAGTTAGTATCAGCTCCTTGGTTTTTTTAGCTTTGCTCGGTGGCATAGCAGCTAAAACTGGTGGCGCTAAAATTCTTACCGGCGCATTCCGAGTATGTTTTTGGGGCGCACTTGCCATGCTGTTAACTAGCTTGGTGGGCAGTTTATTCGGTGTATCGGTGTAATCAGCTAAACTCGCCGAGTTCCGCTAATACTGAAGTAGCATAGGCACCAGGCGGCAATTCGAAATTAAGTTTCAGCACATCATCGGCAATGAATTGCCAAGCAAAGTCTTTTGGGATTAAGCGCAATGCACGACGCTCTTGGCGCAAATCGGCTTTCTCCAAACCACGACATAGCTCGCTGAATTCATTTGGCAATTGCGATTCTAGTGCCAATGTCTGGTCTTGGCTGCGCAAGTCGCCCGCGCCCCATAATGGCCCAGTGGGGTGAATGTCTAAGCTTTCGCAGCGTAGCAATAATTCTTCGTTAAGTGGCTCAGGTCCGAAAATACTTTTAGTGCCTTCCAGCATCCACACATCGCCCAACAAGGCTTTATTCCAAAAACCTGAAGCAACCCTCTTGGCTAATAAATGATTGAATACATACGAACGCGCTGCTGATAAATAAATCGAGCGCTTAGCACGATCCACACGCCTGCCCTCGAACATACCCAGCGCTTTATCGACATTGGCTTGTTCATGGCCGAAGCGTTGTTCGCCAAAATAATTCGGAACGCCTTGTGTTTTGATGCAATTCAGACTTTGTTCTAGTGAATTTTTATCAGCTACCACTTCGCGCAGGGTGAGTTCAAACCGATTTCCGGCCAATGCACCACGCGCTAGTTTGCGGTTATGCCAAACGGCATTTAGCACTGTGCAATTTTCGTTGTTAAGCAATTGAATATCGGGTGAAATTTTCTTTGGAATGCGCACCGAAAAGCGCTGCGTGGTCACTGCATGCCGGTCTTTCATGCCAGCATAAGACACATCACGCTCATCAATACCGGCCCAACGGGCAATTTCCTGCGCACAATACGCTGTATTTAGACCGCGTTTTTGCAGAGTCAGCAATAAATGCTCGCCTTCGCCGCTGGCTTCAAAGCTCGGCAATTCATGCACTATAAAATCTTCAGGGGTACTGCGTATGCGCCCACTACAAGGCGCAGCACTTGATGCGCGAAGCAAATTCATAGCTTGCTCAACAACACTATTGCCTGCGCGGCAATGCCTTCTTTGCGGCCTGTGAAGCCAAGCTGCTCGGTGGTGGTAGCTTTAATTGATATTTGATCAACGGATACCTGCATCACTTCAGACAAACGCTGGCGCATGGCAGGAATATGCGGATTCATTTTTGGCAGTTCACAGATGATGGTCATGTCGGCATTGCCAAGCTGATAACCGCGCTCAGTGATCAATTGCATGCAATGCTTGAGTAAGTCGGTGCTGTCAGCATTTTTCCAGCGCGCATCGCTTGGCGGAAAATGTACGCCAATATCGCCTAAGGCCAGCGCGCCCAACAGCGCATCGCACAGTGCATGAATCAATACGTCACCATCGGAATGCGCGAGCAAGGCATGGCTATGTGGAATATTTACGCCACCAATCACAATGTTATTGCCGCTGGTAAATGCATGCACATCGAAACCGCTGCCGATTCGCATCATGATAAATTCCTTGCTTTCAAAATAGCTTCTGCCAACGCGAAATCGCTGGCAAGCGTAACTTTAATATTATCATCTGAGCCTTCCACCAACAGCGGCGACAAGCCCAAGCGCTCCATCGCGCTGCTTTCGTCGGTTATCGCAACACCTTCTTGTTTGGCGTGTTGCAAAGCACGTTGCAAACTTTTGGCCGGAAACATCTGTGGTGTGAATGCGCGCCAAAGCAAACGACGATCGATTGTACCTTCAACTTGCGCAGAACTATCCGAGCGCTTCACGGTGTCTTTTATTTTACCTGCCAACAATGCGCCAACCGGATGCGTACTAGCTAACTGAATCAGCTGATGCAAGTCCTCGAAACGCAAGCATGGCCGCGCTGCATCATGCACCAACACAAAATCATCGGTGCTTAAAACATCGGCTAGTGCGTTAATTGCAATGAGCACACTGTCGCTACGTTCAATGCCGCCAACACAGGTGCGCAAAGGCTTGTTGTGCCACATAGTTACGCCTTGCCAACGTGCATCATCATTCGATAATGCCAAGATAATGCCATCAATATCTGGATGCTCGCAGAGCACATCCAAGACGTGATGAAGCATAGGCTTGCCAGCAATGAATTGATATTGTTTTGGAATGTCAGAGCCGCTGCGCGAGCCTGTTCCGGCGGCTGGCACAATCGCCCAAATCATGGTTTTGGCTCTGTTGCAGGCGGATCCATATTAATTTTCTTTTCCGGGTCTACAACACGGTAAAAGGTTTCGCCGGGTTTAATCATGCCCATTTCATTGCGGGCGCGTTCTTCAACCGCATCCACACCAGACTTTAAATCTTTCACTTCAGCCAGCAAGGCATTATTGCGTAGCAACAATTCACGATTTTCATTTTTCTGCGCTTGCACTTGCGCACGCAAACTTTCTACTTGCCGCCAATTGCTCTGCCCGAACCAGAACTTGTATTGCAACATCGCCAACAAGATGGCGAGTACTGCATAAGGCCACAAGCGTCGTGTCAGGTAATCCACAGATTATGTATTCAGGCTAACAAATGCATGGCGGCCAGCGTAGCGCGCACGGCTGCCTAAAGCCTGCTCAATACGCAACAACTGATTGTATTTAGCCACGCGATCGGAGCGGCACAACGAGCCAGTTTTGATTTGCGTGGCAGTGGTAGCCACAGCAATATCAGCAATCGTTGTGTCTTCAGTTTCGCCAGAACGGTGTGAAATTATTGCTGCGTAGCGGTTAGCATCAGCCATCGCAATAGCTTGCATGGTTTCCGACAAGGTACCGATTTGGTTTACTTTAATCAAAATGGCATTAGCCACTTTTTGCTCGATGCCATCAGCGAAAATTTTTGGATTAGTCACGAACAAATCATCGCCAACCAACTGCACGGTTTCGCCCAGAGATTGAGTCAGCATTTTCCAACCAGCCCAATCGTCTTCAGCCATGCCGTCTTCAATGGTGATGATTGGATACTGACGCGCCCAGCCGGTTAAAAAATCACTGAACTGTTCGGAACTCAAACGCTTGCCTTCACCGACTAAATTGTATTTCCCGTTTTCAAAGAATTCGGTACTGGCCACATCAAGGCCCAACAAAATATCTTGGCCTGCGTGGTAACCCGCTTTGGCAATGGCTTCTAAAATGGTTTCCAGCGCTTCTTCATTGGAGCGCAGATCCGGTGCGAAACCGCCTTCATCACCAACGGAAGTGCTCAAGCCGCGGCCTTTCAATACCGACTTCAAACTATGAAAAATCTCTGTGCCAGCACGCAAAGATTCGGCGAACGAATCAAAGCCAACCGGCAGAACCATGAATTCCTGCATGTCCACATTGTTGTCGGCATGCGCGCCACCGTTGATGATGTTCATCATCGGCACTGGCAAGCTCACTTCACGATCACCCGCCAAGTATTGCCACAATGGCTGACTTTTGGCAGCGGCGGCGGCGTGCGCATTGGCTAAGGAAACCCCTAGCAAAGCATTAGCCCCTAAGCGCGCTTTGTTTTCGGTGCCATCTAAATTGATTAAGCGTTGATCCAAACCGGCTTGATCAAATACATCAAAACCGTGCAATGCTTTGGCAATTTCACCGTTAACATGCCCAACGGCTTTGAGCACACCTTTGCCCATGTAGCGGGTTTTGTCACCGTCGCGCAGTTCAATGGCTTCTTTCGAGCCGGTGGACGCACCCGATGGCACTGCCGCGCGGCCAACATGGCCACTGGCCAAGGTCACTTCAGCTTCAAGGGTTGGGTTGCCACGTGAATCAAGGATTTCACGGGCGATGATTTTGCTGATTTGGCTCATGAGTGTTCTCTAAAATTAAAGTTGATCTTCAATAAAACCACCACGCTTGGCGATTTCGTCAAAAGCGACTAAGGATTCCAACAATGCCTGCATTTTACCGAGTGGCCAGGCGTTCGGGCCATCGGATAAAGCAACGTCAGGGTTTGGATGGGTTTCCATAAAGATACCGGAAATACCAACTGCCATTGCAGCGCGCGAAAGCACTGGCACAAATTGGCGTTGGCCGCCGGATTTTCCGTCTAAGCCACCGGGCAATTGCACCGAATGGGTGGCATCGAATACCACTGGGCAGCCGGTGTCGCGCATAACGCTCAGCGAGCGCATATCCGAGACTAAATTGTTGTATCCAAAGCTAGCACCGCGTTCGCAGACCATAATCTGCGTATTGCCAGTGGCTTGCGCTTTGGCGGACACATGTTTCATTTCCCATGGCGACAAAAACTGGCCTTTTTTAATATTCACAGGCAACCCAACACTAGCGACTTTTTGGATGAAATCGGTTTGTCGGCATAAAAATGCTGGCGTTTGCAACACATCCACCACCGATGCGACTTCATCCAACGGTGTGTATTCATGCACATCGGTAAGCACTGGCACCTTCAGCTGACGCTTCACTTCAGCCAACACCTTCAAGCCTTCTTCCAAACCTGGGCCGCGAAAGCTGGTGCCGGAAGTACGATTGGCTTTATCGAAACTTGATTTAAAAATAAACGGAATACCAAGCTTTGAGGTGATTTCTTTCAAAGTGCCAGCGGTATCAATCTGCAATTGCAGCGATTCAATTACGCACGGGCCAGCGATGAGAAAAAAGCGCTGATCTAAACCGACATCAAAACCGCAAAGTTTCATGCATGAATTCCTTAAGTAGATTGACCGGATTTATAAAGCCGCGCTGCAGAAATAAAGCCACTGAATAACGGATGTCCATAACGCGGTGTCGATAAAAATTCAGGATGCGCTTGGCACGCTAAAAACCACGGGTGATCGGGCATTTCAACCATTTCTACCAACAAGCCATCCATTGATTGCGCCGAGATAGTCATGCCGGCTTTTTCAACCGCTTCGCGATAGCTGTTGTTGAACTCATAGCGATGACGGTGGCGCTCTGATACAACATCTTTGCCATACAATTTATGCGCCAAGGTGCCTGGCTTCAAGCGGCATTCCTGCAAACCTAAGCGCATGGTGCCGCCTAAATCGGAATCGGCGCTGCGGCGTTCGATTTCACCGGAGGCCGTTCTCCATTCGGTAATCAAAGCAATGGCTGGGTCTGCGCAGTTGCGGTCGATTTCGGTAGTGTTTGCACCCGGCAACCCACCACGATGACGCAATACATCAACCACCGCCGCTTGCATGCCATAGCAAATGCCGAAATACGGAATATTATGTTCGCGCGCGTATTTTGATGTCGATACTTTGCCTTCAAATCCGCGATCACCGAAACCGCCCGGCACCAAAATGCCTTGCACACCTTCTAAAAGCGATACGCCTTCGCGTTCAATTTGCTCAGATTCCAACCACTTCAACACAACGCGCGTGCGCTGGCGCAAGCCACCATGCCGCAATGCTTCGCCAATGGATTTATAGGCATCTTGATGATCAACATACTTGCCAACTACGGCGATAGTAACTTCATCTGTTGGGTGCTCAACTGCATCAACCACCGCCTGCCAATCGCTTAAATCGGCTGGGCCAACTTCGTTTTCTAAACGCAGTCGATTGATCACAATCGCATCAAGGTTTTGCGCGTGCAACCATAGTGGCAGCTTGTAGATGGTGTCCACATCTAAACAACTAATGACTGCCTCTTCCACAACATTGGTGAACAAAGCAATTTTACGACGATCGCTTTCCGGCAAGGGCTGTTCGCTTCGGCACAGTAAGATATCCGGCTGAATACCGATTGAGCGCAGTTCTTTCACCGAATGCTGGGTCGGTTTAGTTTTTAGCTCGCCGGCGGCGGCGATATATGGCACCAAGGTTAGATGCATGAAAATCGCTTTATCCGGGCCACGCTCAGAGCGAATCTGCCGAATCGCTTCCAGAAACGGCAAGGATTCGATGTCGCCAACCGTGCCACCAATTTCCACTAAGCCCACATCAAAGCCTTCAGTGGCTTCATAAATGGCATGCTTAATTTCATCGGTCACGTGCGGAATCACCTGCACAGTGCCGCCCAAATATTCGCCACGGCGTTCTTTGCGAATCACGTTGTCGTAAATACGGCCAGTGGTAATCGAATTCTTGCGGGTTAAATGGGTGCGTACAAAACGCTCGTAATGGCCCAAGTCAAGATCGGTTTCTGCGCCATCGTCAGTCACATACACTTCGCCGTGCTGAAAAGGGCTCATGGTGCCCGGATCCACATTTAAGTAGGGATCGAGTTTCATCATGGTGATTTTGAGGCCGCGGGCCTCGAGAATGGCCGCTAAGGAAGCGGCAGCAATGCCTTTTCCTAATGAGGAGACCACACCGCCGGTAACAAAGATTAGACGCGTCATAAAAAATAGTGGCGTTGGAAAGCACCATTTTACCGACTCGCGCGACAAAACGCACCCTTTAAATGATTACTTGACCAAAATCGGCGTAGATTGCATTCTGAATGTAGTCAAATTCACTCAGAAAATTATGAATACTCGTTATAACGCCGCCGATATTGAAGTTTTGTCAGGCCTTGACCCAGTTAAACGCCGTCCTGGCATGTACACCGATACCACCCGCCCTAACCATTTAGCGCAAGAAGTTATTGATAACGCCATCGACGAAGCATTGGGCGGGCATGCTAAATCGATTGAAGTGAACTTATACAGCGACGGCAGCTGCGAGGTTATTGACGATGGCCGCGGTATGCCAGTTGATATTCACCCTGAAGAAGGCATTCCGGGCGTTGAGCTGATTATGACGCGCTTGCATGCCGGTGGTAAATTCAGTGGCAAAAACTACACCTTCTCGGGCGGTCTGCATGGAGTGGGCGTTTCAGTGGTGAATGCTTTATCGAAAGTGGTGGAAGTGGCGATTAAACGCGATGGCAACGAATACCGTATGGAATTCCGAGATGGTTTTCGTAGTTCAGCGTTAGAAACGATTGGTACGGTGGGTAAACGCAATACCGGCACGCGCCTGCGCTTTTGGCCGGATGCAAAATATTTCGATACCAACAAATTTGCCATTAAAGCTTTGCGGCATTTGCTGCGCGCCAAGGCGGTGCTGTGCCCCGGCTTAAATGTATCTCTTTTTGATGAAGCTACTGGTGAACGCAATCAGTGGTTTTTTGAAAATGGTTTATCGGATTATTTACTCGGCGAATTGCAAGGCAAAGAATTATTGCCAGCGGAATTATTCACTGGGCATTTAAACAAAGAAAGTGAAGTGGTTGATTGGGCGCTTGCTTGGTTGCCAGACGGCGAATTGGCGCAAGAAAGTTACGTTAATCTAATTCCTACTGCGCAAGGTGGCACGCACGTTAATGGCCTGCGTTCTGGCTTAACTGACGCCTTACGCGAGTTCTGTGATTTCCAAAATTTATTGCCGCGCGGTGTAAAGCTTGCGCCGGAAGATGTTTGGGATCGGGTTAGCTATGTCTTATCCTTAAAACTTACCGATCCGCAATTCTCAGGACAAACCAAAGAACGTTTAAGCTCGCGGCAAGCGGCCGGTTTTATTGAATCAGCGGTGCACGATGCATTTTCGTTGTGGTTGAACCAACACGTGGAAGCTGGCACAGCGATTGCGCAGCTGGCCATTGACCGCGCGTCATTACGATTAAAAACCGAAAAGCAAGTAATACGCAAAAAAATTACCTCAGGCCCCGCCCTGCCCGGCAAATTAGCCGATTGCATTTCACAAGATTTGTCGCGCACCGAATTATTTTTAGTTGAAGGCGATTCAGCCGGCGGCTCAGCCAAGCAGGCGCGCAATAAAGATTTTCAAGCCATATTGCCATTGCGCGGGAAAATTCTAAACACCTGGGAAGTTGCCAGCTCAGGCGTATTAGCCTCCAACGAGGTTCACGATTTGGCGGTAGCTATTGGCTGCGACCCGGGCGTGGCCAATATTGAAGGCTTGCGCTATGGCAAAGTGATTATTTTGGCTGACGCTGATTCGGATGGATTGCACATTGCAACATTACTTGCGGCATTATTTTTAAAGCATTTTCCCTCTTTGGTAAATGCCGGGCATATTTTTGTGGCAATGCCACCATTATTTCGTATTGATGTGGGCAAACAAGTTTTTTACGCGCTTGATGAAGAAGAAAAACGTATTCTGCTCGATCGCATTGAAAAAGATAAAATTAAAGGCCAAGTCTCGGTTACGCGCTTCAAAGGGCTTGGCGAAATGAACCCAGGGCAATTACGCGAATCCACCGTGCACCCCGACACGCGCCGCTTGGTACAACTAACCATCGATGACGTGAAAGAAACCGACTCACTAATGGACATGCTTCTAGCCAAGAAACGCGCACCAGACCGCAAACAATGGCTGGAAACCAAAGGCGATTTGGCGTCGTTGGAAATATAAACACAAACATGTAGGGGCGCATCGCGATGCGCCCGGCTTTTGATGGGT
>JANPOU010000066.1:0-25546 GCA_031428155.1 Arenimonas sp. | reverse complement strand
GTTACATCCACTATTACAACCACGACCGAATCAAGGAAAAACTAAAGGGACTGAGTCCGGTACAGTACCGAACTCAGTCCCTTGTGTTAGCCTAAATGCACTGTCCAACTTTTGGGGTGCAGTACAATGTGGGGTATATATAGAGTTAGACGGCATGGATAGCAAAGTTGTCAACCGAGAGATCAAAAGAGCTATCTGGCCTGCTCTGAAAGAGTCTGGGTTCACTAGGTTCACGCAGCGGGTAGCGTGGCGGCATCGCAACGACAGTATCGATGTCCTAGATTTTCAATCCTTCAATAGCTACAACGCTGACATTCTTGATGTCACCACCTTCTCATTCTGCGTGAACTTAGGAAAGTACCTGCTGTATGTGCCGCCGCAATGGGACACAAAAGTAAAAGACGGGCTTCAACTTCCAAGAGAGTCAGAGTGTCACTTTCGTGGCCGTCTTCTCCCCACGGTTTCGTCCGCCACCAACGACAAGACAATTTGGTCACTTGATAGCACCGGAAAGAATCTTCTCTGGTGCATCCAGGACGTCCTTAGTCAAATCCCAACAGCCCTCGATTGGTTCTCGCGCCTTGATGAGCGAACAGAAGTACTACGAATTCTGCAAGAGCAGGACGAAGACATGCAGCGTCTTTGCGGGTTCGGTCGCAACCCATCTCCGATCCGATCCTACTACGCAGGGTATGTGGCACTTTCGCTTGGGCAAGAGCAAGTCGCCACCGCTAAGTTGCAAGAGGCAGTCGACTCAAAGTGCTTCACTCGCCACTTCTCAAGTGTCGGCGGAGCCATCAATCGTGCCGTCTAAGAAATATAGAGCCTGAGTAAATTCCTGTTTCAAACACATATTTACTCTGGAACAATTTTTTGGGAACCGGAAGAAAATCGGCAAGGGCTGCCAGCCATTTTGCGCTTATTTCCAGCTATGCACACCGTCAACATAACGCTCATTTTTCCAAATGGCCACACGTGATTTCACTTCATCAAGTATCCAGCGGCAGGCTAAAAATGCCGCGTCGCGATGCGCGGCTGATACGCCAACCCAAACCGCCATTTCGCCAATAGCCACATCGCCATAGTGGTGAATGCAGCGTGCATCAACAATATCAAATTTGGCCAAGGCTTCAGCCAGAATGGCTTCGCCCTCGTGCGTGGCCAGTTCTGGGTAACAATCATAGTGCAAGGCATCAACCGCTTTGCCATCATGGTGGTTGCGTACCCAACCTTCAAAACTGGCGTATGCGCCGCAGCGGTGGTCGTTGAGCTGCAATCGCCAGTCGCTAAAATCAATCGCCGTATCAGTTACTTTAAAGCGCATTTCAACCGCCCGACACAGGCGGAATAAACGCCACACTATCGCCATCTTGCACTGGCGTTTGCCAAGAGGCGAACTGGCCATTAACTGCAACCCGCAAAGCGTTTTGTTCAAAGGCAAAACCGTATTGCGCAGTTAATTCGGCATACAAACGCGGTAAAGATTCAGGCAACGCGCATTGTTCGCTGGATGTATTAGCGGCATCTTTAAGGCTGGCAAAATACAACACCGTGATGCTCATGTTTTTCCCACATCGCTTTTGCCACCGCGCTTGGACAATAATTTCACCGAGCAAATTTCAATGTCATGGCTTAAAGCTTTGCACATGTCATACACGGTTAAAGCGGCCACTGTTGCACCGCACAAGGCTTCCATTTCCACGCCAGTTTTTCCGTGCAAGCGCACTGTGCAGGTAATTCGTAAAGTTGTTTTGTTTTGCCAGACAATACTAAAATCACAACCTTCAATCGCCAGCGCATGACAAAACGGAATTAGCTGCGAGGTATTTTTCACTGCCATGGTACCGGCAATAATGGCAGTATCAAGCACTGCACCTTTTTTGCTGCGCATATCTTGAGCTTGCAACTGCTTGGCAATATCCTTGGGGAAAACCAACTCTGCCTGCGCACTTGCTGAGCGCGCACTGATAGATTTGTCAGCGACGTTAACCATCTGCGGCAGATTTTTTTCACTAACATGCGTTAAAGCACTTTTTTTAATACTGCGTATTTTGTCTTTACTCACATCATCCACCAATAAAATACATTTCGATTTTCTTACGATCGGAAACCGCTGCATGACGAATTTCACTGTAACGATCAGTGCGATGCCGCCACAGGCTTGCTAACTCTAAATCAAGAAGTTCCGGCTGCTTAATCAATGCGCGCAAATCAAACCCTGCACTGGCGAATAAGCAGGTAAATAATTTGCCATCAGCTGAAAGCCGTGCGCGGTTGCAATCGCCGCAAAACGGCTTACTCACTGACGCAATAAACCCCACTTCACCAAGGCCATTATTCACCGAATAACGCTCTGCCACTTCGCCCAGCACATTTTTGCTTAACGCCTGCAATGTGTATTTACTTGCAATAAGCGCATGCATTTCATGCACGGAAAAAACCTGAGACGCCTGCCAATTGTTGCAACTGCCCACATCCATAAATTCAATAAAACGCAATACATGGCCTTGCTGCAGGCAGTAATCCAAGAGCGGTAGCATCTGTGCTTCATTCACACCGCGCTGCACCACGCAGTTGATTTTAATTTGCTTAAAGCCCGCCTGTTTGGCAGCTTCAATGCCTTGTAATACCGCAGCAATTTCGCCACGCCCACCACTCATTTGTTTGAAAATATCAGCATCAAGCGCATCTACGCTAACCGTAATTCGGTCTAAGCCGGCGTTTTTCAAAGTCATCGCTTGAGCGGCTAACAAAGAGCCATTGGTGGTTAATGCTAAATCGTCTAAGCCGCTAATGGTTTTAAGTTGCGCAACTAACTGTGCAAGGTTTTTACGCAACAAGGGCTCGCCACCAGTTAAGCGAATTTTACGCACACCGTGCTTGATAAAACTTCGCGCTACGGTTTCAATTTCAGCAAAGCTCAAACGATTCTGTGCGCCCAGCAAGTCTTCTGGCACCGAGCCTTCCGGCATACAATATGGGCAGCGAAAATTGCATGTTTCAATCACAGAAAGTCGTAAATCACGCAATGGCCGGTTCAGCGCATCGGTAACTGGCAACACTGTGCTTGCTGCAATTTGTGCGTTCATGGCACAAGCCCAGAACTTGGCTCAGCAATCGCAAAACGCTGCAACTGCTTGGCCACCACAAAACCTTCAGCCCGCATCACTTCAGCATCAGCATTGCTGGCGTAATGATACAAACACAGCTGTTTTTGCAGTTGCACAGAATATTCGCGTTGAATATCCGCCAAGCCGGTATGCGAAGGATTGCCTTGCAAAGCGCAGTCATGTGCAATCAGCTCAGCATTGCCTGCATATTGCTCCAGCTGCTCGGGAATTGGGCGGGTGTCGCCAGTCCACAGCATGCTACCTGGCAAGCGCAAGCCAAAGGCCGAGTTTGCTAGGTGGTGACGAACCGGAAATACCTCAAGATGAAATCCTGCATGCCAGAAACCGTTAGATACTGGGATTAGCTGGAATGCATCCCACCAATTCGCGCCGCCTTCGGCCAATACGCCCGGGTAATCGGCAAGCCGTGTTTGCATGGCAGGCACTAAGGCTGCCGGCACGTATAACTTCAACTTACCGCGCAGTGCTGCATCGAAATACGCTTTGATAAATAAACGCTCTAAGCCACCAATATGATCCATATGCAAGTGCGTTATAAAAATTGCTTCAGGAAGCTGTTGGTATTCAGCCTCAAAGGTTGTTAAAGTTTCTTGGCCACAATCGATCAATAGCCAAGGCTGTTGATTGCGTTCAATCACCGCGCTGGCCGAACCCAACACGGGCGCCGCCTGCGAATTGCCAACACCGAGAAATCGCAAGCTCCAGTTCATGTCATGGCCTGCTGATACGCACCAAGCATTTGAGTAATGCCTTGTTGTAATTGTGTGCTGTCAGATTGCTTGCACTCTTTTAATAATGAGCGCTGCAACCTAGCCAATACTTTTTCGCACCAAGCACCTGGCGCCATTTCAAGCGCGCATTTATCCCAATCAATAATAAACACCTCGTTTTGTGGGTTTAATAAAATATTATTGGCGTTCAAATCGCTGTGATGTGCACCGGCTTTATGGAAGCGCGCCAATGTTTCGCCCAGCAATTGCCAAGGCGCATTCGATTTTTGTACAGCGCTTACTAAAGAATAAACATCTTGCAATCGCTCTGTCACTAAAGCCGCACGATAGCTGAATAATCCACGTTGGCAAAATGCGGCCAACGGCTTGGGCACAGGCAAACCAAGCGTTGAAAGTTTTTGCAACAATGCAAACTCCTGAAACCCGCGTGTGTGCGCCACGCCAAGATAAACGTAACGGTCCGTAACAAATTTAGCCAAAAGTCCGCCACGCAAATAGTGCTTTAACACAGCATCGCCAACGGGTGTTGGCACAAACCAAGCGCTGCCTCGGCCGCCCTGCCCTGCAACTGTTTGTGCATTGGCATAGCCGCTTGCGTTAAACTGGTGTTCGCTTAGTTGCGGCCAACGCTCAGCATCAAACATCAACGCAAAGCGCCCTTCTGGGCCATTGATCTGTTTAGTGCGAATGCGAGGCTCATTTTCAGTCATAATCAAGAGTGTAGCAAGTGAACGATTCAAGCACAGTAAAAACTCTCTGCATTTTACGCTTATCAGCACTCGGCGATGCAACACATGTGCTGCCGCTGATTCGCACCCTGCAAAAAAATCTGCCCGACTTGAAAATTACCTGGATTTTAGGTGTTGGCGAAGCCAAGCTGATGCACGGCTTGGAAAATGTTGAACTAATTGCCTTCAATAAGAAATCTGGGCTAAAAGGCGTCAAGCAATTGGCGCAACAACTTTCTGGCCGCCGTTTCGATGTGCTGTTGCAAATGCAACTGGCACTTCGCGCCAATTTGATTTCCGCGGTTATTCCCGCTAAACGGCGCATTGGCTATGATACAAAACGCGCCAAAGAAGGCCATGGCCTGTTTATTAACGAACGGATTGTGCATAAACATCATCATGTCTTGGATGTGTTTGGATTATTTGCCGAACCACTCGGATTTAGCCAAACTGAGGTTGTTTGGAATATGCCGGTTGGCGATCAAGACCACATATGGGCTAGCGAACAATGGCCAGCCGGTATGCCATGCCTGTTGATTTCACCGTGTTCTAGCCATGCACTTCGCAACTGGCTGCCAGAGCGCTATGCGGCAGTAGCGAATTATGCGCAAAGCAAGGGCTGGCAAGTGGTTATCTGTGGCGGCCGTAGCCAATTGGAACGCGATATGGGTGACGCCATTTTAGCCGCAATGACAATTCCCGCTATTGATTTAATCGGCAAAGATACTTTGAAACAATTGCTGGCACTTCTGGCACGAGCCGATTTGGTTTTAACGCCAGACGCAGGCCCCGCACAAATGGCCAATGCAATGGGCACTAAAGTACTCGGCTTATTCGCATGTACCGACGGTACACGTTCTGGCCCATATTCAGACAAGCGCTATATGGTGAATCACTACCCCGAAGCGGCGCAGGCTTTTATGCATAAGCCCGCCGAGCAATTGGCTTGGGGCAAACGCGTTGAGTTTCCAGGTGTTATGGAGATGATTCGCACCGACGAAGTTATTGCCTTGTTTAACCAATATTGCGCTGACGCGAATCTGCAATAAACCACGATCCACTTATGAAGTGCGATAATCCTGATAGGATTTTTCCTCAACATACGCCGAGCCAAGCGCAAGATTAATGTCTTTCTTGATGCGCGCACGGTCGTCATTTTCAAAATACACGGAACGCGCTAATTCAACAAATTCTTTATCGAAACGTTGCGCTTTTTCAAATATACGGATGTCGTCCTCAATCACCCAAAGCCGTTCATTGACGTGTTTGAGCTGTTTGACTAATACGCTAACATCAATATTGGACGCAGGGTGCTCATTCCAAAGGCGCTCTAAGGCATGCAATTCTTTACGCACATTGGCAACTTTTACAGGATCAGCTATGCGCTCAGACTTAATTTGCAGAATAGTCACTTTATCGAGTAATTCACCGAAAGACACAGGAGCTAGTATTTCTGACATATAAACCTCTGAGCAATCTCAAATCAGGATTATAGCGCCTAGCTTAGCGATTTTGGCAGACTTTCATCATCAAACTGTAAAATACTGTGACTAGCTTCACACAAAACTAAGCATTTGACTTATGATGAGATGACTAACTGAAAATGGAATGATGTATGCAATTATTCAAGAATTTTCTAATAATATTAATAACATGCTTAGTTTTAAACGCATGCACTAAAGCCCAGCTTCCAGAGCAAACTGTGGCCTTCGTAGCACCTGACTTAGAAGCGGATGTTGATGAAATTCGCAGCATATTGATTAAAAGCGACACGCAATGCCAGCTTAGCGTTAAGCGTGGGCGAAATGATGCAGAGCTGATTTCACCCAAATCCTGTGTATTGCTTAAGGCATCAACTGGTGAAATTACCGCTGTAAAGATATTATTTGCTTCACCATGCAAAGAATATACATTGAACAATTTAATTGGCGAACTGTATTTTTTAGATGAAAAATCCATTGCCAGCAAAAATAAAGCCTGTCGAATAGAGACTTTCAAATCCAGCTATGGCTGGACGATAAGCAAGTAATTGACATGAGTTGCTAACAATAAAAACCCCTGCATGCAGGGGTTTTTGATCTGGCGGAGAAGGAGGGATTCGAACCCTCGGTAGGCTCACACCTACGCCTGATTTCGAGTCAGGTACATTCGACCACTCTGCCACCTCTCCAGTGCAATGGTTCGCGTGCAATTATAGCGTTTTATGCATACCTATGGCTAGATATTCTCGGCATTTTTCACAAAAACCATTCATAATAAAGCAGATCCTTATACTGATATTTGCCCCTCTATGATTGAAATTGGCCATATTAGCCACCCCGGCAACAAACGCACGCTCAATGAAGATAGCTACAACATTGATTTGCCGAACCGTATTGCCATTCTTGTTGATGGAATGGGCGGCGCAGATGCCGGCGATATTGCCAGTGCTTTTGTTCGTGAGCAACTGCATAAAAATATTTTGCAAGGCCTTGATCCCATCAGCGCACTAAAAAATGCCGGACAAGCACTGCGCATTCAACGGCCACAGCAAGGCATGAACCCGAGTGGCGCGAGTGCTTTGGTCTTGGTTTGGAATGCGAATACTTATCAAATTGCATGGATTGGTGCGTGTCGTGCATTTTTTTTCAACGGTCAGCACACCCAAAGCCTAAGCAGTAGCTCGGCAGAACCCACAGACCAAAAAAACTCTGGCCTAGGTCTAAGCCTAAGTAGCATTCAAGCCTTAGGCGTTACCGCCACTGAGAAATTGCATATTCAGCATGTCTCGGGCGTTTGGCTTAAACAACAAGCCATACTACTTTGCAGTGACGGGCTATTGGATGAATGCAAAACAGATTTGATGCATGAATTATTGGCTAATAAAAAATTAAGCGCACAAGAAGCCGTAGAGCAGATGTTGGTTCATGCCTTGCAAGGCTTGGCAGACAATAATGTAACGGCAGTTCTGTTGCGCTCCAGCTAATCGAGCCAGTTGGATTTTCCGGATTTTTTAGCAATTGAAAGCATGCGCTTGGCATGCTCTTGGCACTCTGCTTCATTGGCTTGCAGCACATACGCAGGGCAATGAGCACCCGGCAACACCGCAACCGAAAAATCATTTTGATCATTCTGCTCAGTTTGATCAAAGCCAAATCCAGTTTGCCCAGAGGTCATCATCAAATACACATCGCTTAGCAGTTCAGCATCCAACAATGCGCCATGCAATTGCCGGTGCTTATTTTCAACACTCAATCGCTTGCATAAGGCATCCAGTGAATTACGTTGGCCTGGATAAAAATTGCGCGCAAGTTTTAGCGTATCAAGCACGTTTGTATGCTGTAAGACATTTGTATAGGAAGCACCTAACAGATTCAATTCATTATTGATAAAACCCATATCAAATTCAGCATTATGAATAACTAACTCAGCATCTTTGATAAACGCCAAAAAATCATCTACAACAGCTGAAAAAACCGGCTTATCCGATAGAAAATCTCGGGTCAGACCAGTCACTT
Source organism: Arenimonas sp. (assembly GCA_031428155.1). Taxonomy (GTDB): domain Bacteria; phylum Pseudomonadota; class Gammaproteobacteria; order Xanthomonadales; family Xanthomonadaceae; genus Arenimonas. The sequence continues at coordinate 17,459 of JANPOU010000066.1, read as the reverse complement.
CCATCGCCCCCACTTCCATCTCGCGCTCTGGGTTCAGATATTGCTGATAGGTGCGCCCGCTTGGGCGGCGGTTAATGAGTTCAACACAACCAATCTCAACAATCCGATTGCCTTTTTCCCAAGACAAGCCGGTGGTTTCTGTATCTAAAATAATTTGTCGCATACGGGCCTTATTTATATGTAAGAACGGCAAGCCGCGCTAAACCATCAACACGCTCATTATCAACATGGCCGGCATGGCCTTTCACCCAATGCCAATCAACATGATGTAGCTTACTGGCTGCACTTAAGCGTTGCCATAAATCCTGATTCTTAACTGGCTCGCCTTTGGCATTTTTCCAGCCACGTTTAATCCAGTTGGGTAGCCATTCGGTAATTCCTTTTTGCACGTATTGCGAATCGGTGTACAAATCTATGCTGCACGGCTTACTTAAAGATTCTAATGCGCAAATAGCCGCCAACAATTCCATTCGATTATTGGTGGTTAATGGCTCACCACCCGACAGCTCTTTTTCAGTTGAACCATAGCGTAATAATGCGCCCCAACCACCAGGACCAGGATTGCCAGAACACGCGCCATCGGTATGTATTTCAATTTGTGGAAGGCTTACTGCGGTTTTACTCATTGTTGTAACGTCTCTCTGGCTAAGGCAACGGCATGGCTGGATTTTCTAATCGGCGTTACGGTAGCTTTACGTTTTTTCGCCAAGATGAAGTTTACCGAACGTAGCGGCTTTGGTCGATAAGAAAAACCACTTGGCGGCTCTTTGGCTGCACTTGCCCATAACGGGCCGAGCGCTTGATGTTGAACTAGTTCTAATCCGGCGTGTTGCAAGTATTGCGCCCAAAATGCTTGCGATTTCAGGTCAAAATTTTTCCAGCGCCCTGATATTCGAAATGGGCTATAAGGATTCAAGGTTAATAATGCTAAATGTCCTTCAGACACCAAAAGCCGCTCAAACTCAGCTAGCAACAAAGCTGGCGTTGCAGAGGTTTCTAGCACAAAGGCGGCATACACCAAGGCCATACAATCGCTTGCTAGCGGCAGGCTTTTATCGTGTGCAATAAAATCCCCAACAAATAATTTATTGTGCCGAGAAACCTTAAGCACAGGCGTGCATTGCAAAGCAGGTTGAATAATTGTTTGCCTATTGGGCTGCAACACTAAGGCATTATGGCCACACAACGGCCATACCCAAGGCATTGCCTGCTGCATGGATTGCGCCACCAGCGATTGCCCTGCTTCGCTGGCAAACCAGTCGATTTCGCCCGTCATTGCTCAACACCGTTTAAACTAATCCTATTGTGCGCTACTTCGCGTTTTAGGTCATCCTTAATGAGCTCGCTGAAAGCCATACCTGCATTTAGTGATAACTACATCTGGTGCTATCAAAATGCACTGGGTGAATCGATTGTGGTTGACCCAGGCGATGCAGAGCCGGTATTGCGCGCTATCGAAGCCGGTATGTTGGTAAAAGCAATCTTCATAACCCATCATCATCCCGATCACATCGGTGGCCTGCAGGAATTACAAAAGCATCTTGATGTTCCGTGCTTTGGCCCTGTGGACTCTCGTATAAATGCCATCAGCCAGCATGTAGAGCACGCCAGCAGCATACACGTTGAAGGCTTCAAGCCATTCACGGTTTGGCATGTACCTGGCCACACACTAACGCACATTGCGTATTTCAATGCCGATGTACTATTTTGCGGCGATACCTTGTTCAGTCTTGGCTGTGGAAGACTATTCGAAGGCAGCCCGGCGCAGATGCTTACCTCACTCGATTTGCTGGCTAGCCTGCCCGATGAAACCTTGGTTTGTTGCACGCATGAATACACCGCTAGCAATGCAAAATTCGCACATGCTGCTGAACCAACCAACACGCTGCGCGATTTGTATGAGCTGGAGTTCAGTGCAAAACGCGCAGTTGGCGAGCCGAGTTTGCCCTCTAGTATTGGACGTGAAAAAGCCTGCAACCCATTTCTACGCACCGATTTTCCAGACGCACTGACCGGCTTGTACCAGCATTTGGGATACATGCCCGCAACACGGCTTGAGCGCTTTACGACAATGCGTACATGGAAGGATGGCTTTTAATGCCCACCTTTACCGCTAAGCGCCTGCGTGTGAGCTTGTTAATTGCATTTGCACTCAGCAACAGCGTTTCAGCTGAGCAGCCCATATCAGCCACTCAACGCACAGGCGAAGAGGTTTTTAACCAGCTACAACAACAGCTAGACAAAGACACTTGCCATCAGGATGATGTCTCGAAAAAATGGCTTAAAAAATACACCAAAACACCAAGAGAATTCACCAATCATTTAAAAGCCATTTTGCCTTTATTAGATTATGTGAGTAATGAGGCAAAAGAAAAAAACTTGCCAGCTGAATTTGTTTTAGTGCCCTTTATTGAAAGTTGGTATGATCCAGCAGCAAGCACTAACACCGGCCCAATGGGCTTATGGCAAATGATGCCGAAAACCGCTAAGCATTTCGGCATACGCTTCGGCAATGGTTATGACGGCCGCTATTCACCGGTAGATTCCACCGAAGCCGCGCTAAATTATTTAAGAAGATTGCAACGTGAATTCAAACATTGGCCTACTACTTTAATGGCCTATAATGCTGGCGACAGCCGAATGCGTGGCAGTTTGAAACGGCAAAAACTGAGCAAAGCAGATGCCGCGCAGAAACTCCCAACAGGCTTAGCAGCACACACCTATGCTTACATTCATAAGGTCGAAGCAATCGCCTGCTTGCTCAACCATCCGAAACGCTTTGGCATTACTTTGCCCGATAAAACCCGCTTTACGCCATTAACTGTGGTTGACACCGATGTCAGTGGGCAAAATCTGCAGCAACTCGCGGATTCTGCACAGATGAGTTTAGGCGAGCTTATCACCTTAAATCCAAGTTATCGTAATGGTTTAAAAGACAATGCGCCCAATAGGCTTTTAGTGTTACGCACTGTCAGTTCTGAAGTCGATATACCGCTCGATCCTGGAAACTAATGTGTATAAAAAAGCCCCGAAAATAAACGGGGCTTTTTATTATCCAAACAATTTATTACAAGCGATCTTCAGCCACTTTAACCACAAACGATTTGCGTAAAGATTTTACATACTCCAAAGATTGCTGATCACCGCGAATTTGGCTAATTGTTTTCGCTGCATTGACACGAATGGCTGGATCCATGGCTTTGGTATCAGGCTCAATCACCGCATCTAATTGCATTAACAAGAATCGGCCATCGGGAGTCTTTGAAAGACCCGCACCGCCTAGCTTGCCGTTTATCGGTTTTGCTAAACGAAATGCGACATCAATGGTGTCTTGCAATTGCGGCACAGGTGCTTTGCGCGAAATGGCTTTAACTGGAACAATGGCAGTGTTTAACGAAACCGCCAGCAAATCCAATGTTTCGCCTTTATTTATTCTGCTTAATAATTCATTAGCTTGTTTCTCAGCCAATTTTAAGGCGCGATCTTGCACAAAGGCCACGCGCACTGCATCTTTCACTTCAGCAAGCGACAATGTAGCTTCAGGCTTATGATCGACAACCCGAATCAAGACCACATGATTGGGTTCTAATTCAATCAAATCACTCACTTGCCGTTCAACTTTAACCGCATCGGAAAACGCCGCTTTACGAACCGCATCAATAGCAGCAACGCCTTCACCGGCTCCGCGCGTGAATGCAGCTGTGCGCAGTAAGGGTTTATTGATAGCTTTCGCTGCAGGCTCAAGCGAGCTTGCGTTTTCAGTCACAGCATTCACCATCTTGCCGGCAATATCATTAAACACGCGTTCTTTTTCAGAGCTCAAATAGCTGGCCTCAATCTCTGCACGCACATCTTCAAATGGTTTTGTTGTGCCGGCAATTAGCTCGCGGTAATACAAAATGTGCCAACCATCTGGCAAACGTACTGGCTCAGAAACCTGCCCAGCTTTCAATGCAAAGAAAGCTTTATCGAATGCATCGCCGTAAATGCCTTTTTCAATTGGGCCTAAATCACCACCAATTTCTTTGGTTGCTGAATCATCCGACGATACTGCCAATACTGCAAATGCCGATGCATTGGCTTGCGCTTGTTTAGCAATCAGCGCAGCTTTAGTTTTAGCAGTAGCATCTACTGCGGCCGATGCACCTTCAGGCACAGCAACCAAAATATGCGAAGCAACACGTTGCTCAGGCGAAGAATACAGGGCTTTTTGTTCCTCATAGCGCTGTTTTAACACCGACTCATCCACCACCAGATTGGTGTTGGCCGATGAACTATCTAGCTCTACATATTCAACGGCTACTGTTTCCTGAGTTTTATAGCTGGCTTTATGGCTGTTGTACCACGCGCTTAATTCGGCGTCAGTTGCTACTAAATTCACTTCTGGGAAAGGCACTTCAATATAGCGAAGATTGCGCTTTTGCTCCGACATTTTAATTAACTGATCAGCTTCAGACTCCGTAGCAAGACCTGATGCAATATATTCACTAACAATAAAGCGCGTCATCAAATCTTGCCTAACCAGTTCTTGAAATTGCTTTGGCGTATAACCTTGATTTTGCAGGCCAAGCTGATAGCGCGACGCATCAAATTTGCCTTCCACTTTGAAACTATCAATAGACAATATGCTTTCTTGCACCTTGGCATCAGAAATACTAATGCCAGACTGTTGTGCGCCAAGCTGCATGACTGCTTCGTCAATCATCTGCTCAAGGATACGGCGCTTATTATCGGGCTTTTCAAAAGCCGCGGCATCAAATGCTTCGCCTTTTTGCTGGCGTTCTGACTGTCTTGTTTGATCGAAACGCCGGCGAAACTCAGCCACTGAAATCTCTTTGGACACCTCGCCATAACCCATGAACTTGCCTGGAATGGTTATTTTTGCAGCATAGCTTTCAGTTTTTGGGATGATGTAGTCACCGAAACCAAAGAATGCCATGACCACAATAACAGAACCAAGAATTATTTTGGCAATCCAGCCCGATGAGTTTTCACGAATTTTTTCTAGCATTGTTCATTCAGCATATAGATATGGGAAGCCCTATTATGAAGGGTTTGAGCTGAAAGCGCACTAAAAAAAAAGACACCCGAAGGTGTCTTTTTAATAGTGGCGGAGTGGACGGGACTCGAACCCGCGACCCTCGGCGTGACAGGCCGATATTCTAACCAACTGAACTACCACTCCACGTCTTTTTTGCTTGTATAGATGGTGGGTGCTGAGGGTTTCGAACCCCCGACCCTCTCCGTGTAAGGGAGACGCTCTACCGCTGAGCTAAGCACCCCAAGCAGGATGCGTAGCTTACACTATTCCAGCATATTAATTCAAGTAATAAATGAAGAAATTACTTGTTTACCGCATCTTTCAATGCTTTACCGGCTTTAAAGCCAGGATTTTTTGATGCTTTAATTTTAATGGTTGCGCCCGTTTGTGGGTTGCGACCTTGGCGTGCAGCACGTTTGCGTACAGAAAAAGTACCGAAACCAACTAAAGTCACTGTGTCACCTTTTTTCAAGGCTTTAGTGATTGTTTCGATAACGGCATCTACTGCACCAGCAGCAGCGGCTTTCGACAATTCAGTTTTTTCAGCAACAGAGGCAACAAATTCAGCTTTATTCATTTTAATAAATCTCCCAATGCGAGTTTTCGCGAAAATAAAAAATTAAGTTCAGGCCAATCCCCAACCTAACCAAATCCCCGATGCGCTAAAATCTAAGGATTAACGCTCGGTTGATGTAATTTATACCAGTGAAAGTGCTTGTGCGCAATACCCTACAAGCCTTTATTTGCAAGCGATACAGGCTTTTTTGATTTTTAATGCGTTCGGCTGACGGCTGGGCTTTGTTTTACTTTGGATTTTGGTATTTTTTTCTTGACAGTTTCCAATTTGTTTGGTTCTAAAAACGGCTTTACCAAGGCGATATCTAAGGCTTGCTCAATCCATTTGACCGGAATTATTTCAAGATCTTGCGTCACATTTTGTGGAATATCTGCAAGGTCTTTTCTATTTTCTTCGGGAATTAAAACAGTGCGTATACCACCGCGCAAGGCTGCCAGAAGTTTTTCTTTCAAGCCGCCAATTGGCAAAATTCGTCCACGCAATGTTATTTCGCCGGTCATGGCAATATCTGCGCGCACTGGCACTTTCGATAATGCAGACACCAATGCCACCACCATCGCAACACCTGCACTTGGGCCGTCTTTAGGAGTAGCACCTTCAGGCACATGTACGTGTGTATCGAATTTATTATGGAACTCAACATCCAAGCCCAACTGCAAGCTGCGTGAGCGTACAACACTGTAGGCGGCCTTCACCGACTCCTGCATTACATCGCCCAATTGGCCGGTAAGAATCATTTGGCCTTTGCCAGGCATCAATGTGGCTTCAATTTGCAATAAATCACCGCCTACTTCTGTCCACGCTAAGCCGGTGACCAAACCAATTTCACTTTGTTCTTCAGCGCGGCCAAAATCAAAACGACGAACCCCGAGAAAATGATCGAGATTTGCTGAATTAACTGACTTTAAAGCCGCTTTTTTTGCTTTAGCTTTAGCAGCAAGTGTTGTGTTAATTTTCGACTTTTTGATTGGCCCAGCCAAGGCAATTTCCTTGACGACTTTACGGCATATTTTCGCTAATTCGCGCTCCAAACTGCGAACACCGGATTCACGCGTGTAATAACGCACAATATCGCGTATGGCATCTTTGCCAATGCTAACTTCACCTTCTTTTAAACCACTGGCTTTAATTTGCTTGGGCATTAAATAACGCACAGCAATATTCAGTTTTTCTTCTTCGGTATAGCCCGGGATGCGAATCACTTCCATACGGTCTAGCAATGGGCTTGGAATGTTTAATGAATTAGCAGTTGCAATAAACATCACTTCCGACAAATCCATATCCACTTCAAGATAGTGATCGTTAAAACTATGGTTTTGTTCTGGATCTAATACTTCAAGCAAAGCAGCGGATGGATCACCGCGGAAATCGTTGCTCATTTTATCAATTTCATCAAGCACAAACAGTGGGTTTTTGCTTTCAACTTTGTTGAGGTTCTGCACAATACGGCCAGGCATAGAGCCAATATACGTACGGCGATGGCCACGGATTTCTGCTTCATCACGAACGCCGCCCAACGCCATGCGCACGAATTTACGGTTGGTTGCTTTTGCAATGCTCTGCCCAAGCGAAGTTTTACCCACACCTGGCGGCCCGACTAAACACAGAATTGGACCTTTCATTTTTTGCACGCGCGCTTGCACGGCTAAATATTCCAGAATACGGTCTTTAACTTTTTCCAAGCCATAATGATCTTCATCCAACACTTGCTGTGCCATCTTAAGATCTTTACGCACTTTGCTGCGCTTTTCCCATGGCACGCCAACCAACCATTCCAAATAATTACGCACTACAGAAGCTTCTGCAGACATCGGCGACATTTGTTTTAATTTATTGAGTTCGTTCTTCGCTTTGGTTTCAACCGCTTTCGGCATTTTAGCCTCAGCAATTTTTTTGCTTAATTCTTCAATTTCATTTGGCGCATCTTCGGAATCGCCCAGCTCTTTTTGAATAGCTTTCATTTGCTCATTCAAATAGTATTCGCGTTGGCTTTTTTCCATCTGCGTTTTAACGCGCGAACGAATGCGCTTTTCAATATGCTGAACGTCAATTTCGCCTTCCACCAAGCCAATCAACATCTCTATGCGTAGATCGATTGCGATTATTTCCAGTAATTTTTGTTTATCCGATAATCGAATGCTCAAATGCGCAGCGACGGTATCGGCAAAACGCCCCGGCTCTTCAATGCCAGCCAATGTAGCAAGCAACTCAGGCGGCAACTTACGGTTTGATTTAACGTATTGCTCAAACAAGTTCATTAATGCGCGCTGCGCAACATCTAGCTCTTTGGCATCTTTAATGGCAACTGGCTCAATCAACTCAATTTGCGCCATCAACGATTGCTCATGCAAAATAACCGACTTGGCTGAAACGCGTTGCACGCCTTCAACCAATACTTTTATGGTTCCATCTGGCAACTTCAATAATTGGATAATCGTAGCAATAGTGCCAAGGTGATACACATCGTCGCCACTTGGATCATCAATATCCGGACTTTTTTGCGCCAGCAACACAATGCGTTTGTCAGTTTCCATGGCTAAGTCAAGTGCTTTCATGGAGCCATCACGGCCCACGAATAAAGGAATCACCATATTCGGATAGACCACCACATCGCGCAGAGGAAGCACGGGAAGGTAGCTGGCATTGAGTTGTTTTTGTTGCATGAGTTCTCCAAAACAGGCGTGTCCTGTCATACTTCCTTTATGGGGCTTTTTGTGGGTACTTGCAAGCCCTTAAGGCATAAAAAAACAGGGCATGCCCTGTTTTTTTGATAATAAGTAAAAAGTTATTCGCCAGAAGCAGCTTTCGGCGCTTGGCTATTGGAATAAATAAGATACGGCTCAGTCTGATGGTTGATAACCGATTCATCAACAACCACTTTACTGACATTTTCCAATGAAGGCAGCTCATACATGGTATCGAGCAGTACCGATTCCAAAATGGTTCGCAAACCACGCGCGCCGGTTTTGCGTTTCATGGCTTTTTGCGCAACAGCCGCTAATGCATCTGGGCGAATTTCTAATTCCACACCTTCCATCTCAAACAATTTCTTGAATTGCTTGCTAATCGCGTTTTTCGGCTCGGTGAGAATTTTTACCAAAGCTTGCTCATCAAGCTCTTCCAGCGCAGCAACAACCGGCAAGCGGCCAACAAATTCAGGAATTAAACCAAATTTAATTAAATCTTCCGGTTCAACATCAAACAACAATTTGGAGGCGTCAATTTTACGCTCAGAAGATTTTACTTTGGCACCAAAGCCAATGCCGCCCGACTCTGTGCTGCGCTGTTGTATGATTTTATCCAATCCTGCAAATGCGCCGCCACAGATAAACAACATGTTTTTAGTATCTACCTGCAGGAATTCCTGTTGCGGATGCTTACGGCCACCTTGCGGGGGCACAGACGCCACAGTTCCTTCAATAAGTTTAAGTAACGCTTGCTGTACGCCTTCGCCCGACACATCGCGGGTGATTGATGTGTTTTCTGATTTGCGCGAAATTTTGTCGATTTCATCGATGTAGACAATGCCAGATTGGGCTTTTTCAACATCGTAATCGCATTTTTGCAATAGCTTCTGAATAATGTTTTCAACATCTTCGCCCACATAACCCGCTTCTGTGAGTGTGGTTGCATCAGCGATGGTGAACGGCACATTAAGCATACGCGCTAAGGTTTCAGCCAAAAGTGTTTTGCCTGAACCGGTTGGCCCAATCAACAAAATATTTGATTTAGACAATTCGATTTCGTCGTTTTTGGCACGTGATTCAATACGTTTATAGTGATTGTAAACTGCCACCGACAAAGTTTTCTTGGCGCGTGGCTGACCAATCACATACTGATCGAGCACATCCAATATTTCTTTCGGTTTTGGCAGATGGCTGCGAGTGGCACCGGCTTTTTCCTGCAACTCTTCACGAATAATGTCGTTGCAGAGGGTGACACATTCATCGCAAATAAATACGCTTGGGCCAGCAATCAGCTTAGTTACTTCATGCTGACTCTTGCCACAGAACGAGCAATACAGGATTTTAGTCGTGTCAGTAGTGCGTGGTTTTCGGTCGTCAGTCATAGTCGAGTTCTTTCAAAAAGGTACACTCTCCCTGAGCATAGCATAAGCTGCTCGGGGGCAAGTATCTAAGGAAGTTTAAAATTAGGCAGGCTGAATGCTGTCAGCGGGGCGGCGATCAAGCACTTCATCGACCACACCATAGATTTTCGCGTCTTGCGCCGATAAAAAGTAATCGCGCTCAACATCGATCTCAATCTTTTCAATAGGTTGGCCAGTATTAGCAGCAAGCTCAGCGTTTAAGCGCTCGCGTAAATATAGGATTTCTTTGGCTTGAATGGCGATATCGCTGGCTTGGCCTTGAGTGCCACCCGATGGCTGATGAATCATCACGCGTGAATTCGGCAAAATATAGCGCTTGCCTTTGGCACCAGCGGCCAACAGGAAGGAGCCCATTGAACACGCCTGTCCAACACAAATAGTGGACACATCCGGCTTGATGAAGCGCATAGTGTCGTAAATGGCTAGCCCAGCAGTTACCACGCCTCCTGGCGAATTGATGTAAAGGCTAATGTCTTTCTCAGGATTTTCCGCTTCCAAGAACAACAACTGCGCAATCACCACGTTGGCAACGTAATCATCAACCGGCCCAACCATAAAAATAACGCGCTCTTTCAGCAAGCGTGAATAAATATCAAACGAGCGTTCACCGCGTGGCGTTTGTTCAACCACCATCGGTATCAGATTCAGCCCTTGAGTTAATGCCATGATAATTTCCTTAGTGAGCCATTGTTGAATTAGATTAGACCGGACGCATCGCCTCAGTAAAGCTTAATTCTTGTTCGTTTGCCTGAGCACGCTCAGCCACCCAATCAATCACCTGCTCTTCCATCACACGATTTTGCAGCCCTGACATTAAGTTGGGGTCGTTTCTGTACAATTCAATGACCTGCTTAGGTTCTTCATAGGTTGAAGCAATAAGCGATAAGGTTTCTTTAACGCGGTTGAAGTCTAGCTTCAAGCCATTCTGACGCGCAATTTCACCCACTAACAAACCTGCTGCAACGCGATTACGCGCCGCATTAGCGAATTGCTCGGTGCCTGCCGTGTATTCGGCATTGCCTTGCTGACGCGCTTGCTCAGTGGCATTACGCGCTAAACCTTGCGCTTCAGCTTCAATTAAGCCAACTGGCAATTCAACATGGCTATAAGCAGCAACCAGCTTACTGGCCACTTCAGAACGCAGGCGGCTCATCATCATGCCTTTGAGTTCGCGTTCTAAATTTGAACGCACTTCGTTGCGGAACACTTCAAGCTTGCCGCTTTTCACGCCAAAGCTCTTAACGAAAGCTTCATCAATTTCTGGCATATCAGGCTCAGACACTTGCCCAGCAGTGATGCTTACTTTTGCAGATTGCCCAGCTAAAGCCGGTACGCGCCAATCCTCAGGAAAGGCAACATCCACTTCGCGCACATCGCCAGCCAGCATACCAGTGAGCTGCGCTTCTAATTCGGGAAACATGACACCCGAACCAATAACGGTTGCACCTTTTTCGGCGCCTTGCTCTGGCACGCGCGCTGTAGCGGTTGAGGCAAAGGTTTCTACTGCCACCAAATCGCCAGCTTGTGCAGCGCGGCTTACAGGAACCCATGTGCGCCGCTGTTGACGCAAGGTTTCAATCATGTTGTCGATGTCGCTATCTTGAACTTGCGCATGGGCACGTTCAATTTGCAATTGCGCAACATCAATAGCGCCGAACTCCGGCACAATTTCAAAGGTTGCTGTGTAACGAATTTCATTTTCAGCATCGGTTGGCTCAGCTTGTATGTTTGGCTGGCCGGCCAAACGAACATTTTCCTGGCGAACGGCTTGATCGAAGCTGGCGCGTACTAATTCACCGAAGGCTTCTGAGCGCACTTGCTGACCGTAGCGTTGTTCAATCACTTTAGTTGGCACTTTGCCTTTACGGAAGCCTTTCAAATTGGCTTTGCTGGCCATATCGCGCAAACGATTGTCAATAACCGAAGACAAACGATCGGCAGGAATGGAGACCGTCATGCGGCGTGCTAAATTACTGGTATTTTCTAATGAAACTTGCATTAAAACTCCTAACATGCGCATTGCGCAAATATAAAATAAAAATACCCGCAGAAGCGGGCTTTTATATGAAGCACACCTCCGAACGGATGGTGCGAAAGGAGAGACTCGAACTCTCACGCCTTACGGCACAGGTACCTAAAACCTGGGCGTCTACCAATTCCGCCACTTTCGCATGTACCGAGCAGATGTAAACAGGAACAGTCGCTTAAGGTTTCGATGATATCTAAAACCTAGGCACTAATACTTAATCAGTATTAGCATGCGGTGTATCGTTACAACAACGGACTGCGACTATTATGCCGTAAATTAGACTGGGGTGGAAGACGGGATTTGAACCCGCGACCCTCGGAATCACAATCCGATGCTCTAACCAACTGAGCTACATCCACCACAAAGCAAAAATGGCGCGCCCGACAGGAATCGAACCTGTAACCGCCGGCTTAGAAGGCTGGTGCTCTATCCAGTTGAGCTACGGGCGCTCAGAAGGGATTGTGCACCGAACATGGCCGGCAGGGAAGCCCCACTGTAAAAAATTGGTCGGGGTTGAGAGATTCGAACTCCCGACCCTCTGCTCCCAAAGCAGATGCGCTACCAGGCTGCGCTAAACCCCGACACGGTAAAACTGGTAATAGTGGCGCGCCCGGAGAGAGTCGAACTCCCGACCTACAAGTTCGTAGCCTGTTGCTCTATCCAGCTGAGCTACGGGCGCGCTGAGGGATTGAATTATGAATGATATAGGCCTAGCAGTCAACAGTAAATGTGTTCAGTAAGTATTTGCTATTCAAATTTTGTGCCTATAAATGGCTTTGTTAGCGCTATATATAACGCCATAGTGCCGAATTATGTAGTTTGTAAAAGGTAAAATGCTAGATCTGGTTACAGCGAGCACATTTTTCGCGCCCATTGCTTAACAAGGAATTAGGCGGCATGACACGCTGCTATTTCTCCGCTAGCAGTGCTTTCATCTCGGCAATCTCACGCTCTTGCGACGAGATAATATCCTGACCGAGCTTTTGGACGCGGGGATTGGAGAGTGATGACTCCTTGACCATCTGAATCGCAGCGGAATGATGCGGAATCATTGCGCGCAGGAACTGTCGGTCCCCCACGCCCGCCTCGGCGCGCAGGAGTACCCAGAAAAGTACGAGGAACGCTATCGAGCTCATCCACAGCACTACGTTGATTTTCTTGTTCTTGAACATTCCCGGCATCGTCAATAGCATGATCGGGAGCATCGAGCCAGCCATAAGTCCGGTCATGTAAACATTACTTAAATTGATATACACATTGCTCAAGCGATCAGCCATTGAGTACATGATGAAATACATCACTACGAAGGAAATAACTATGGATACCAACAGGGACGTATACGGATTATGTTTACTCGTAGTGGCATCATGCATTGCATGACTTTCGATTTTGTGTTGCTCGTTCATATTTACTACTACTCCTTAAACTTTCATTTTGCTTTTTTGTAGCCAGCCAACCAAGCATCAAGAGAGGCAATCTCTTTTTTCTGGGCGGCAATGATTTTAGTTGCCAGTGTGCGCAACTTCGGGCTTTTGCCGTTCTTTAGTTGAGCCTGCGACATATCAACCGCCATTTGGTGATGTTTGCGCATATTCACCGCGAAGTCGTAATCCACGTTGCCGGTCATCGACATGCCTTCCACGTGCTTCATGCCGCCCATATCTTTCATGCCTTCCATGTGTTTCATGTCACCCATTTTGGAATGATCCATTGGTGCGGCTGGCGCGGGTTTTACTGCAGTTTTCAGTGTTTCAGCGGCGCCTGCCCAAACAGGCACAACGGCCAAAACGCTGGCAAAGATAAGGGATGTGCTCAAGGATAAAATCAAGCGCTTGGATGGACGGTCTTGTATTTGATTTGACATGGTGAATCTCCAGTATAGGGCCGCAAGTTTGGGCAATAGGTGTGCTACAACACTAATAATGCAGCCAATAATGTAGACAGTCGGTGCGCTTGCACACATTCAATGACAAGATGAAATTGATTAGTGCTCGATAGCTAACAACCTCTAAAGCTGACAGAGCATTCATGGAAATCATCATTGAAAAGCAAGTTGCGTTGCAGATCGGTCGCCCGCAAGCGGGCTCCTACTTATGGATAGGGTTAATTTTTGTTTTGCTCAAACGCAGTGCATTCACTACCACCGACACTGAGCTCAAGCTCATCGCAAGTGCTGCAATCATCGGTGATAACAATAAGCCGAATACCGGATAAAGCACACCCGCCGCAATCGGCACGCCAATACCGTTGTACACAAGTGCGAACACTAGATTCTGTTTCATGTTTGTCACAGTGGCATTGGATATTTCGATCGCTCTCTCGATGCCTTGTAAATCACCTTTTACCAAAGTCACTTGTGCGCTCGACATGGCGACATCGGTGCCGGTGCCCATCGCAATGCCGACATCGGCCGCGGCGAGTGCAGGGGCATCATTGATGCCATCGCCGGCCATAGCAACGCGACGGCCTTCGGCTTTGAGTTTATTGACCAGTATTAATTTATCTTCCGGGCGCACTTCGCCGTGCACTTCATCAATCAATAATTTCTTGGCAACGCTATTGGCAGTAGTGATGCCGTCGCCAGTCGCCATAATGACGCGCACGCCAATTTCCTGAAGTGCTTTCAATGCTTGCGGTGTCGATTCTTTTATAGGGTCGGCAACGCTCAGTATTCCCGCGAGTTTTCCATCTATCGCTAAAAACATGACACTCGCGCCCGTAGCGCGGCGAGCCTCAGCTTCTGTTTCCAAGCTGGAAATATCGGCACCAATATCACTCATTAATTTTGTATTGCCCAAATCCACCGCTTTGCCCTCAATGCGGCCACGGACACCGATACCGGTACTGCTTTCAAAGGTTTCGGGTTTTGCCAATTCGAGATTTCTCTTTCGCGCTTCGGCCACAATCGCTGTTGCTAACGGATGTTCGCTGCCTTGGTCAAGACTTGCCGCTATGCGTAATATTTCGTCGTCGGTATTTCCAGCAGTAGCGACAACGGTATCAAACATCGGCTTGCCGAGTGTCAGTGTGCCGGTTTTATCAACGATAAGTGTGTCGATCTTTCGCAGGTTTTCGATAGCTTCGGCGTCGCGAAATAAAATGCCGGCATTGGCGGCGCGACCGGTGGCGACCATAATCGACATGGGCGTGGCCAAACCTAATGCACAAGGGCAGGCGATGATAAGCACCGACACTGCATTCAAGACGGCGAACACCCAGGAAGGTTCGGGGCCGAATATGCCCCAGATGAAAAACGTAGTGATAGCCGCGGAAAGCACCGCAAGTACAAACCAGTACGATACTTTGTCAGCCATGCGCTGCATCGGCGCACGCGAGCGTTGTGCCTGTGCGACCATTTGCACAATTTGTGCGAGCATGCTGTCGGAGCCAACACGGGTGGCACGGATAATGAGCGCACCGCTGACATTCATGGTGGCGCCAATTACTTTGTCACCGACCGCTTTTGATACCGGCATCGATTCACCAGTGAGCATGGACTCATCAATACTGGTTTGACCTTCCAGTACTTCACCGTCGGTAGGCACTTTTTCGCCGGGTCGAACCCGCAGATGATCATCCACATGCACATGGCTTAATGCAATGTCTTCTTCGCTGCCATCGGCATTGATTCGTTTAGCGGTTTTGGGTGAAAGATTTAATAAGGCTTTAATGGCAGCAGAGGTTTGTGAACGTGCTTTTAATTCGAGAATTTGCCCTAGTAAAGTGAGCGATACGATCACTGCTGCCGCTTCAAAATACACGCCAACTCGACCGTGCTCTTGAAACGAAGCCGGAAAAATCTGTGGAAATAAAGTACCCACCACACTGTAGGCATAGGCGGCAAATACGCCAATGCCAATCAAGGTCCACATATTAAGATTACGGGTGCGCAGTGATTGCAGGCAGCGTACAAAAAACGGCCAAGCGGCCCACAGAACAACCGGAGTGGCTAGTGCAAATTCCAGCCATGTTCGCGTATTGGTCGATAGCCACTCAAAGCGATGGCCCAGCATAGCCAGTGTTAAAACGATAATGCTAAGCGGCAGCGTCCACCAAAAGCGCCGAGAAAAATCTTCGAGTTCCGGATTTTTTTCATCCTCGGCCGAAGGCATCATCGGCTCTAAAGCCATGCCGCAAATAGGGCAAGTGCCCGGTTTGTCTTGCACAATTTGTGGATGCATCGGGCAGGTGTAGGTAGCGCCTGCAACGGCGGCGGTTGTTGTCGTTTTTAGGGTATTGGAATTTTTCGATAGGTATTGCCCGGGTGATGCAGAAAATTTCTCTTTGCAATGCGTTGAACAAAAATAGAACGTTTGATTATCATGCTTCAGCGATATTTTATCGCCAGTTTTCATGCCACAAACCGGATCCGTGTAGGGTTTTTCACTGTTGTTGGCCCCAGGCTCAGGAGAGCAGCAGCTCTTAGTCGTTTCTGTTTCGTTTGTCGCCGAATGCTGGTGCGTCATGGCTTTTTTCCTTAAACTGCAGAGCGAGAATCAAAGAGCAAACTGTAGAATAATGCCTTTTAATGCGAACTAAAAATGCTCAAGCTTCCATCCTTGTTAACTTGGGTGACCGTGTAGGCTTGTGTTTCTCCCGAGGGTACTTCCATACCCGGCGAGCCCATTGGCATGCCGGGAACACTGATTCCGAGTACATCAGGTTTTTCTTTCAATAAGCGTTTTATATCGGAAGCCGACACATGGCCTTCAACAAAATAGTCGCCGACTTTCGCGGTATGACACGAGCCAAAACCCGCAGGCACTCCCAACTTGAGTTTGATTGGATTCAAATCCTCGGTTTCAATCACCGATACCTTGAAGCCGGATTTTTGCATGTGATCCACCCATAGTTTGCAGCAGCCGCAGGTCGGGCTTTTGTAAACCGTCATTACCGGCAATGAACTGTCTGTTGACACGATGGAATCCCGCGCCAACACCTGTGGCAAAAGTGGATCGGGTTTGCTTTTCGGAGCGGCGGTTTCTTTTGTTACCGCTGCTTGATCGGCATTTTCCGATGTAGATGGCGCACATCCCGACAGGCTGGCGGAAATCAATACCGTTAATTGAGCCATTGCCATGGTTTTCATACATACCCTTCTGGATGATTAATGTGAACCCGCTTTCTTGGTGCGTGACGACCAATGAATATGGGTGATTTTCCAGGTCTTGTCTGTGCGTTTGAGTACCATGGTTTCGGTACTGAGAATGGTGGTCATCTTGCCGTCTTTCGTACTATGCAGTTCGCTTTCGCTGGCAACCCAAGCCATGTCGCCGCTGACTTGTGCGGTGCGACGAACAAGTTGTACATGAACGGTTTTCAGAAATGCCGCATCACCTTTTGCATGCCCGCCAAGATATTCCGCCGCCGTGCGCTCGGCACCGCCACTTTCCAGAATCAACACTTTGGCATCGAGTTCGGCGCCGGCTTTATCGAGTTGCCCAGCACTGAGTGCTTTACCAAAACGATCAACCGCTGCAACCGCCTCTTTTGCCGCGGGGTGTATATTCAGTTGCGCCGGTTTTGCCGTCGCGGAATGATCCATGGGCATTTTCATTTTGGAGTGATCCATCGGTGCGGGCGTTTTGTCTTGTGCAAATGTCGCACTTGCAGCGGTAATCAAACCGATAAATACAATGGAGGTAAATGTTTTCATATCGTTTATTCCTTTGATTGTGTGTGGGATTATTTTGTTACGCGAATA
>JANPOU010000065.1:0-36373 GCA_031428155.1 Arenimonas sp. | reverse complement strand
GTTACATCCACTATTACAACCACGACCGAATCAAGGAAAAACTAAAGGGACTGAGTCCGGTACAGTACCGAACTCAGTCCCTTGTGTTAGCCTAAATGCACTGTCCAACTTTTGGGGTGCAGTACAATGTGGGGTATATATGTAGTTAGGCCGACATACGTGAACCGCGCAGAGAATAGAAGACAACTGAAAGCGGAACAACATGAAGTCAAGCGCGCAGAGGCTCGATCGAAGCGCATCTGGTTATCACAACAGCGAATTGTTGCTCGGGATTCATTCTTCAAGAAGCATCACGTCAAGTGGTCGAATAGTAAGAAAAGTAGGTTTGCTTTCGAAATGATATGGGTGTTGATGGGCGGCCCGCTTGTCCATCTCTACTATGCTTTCTTTCGGAAGCCGGAAGAACGATTCAAGACGCCACCATCATCTCGTTAAATCGCTTATTCTGCCTAACTAATCCGTAAGGAGCTTCCTGTCAAGTTAAGCGCTACACCTCAACCCAGCCAAGGAATCTTGCTAATCGTATTTGGATCAAAGCCAGCAATTTAACGACTAGTCACCAATGCGTTTGCAACTTCTTTGCGGGATGCGCCCATGGCCAACAATGACTTAACCAAAAGATCAATCGAAACAGAAGAGTCTCCTGCTTCCATCTTGGCAACACGCGATTGACTAGATGCAATTAGTTCGGCAAGCACAACCTGACTAATTCGCTTTTTGATGCGAGTCTTTTTCAAGGCATCACTTAAAGCTAGCTTCATGTCGATATAGGCCGATTCTTCAGCCGATAGACCAAGAAATTCATCCGCTGAGCCAACATGCCAACCAGCCTGTTCAAGTTTCTGACGCTTATTTGCTTTCATGATCATAACTCCTCATTCTTTCCTTACACACATCAATTACTCGTTTCGGTGTTGTGGTGGTTTTTTTCTCAAATACATCCAAGATCAATATCGCATCAAGATCAATTCGATAAACTATTCGCCAAGTTACTCGTTCGTCATTAATACGCAATTCGTGACAACGAAGACCTATTGACGGCATTGGCCTAGAATGTGGCAAAGCCAGTTTGTTGCCAAGCTGAAGTGAGCGAAGTAAATAGCCTGCCTCTAACCGAGCAGCGGCTGAAAATGGCGGGCTTTTAACCGCACCATGCAACCAAGTCAGTGGCTTTTGCTTTATATCCATATGATTCATATTATGTCGCATCTGACATAATTGTCAATGGTTAATACTTATCGCGCAAACTATTAATAAATCCCCAACCCCGGAATCTTGCTAATCGCATTTGGATCAAAGCCAGAAACTTCGGCGAAGTGCCGGCCGCGTTCAACGTAATCGGCATACGCACCGAAGCTTGGTGCGCCGGGCGATAGCAAGATCACCCCGCCCTCACCATGCAATGCATCTTTGGCGAACAATAGGGCTTCGGCCATGTTGCTGGCTTCCGATAAAAAGAATGTGCCTATAGAATTGATGGACTGTAGTTGTTCAAAGATGCGTGGGCCGTTTTGGCCCATGGTGATGATGGCAAGCGGCGGTTTGGCGGATACATACTCTTTGAACGCGTTCCAATCTAAGCCCCGATCATAGCCGCCAACCAAAATCGCTACCGACTCATGAGAAAAACACTCAAGCGCGGCGATGCTAGCAAACGGCGTAGTGCTAATCGAATCGTTGACGTAACGGATGCCGTCCTGCTCACCTAAAGTTTGCAAGCGATGCGGCAATGGTTGAAAACTCTGCACATGTTGCGCGAGCGTTTGGGCATCTAAACCCAGTGCATCAATCGCGGTTAATGCCGCGCACACATTGCTGGCATTATGCTGGCCCGGCATTGGCAGGCGACGCAAATCCAAAATGTTTTCGCTGCCTTTATACAGATAATGGCCATCGGCGTGCCAGCCTAACTTGTTGTTAAACCAATGCAGTTGCGACGATGTTTTGTTTGCTAATGCTGCTACCCGCGCATCGCTTGCATTCAGCACCGCGTGCTTTGCTTGCGTGTGGGTAATCAGCGCCGATTTATCATCAAAGTACGCTTGCTCTGAACCATGCCAATCAAGGTGTTCCGGAAAGAAATTTAGCATCACCGCCACTTCCGGTTTTGACGCTTCATAGGTTTGGTAGCTAGACATTTCAATGACCCAAAATTCGGGTTTATCCGGCAAAGAAATCGCCTCAATCAGCGGCATGCCAATATTACCAACCAAGGCCGTGGATTTTCCGGCGCAGCGCAGCAGATGCGCAATCAAAGAACTGACCGTGCTTTTGCCTTTGGTGCCGGTAACGCAGATTGTACGCGCCTCAGGATTCTGAGCAAACCATAATGCCGTGCCGCCAATAAACTGTGTGCCACGCGCGCTGGCTTCAATTAACTCTGGCTTGTATTTACTAATGCCCGGCGATTTAATCACTACATCAAATTGCGCTAGGTTTTCAGCACTGGCTTCAGTGTAAATACTAAGCGACGCATCTGTTGGAATGTGCAAAGCTTCGTTACTACTGCAAAATAAGGTGAGTGGCTGATTTGGCAAGGCCGCGCGCAAAAATTCGTAAGCCGCTCGCCCTTCTCGGCCATAGCCCCAAACCGCTAGGCGTTTATCTTTAAGCGCGGAAAGCAGCACTTAATGGCTCCCAAATGCTAAGCGGAATAGCGTGTTCATCTGATGCAATGAGTAGTGGTGCAATCGATAGATTATCGGCTTCTAGCTGCGGCAAAATTTCTTGCGCGAAACGTTGCACAATAAAATCTTCGCGCCAACTCGGCGAATGCGCTAAGGCTGCCATGGCCGCGCGCGACTCCTTGCCTTCACCCACACATTCAAACGGCTTGTGATCCTGATACTCCAGCAAGGCATCAAAGCCTGGCACTTGCTCTTTTTCATCGAGTAAATTACGGCCAAAGATAGCCATCAAGCGCGGTTTCGGCATAAATGGCGCGAGCGCTAAAAACACGAAATGGCATTTCGGGCACACACCGCACCAACGCTGCGCGGGCCGCTCACCAAGAATATGGAAGTTGCGGTTGCAGCTGGAGAAATGTGCGTCGTAGAAATCGGTTTTAGCGAATTG
This sequence comes from Arenimonas sp., assembly GCA_031428155.1. GTDB lineage: Bacteria > Pseudomonadota > Gammaproteobacteria > Xanthomonadales > Xanthomonadaceae > Arenimonas. Next base: position 33,298 of record JANPOU010000065.1, on the reverse strand, counting down.
CCTAGCCACTGCCAATTCCGAAAATGGCCGCAGCAAGGAATAGTAATGCAAATCGGCTACAATGGTTCTTTTCACATGTGCAGCGAAATCGCGCTCAAAACTCCAACCTTTCGACCATTGATGATTAACCTCGCCCGTGCCTTCAATAAAGCTGCCATAACTGGCGGAGCGTTCGTTGGAAAACACCACCTGATTAGCATTTTGCAGCAATGCCGCCAGCGTTAATATTGCCGAGTTTACTGCGGTTACTGGAATATGGCCGTTCAACGCACCTTGCTTATTCATCTCAAACAATTCTGCTGGCAGTTGCCGGCTAATATTGAGCAATGGCAAACCGGTGCGCTCCGCGCAGGAGCGAATCAGCGGCGCAGAACCAATCCAGGTGATGGTTTGTGGGATGTTTAAGCGGCGTAGCGATTCTATCGACACCAAGGAATCTTTACCGCCACCAATGGCGACGAGGGCGTGGTGGTCAAGGCCGACAATTGCGCCCACACCCCGGCCCTCTGAGTCTGCGCCCACACCCCAGCCCTCTCCCAGAGGGAGAGGGAGAAGTGCATTAGTTTTCCCTTCTCCCGTTGGGAGAAGGTGGCCCGCAGGGTCGGATGAGGGCGGTGTTGCCGAAGGGTCGGATGAGGGCGGTGTTGCCGCAGGGTCGGATGAGGGCGGTGTTGCCGCAGGGTCGGATGAGGGCGGTGTTGCCGAAGGGTCGGATGAGGGCGGTGTTGCCGAAGGGTCGGATGAGGGCGGTGTTGCCGAAGGGTCGGATGAGGGCATATGCGGAAACCGAATCTTGCCACGCAAACTCAGGTTGTTGCGGTAAGCGAATTCGCCTAGGCCATTCTCATAAATATCAGTCAAAAACTCGGCTGTTTCAGCGTCAATACTGTAGCCATCAATGATGATATTTTCCGGCACCGCCGCTTTGTAATAACTCACACCAGCAATTAAATGCAAGGTACGCAACGCTTGAGTCACGGCCTGCTGTTTTTGTTCAGTCAACGCAAATGGCGCGCCAGGGAATGTTATCCGCTCGGAAAAAACGCCTCCTTGATCAAATGCATAATCAAGACGCGCTGTGCCCGTTTCTGCATCAAATTGGCAATCAACAAAATGAAACGCTGTAATAGTATCGCGTGAAAAGTTGTACTCAGACATCTAAAATTACCTCGCGCGGTAAATCGCGCTTATTGTATGTGTTGGCCATCACAAAGCCGTATGCGCCTGCTGTATCAATCAGGATTACATCACCCTCGGCTGTCGATTCAGGCAACGGAATATGGTGCGCAAGCACATCGGTTGATTCACAAATCGGACCGACCACATCAACACGACGAACATCGCTATCTGCTATTCGACTCAAATTCACCAATCGGTGTTTGCTCTGATAAAGTGCCGGGCGCATCAGCGCGTTCATACCAGCATCTAGGCCAATGCGACGGACACCGAGTTTATCGACCACTTGACTGACATGAGTTAATAGAACACCACACTCAGCGCTCATGAAACGGCCAGGCTCCATCCATATGGCATATTGCGGCCATTGCTTCCGGCACTCAGCCATGGCTATAGCCAATGCATCAATATCAAAGTCCTCGTCTGCATCTTGATAAGGAACGCCCAAGCCACCACCCACATTGATAGCCTTAACGCTACCAATTGCTTCGGCATGACCCGTTAACTGTGCGAATAAATTTGACCAATGTGTTTTGTCGGTAACACCGCTGCCCACGTGAGCATGTATCACTTCAATTCGTGCACCTATCTTCCCAGCCAAACGTGAAAATGCGGGAAGGTCATTCAAAGACATACCGAATTTGGACTCAACGCCACCCGTTTTTACATGCGCATGGTGCCCTAGCCCATAACCAGGATCTAGTCGAACTGTTAGCGCTTGTCCGGCGAATAGTTCTGGCCAGTTCTGCAAGGGATACAAGCTGTCGACAGTAATCCAGTGGGCACTTTCCTTGGCGGCGGCATAATCGGCTCGGCTAGCGAAGCTGGGTGTAAATTGCAGTCGGTCTTTGGGTAAATCTGGCAAGTAGCGGCGCACGTGCTCGAGCTCGCCAATTGATACGCATTCAAAACTAAACCCGCGCTCGGCGAGTACCGCCAGAATAGCAGGATGCGCATTGGCTTTGATAGCATAGAAACAGCGATCCAATGCCGTTATTCGCGCAATCTTATCGGCCTGTGCAACCACAGTCGGCAGGTTATAAACATAGCTTGGCGTGCTTTCGGCGGCAATGGACAGCAGACGCTCGCGTTGAGCCTGCCACCAATGTGTGCGCTCAGCTTTGGGCGGTTTGCTAATTTCCCGCCAAGCAGGCCCAAACACGTCGGATTCATGAACCTTCATTGCGCCTGATTTAATAAGCTGCGCATGTAAAGTCGGCAACATATCCTGCGCAATAGTATCGTCAACAACAAACGTTAGGTTTAAATCGTTTGAACTTTGTGAAATCAAATGCACTCGTTCGCGACCGAATTCAGCCCAAATGTCGGTTAGTTGACCAAGCATCGAACGCATGCCCTGCCCAACTAATGTAACGGCGCTGCATGGGGTAATCACTTTAACGCGACAGACTTTTGAAAGATCCTCGCATAGCGCATCCAACACGTTCGAATTAACTAAATTATCGGAAGGATCCAAAGACACCGTGACATTGGTTTCTGAGGTCGAAATCATATCAACCGATAAGCCATGCGCTTTAAAGCACGTGAACAGATCGGCCAAAAATCCAACTTGCTGCCACATACCAACCGATTCCATCGAAATCAACACAATGCCGTTGCGAGTGCTGATCGCTTTCACACCCGGGTGTGTTTCGCTGCTATGGCTAATGCATGTGCCTGCTAATTGCGGGCGCTCAGTATCGCGAATCCAAAGCGGCACTTGCAAATCACGGCACGGATGAATACAGCGCGGATGCAACACTTTAGCGCCAGTGGTAGCAATTTCTTGCGCTTCTTGATATTCCAAATGGCTTAGTAAGCGTGCATCTGGCACAGCGCGCGGATTGGCGCTGAACATTCCCGGCACATCGGTCCAAATTTCAACACGTTTTGCGCGAAGCAATGCGCCAAAATACGCTGCAGAAGTATCCGAACCGCCGCGCCCTAGAATAGCGGTTTTGCCATCAGCTCCGCGGGCAATAAAGCCTTGCGTGATCAGCATAGACGGATTTTGATTAAAGCGGGCGCGCCAATCAGCATCACTTTTGTATTCGCAAGACACCGACAATCGAGCCGCCCAAGCACTTTGATTCGGCGCCGGCACGGCCTGCAGCCAGTCGCGCGCATCCAACCAAGACACCGGTATTTGCTGGCTTTGCAAATATGCCGCGCCGAGTGTGGAGGACAATAATTCACCTTGCGCCAAGATTTCTGCTTGCCATTCAAAAGATTGCTTTTCGCACTGATCACTCGTCAATAATTCGTTTAAGTAGCTCAAGCGCTCTTTTAAAACATCGGCTGATAGACCTAATTGTTTAGCAAAGTCTGTGTGTCGGGCGCTGATTTGTTGAAAGCCATCGGCAACAAACATCGGGTCATCAGCATGTTCAATCAGGCTTTGCAATTGGTTGGTTATGCCAGACAAGGCCGAAACCACCACCAAAACGCGGCAATGCTCAAGCTCTGCGCGTTCACGCATCAGCTTGCCAATGGTATCCCAGCGGTATTTCTGGGAAACAGAAGTTCCTCCGAACTTAAGCACAACCCACGGAATTGTTTGAGCAGATTCTGGCATAGCCTTATGAAGACTCCCTGAAAAGACGATTTGTATTTAGTTTGTAAGCTTAATGATAAAACATGCCACTCGTTCACGCGCGCTTCTGCACACTATTTGATGAATTTAAACTGAAACGAGCGCATCACTTGGCTATTTGTTGATTAAAAAAGCTTGCTTTTGTATTAACGTGCTATTACAATATCACAATGAAAAAACACACACAAAGCAAACAATCGCTAAAAAGCAGCGTTGAAACCTTGGCTCAAACCATGGCCAGTTTAAAAAACTCTGAACAGGTTTACGCCTTTCTTATCGATTTGTGCACGCCTGCTGAATTAGAGGCTATGGCCGATCGCTGGCAAGTGGTGGAGCCACTCACCAAAGCCACGCCATACCGCCAAATTCATGATGATACCGGCGTTAGCGTAACCACCATTGGCCGCGTTGCACGATGCTTGGAACTTGGATCAGGCGGCTATTTGCTGGCCTTAAAAAACACTAAAAAAGGTGCTAATGCATGAATCGCCCTACTAACCGACTGCGTATTGCTATGCAAAAATCTGGCCGCTTGGCTGATCCTGCGCGCAATTTACTGAAACAAGCCGGCTTTGAATTCCGAATCGATAAAGATCAGTTGTTTTGTTATGGCGAAAGCTGTGCCATCGATCTAGTATTGGTTCGCGATGATGATATTCCACAATTAGTGGCGGAAAATGTCTGTGATCTAGGCATTGTTGGCCGCAATGTGTTGATTGAAAAACGCTTGGAAATGAAAGCGCAAAAGCATTTTGGTTTACAAGAGTTGATGCCTTTATATTTCGGTGCCTGCCGGCTTTCCTTAGCTGTACCCAACAGCCACGCATGGAAAGGTATTAGCGATTTACAACAATCGCGAATTGCCACCAGCTACCCAGAAATACTTGCTGAATATCTTGAGCAACAACAAATTAGTGCCGAAATCGTGCATTTAAATGGCTCAGTGGAGATTGCTACCAAACTTGGTAAGGCCGATTTCATTCTTGATTTGGTCTCCTCTGGCGCAACCTTAGTGGCCAACGGTTTACGCGAAGTAGAATCTATTTTGGTTAGCGAAGCGGTGCTAGCTTCACAAAACACGCCGTTTGGTGATGCCCGCGATGAGCTATTAGCAAACTTTCTTGCCCGAATTGATGGCGTGATGAAAGTGCAGGCCAGCAAACTGATTATCTGCCAAACCGAAAAAACCAATTTAGATGCCTTGCTTAAATTGCTTCCCGATGCACTATCGCCAACCATTAGCCAAATCTGGGGCAACGATGGCGCGGTGAATCTGCAAGCTCTGTGTTCAAGCAACATAAGCTGGCAGCGCTTGGAAGCCATGAAACTGGCCGGTGCGCGCGGATTAATGGTGCTACCTGTGGAGAAATTACTGGCATGAACATCATCAATTGGCCAGCGCTAAGCGAAAGCCAAAAACAACAGGCCTTGGCGCGGCCAAAACAACTGAACAGCGCAACACTGTTTGCCAATGTGCAGACTATTATTTCGCGTGTTCAAAAGCAAGGCGACAAAGCCTTATTAGCCTATACCAAACAATTTGATGGCGTAACTTTATCGCAACTCGCGGTTACTGAAGCCGAGTTTGAACAGGCTGAAAAGGAATTACCAGAAGCCATTAAAGCCGCTTTAGTACAAGCAAAAGAACGCATTATACGCTGGCATAAAGCTGGCATGAGCAAAGCATTTTCAGTCAAAACCGCACCGGGCGTGCATTGCGGGCGCATTATTCGGCCCATTCAGCGCGTTGGTTTATATATTCCAGCAGGAACAGCGCCATTGCCATCAACGGTATTGATGTTGGGTATTCCAGCGTTATTGGCGGGTTGCCCCGAAGTGCTGATGTGCACACCAGCGCAAGCCGATGGCCGGGTTAACCCTGCTATTTTAGTGGCTGCAAAATTGTGCGGTATATCGCGGGTCTATAAAGTGGGTGGTGCGCAAGCCATTGCCGCTATGGCGCACGGCACAAGTACTATCGGCGCGTGTGCAAAAATATTCGGGCCAGGCAACTCCTATGTATCAACCGCTAAGCAGTTAGTGCAATGTTTGCCAGGTGGCCCAGCGATTGATTTGCCAGCAGGTCCATCAGAGGTGTTAGTGATTGCCGATGCAAAATCGAATGCCGAATTTGTAGCCGCTGATTTATTGGCACAGGCCGAACACGGCCCCGATTCGCAAGTGATTTGTATCAGCTCAAGTGCGGTAAAACTTAAGCAAATTATTCGCGCTGTAACAAAACAGTCCGCCCTTTTGCCACGTAAAGCTGTTGTTGCGAAAGCTCTAGCACATGCGCGTTTTATTAAAACACAATCTATTGAACAAGCCATTGCTGTTTCCAATGTGTATGCCCCTGAGCACTTAATCTTGTCGGTTGATAAAGCCAGCCGCTTAGTTGATTTAGTGCAAACAGCTGGCTCGGTATTTATTGGTGAATGGGCTAGCGAAAGCTTAGGTGATTATTGCTCCGGTACTAATCATACCTTACCAACTAATGGCTATGCCCGCGCCTACAGCGGTGTAAGTGTTAGCAGTTTTCAGCTCAACATCAGCACACAGCAAGTGAGTAAAAAAGGCATTCAAGCCATTGGCCCATGCGCTGAAATATTGGCGCGTTGCGAACAACTCGATGCGCATGCAAATTCGGTGAGCATTCGGCTTAAGGCATTGATATGAGCGCACTGGATTTAGTACGGCCTGATTTGCGACAGTTCTCCGGCTATCTCTCAGCGCGTAAGCAGGGCGGCGTGGGAGATATTTGGTTGAATGCCAATGAGTCGCCTACTTCGCAAGCGTTTGACACGCAACAATTGAACCGCTACCCAGAACCACAGCCACAGCAACTTAAGCACGCTATGTGTGGTTATTACGGCGTTGACGATGCTCAGCTGCTGATTAGCCGCGGCAGTGATGAAGGCATTGATATCTTAATTCGCGCCCTGTGCGAGCCGGGCAAAGACAGTATTGTGATTCAATCGCCGACCTTTGGTATGTATGCGGTGTGTGCCAAACTGCATGCTTGCCGGGTTATTGATAGCCCGCTGCAAAAAACACCAACGAGTTTTGAATGGGATGTTGAGCAGCTGATTGCAGACGCACTGAACAACCAATGCAAAATCTTATTTCTGTGTTCGCCCGCCAATCCAACCGGGCAAGCACTGCAAGCAACTGACTTGGAAAAAATACTATGCGCCTTGCAAGGCAAATGCGTGGTGGTTATTGACGAAGCATATGGCGAGTATTCGCAGCAGAGGTCGGCAATAGAACTCATCAGCCAATATAACCATTTAGTTGTACTTCGCACATTATCAAAGGCGCATGCCTTAGCGGGTGCGCGCATTGGCTGCGTGATTGCTAGCCCAGAATTGATTGCTGTGCTAAAAGCCTGCCAAGCGCCATACCCGATTGCCAGACCCAGCGCTGAATTAGCGTTACAAGCATTTTCCGAACAAAATCTTCAGCAGACTCGCAAGCAAGTTGACAACACAATCTCGCAAAGGAATGTTGTAGCAGAGCAATTGCGCGCGCTTGCCATGGTGCAGTGCGTGTTCGACTCGCAAGCAAATTTTTTGTTGGTTGAATTCCAAAATGTAACCGAGCTGAATAATTTGCTATTGAAAAACGGCATTGTGGTGCGCGCCATGCAACAATACCCGGCCTTACAATCGTGCCTGCGAATTAGCATTGGCACTGAAGCTGAAAACGCTCGTCTTTTAACCCTATTAACGCAAAATAGTTTGCAATGAATAAAATATGAAAAAAATATTATTTATAGACCGTGATGGCACTTTAATTAAAGAGCCTGCTGATTTCCAAATAGACAGCCTAGAGAAATTCCAGCTGGTTGAGCATGCTATCACCGCCTTACAAAAATTCAAACAGGCTGGCTATCGCTTTGTGATGGTTAGTAACCAAGATGGTCTTGGCACAGACTCTTTTCCGGAAACCGATTTCTGGCCAGTGCAAAATCTTTTGTTACAAATATTGTCTTCGCAAGGCATTGTCTTTGATGACATCCTGATTGATCGTAGTTTTGAGCAGGAACACTCGCCAAACCGCAAACCGCAGGTTGGTTTGCTACTCAATTACCTGAAAGACCCCAGCTTATTGTGGTCAATGTGTGCAGTGATTGGCGATCGCGATACCGATATTCAATTAGCTGCAAATCTAGGTTGCAAGGGCTATAAGCTCATACCAGAGTCTTTCAGTTGGTTGGATATTGCCGAAGAAATGCTTAGTCAGCCACGCTGCGCCAGTATTGTTCGCAACAGCAATGAAACCAAAATTAATGTGTCGGTGAATTTGGATAACCCAAACCCTACGCAGATTAGCACTGGCATTGGCTTTTTTGATCACATGCTGGAACAACTTGGCAAACACGCGGGCATTTCTTTGCAATTAAATTGCGTTGGCGATACCCATATTGATGAACACCATACCGTTGAAGACTGCGCGATTGCACTTGGCCAAGCATTAAAGCTCGCTCTAGGCGATAAATTCGGCATCGCCCGCTATGCCTTTAGCTTGCCGATGGATGAAGCCAGCGCTGAAGTTTTGTTGGACATTAGTAACCGTGGTTATTTTCAATTCAACGGCCAATTTCCGCGCGAGAGCGTAGGCGCATTGCCTGTTGAACTGGTGCCGCATTTTTTCCAGTCGCTATCTGAAGCCGCCGGTTTTACAGTACATATGACTGTGCGCGGCGACAACACCCACCATATGATTGAAGCCTGCTTTAAAGCATTTGCACGTGTCTTAAAGCAAGCAATTGCGATTACCAGCAATACTCTGCCCAGCACTAAAGGCATGCTGTAATGGCTAATGTGGTTTTGCTTAGTACCGGTGGCAGCAATTACACCTCGCTGCAATCGGCGTTTGAGCGCTTGGGTGCGCGTTGCCAGCTCAGTACCGATGTGGATGTTATTGCAGCGGCTAGCCACGTGGTGTTGCCCGGCGTGGGCTCAGCAAGTTCGGCAATGCAAGCCATTCAACAACAAGACTTAGCACCAATTATTAAGTCTTTGAAACAACCTTTATTAGGCATTTGCTTAGGCATGCAGGTTTTGTATAGCTACTCAGAAGAATCTGAGCAAAACTGCTTGGGTATCTTTTCAGGCAGCATTAAACGCCTTGCAAACGCGCCTGGCATTCGCGTGCCGCATATGGGTTGGAATTCTGTACACAGCACACGAGTAAACCCATTACTCAAAGGTATTGACGGCGCTGATTTTTATTTCGTGCATTCCTATGCCGCAGATATAGACAAGCACAGTATCGCGCAATCAACACATGGCAACTCCTTTACTGCCGCAGTGGCTTCTGGAAATGTGTATGGTGTGCAATTTCACCCTGAACGTTCTGGCCCACAAGGGCAAACACTGTTGGAAAATTTCCTGGGCATTTCATCATGAGCTTTACTCTCATTCCAGCTATTGACGTGCGTAATGGCCAAGTGGTTCGCCTAAAACAAGGCGATTACCTACAGCAAACCACTTACCCGCTATCTCCGCTTCAGCAAGCCATGCAGTATGCCGAACAAGGTGCACAGATTTTGCATGTAGTGGATTTGGATGCAGCACGCTTGGGTGGCTTTAGCTTGCAGCAATTAGTTGCTGATATAAAACAACATACCGCGCTACGCATTCAAGCCGGTGGTGGTATTCGCAATCGTGAACAAGTGGCCAGTGTTTTGGCGGCGGGCGCTGAGCGTGTGGTAATTGGCACCTTGGCTTTGCATCAAAAAGCACTCGTGCAAGAGTGGCTGAGCGAATTTGGTATTGATGCCATTACTCTCGCCTTCGATGTTCGCAAAGATGAGCAAAACCAATGGCGCTGTGCCAGCCATGGCTGGACCGAGCTTAGTACTGACACCTTAAATGATGTCATTGATTACTATTTTCAATCAAGTGGCTTACGCCATGTGCTGTGCACCGATATTCAGCGTGATGGATTATTAACAGGCTATAACCATAGTCTTTACCAACAGCTACAAGCCGATTGGCCAACACTTTGCATCCAAGCATCGGGTGGTGTGAAAAGTCTTGCTGATATTACCCAAGTGAAACAACTCGGTATCTCAGGCGCAATTCTTGGCCGCGCCTTGCTGGATGGAACATTCAGCTTAGCGGATGCGATGCAATGCTAAAAAAACGTATTATTGCGTGCCTCGATGTGGCCGGTGGTCGTGTGGTGAAAGGCGTTCGATTCCAAGCCCATGAAGATGTTGGCAACATTCTTGAATTAGCACAACGCTATAGCGAGCAAGGCATTGATGAATTGGTATTTTATGATATCAATGCCAGCCCGGAACAACGCAGTGTATCAGCCGATTGGGTACAGCGCGTTGCAAGCAGCATCAATATTCCGTTTTGTGTAGCCGGTGGTATTCGTTCAGTAGCACAGGCAGAGCAAGTACTTGCGCAAGGTGCCGATAAAATTTCCATAAACACACCCGCCTTGGAAAACCCAACATTAATTACCGAACTGGCACAGCGCTTTGGCAGTCAATGCGTAGTGGTTGGTATTGATTCTAAAAAAGATGCTGATGGCACCTGGCGCGTGCGTAGCTATACCGGCGATCCAACTAAAACCCAACACCTGCGCACCGAAACGCTAGACTGGGTTAAGCGTGTTCAAGAACTTGGCGCTGGCGAAATTGTTTTGAATTGCATGAATGCTGATGGCACGCGCGTTGGCTTTGATAGTGAACAACTCAGCGCTGTACGAGAGCATTGCCATGTGCCATTAATTGCTTCCGGCGGTGCGGGCACAATGCAACATTTTGCCGATGTATTGCAACACTGCGATGTGGATGGCGCGCTTGCCGCCAGCGTATTTCATAAAAACAGTATTGGTATCGCTGCACTCAAACAATTTTTGCATACACAACACATTCCGGTACGACTATGAATATAGAATCTTTATCCAGCCTTGACTGGCAAAAACAAGACGGCCTGATTCCAGCCATTGTGCAGGACGCCGACACATTGCAGATTCTCATGCTTGGCTATATGAGCCAAGAAGCCTTAACGCAAACATTGCAGATCGGTAAAGTCACTTTTTTTAGCCGAAGCAAAAATCGTTTGTGGACCAAAGGCGAAAGTTCTGGGAATTTTCTGGAGGTGGTGTCTATTGAAACCGATTGCGATAACGATAGCTTATTGATTCAAGCCAAACCGAACGGCCCAACCTGCCATCTGCAACGTGCCAGTTGTTTTGAGAATGCACCACTTTATTTTCTTAACGAGTTAGAAAACCGTATTGCGCAACGCAAACACGCCGACCCAAACAGCAGCTACAGCAAACGCCTGATGGATTCTGGGCTGGCTAAAGTGGCGCAGAAAGTCGGTGAAGAAGCCGTTGAAACAGTGATTGCCGCTCTAGTACAGGATGAGCAAGCGCTGTTAAATGAATCGGCTGATTTGTTGTATCACTTGCTGGTATTGTTGCAAACTAAAGACACTGCCTTAAGCCGTGTACTTGATGTGCTAAAACAACGCTAAGCCATACAATACCATTCCACCACATTATTGATAAAATTTTATGCCCCACTTTCAAGCCATTCATTGCGATGTGTTCGCGCCTCGCATTGGCACCGGTAATCCTTTAGCCGTTATCCTTAATGCAGATTCACTCAGCGCCGAAAACATGCAGGCGATTGCAAGCTGGATGAATTTAGCCGAAACCACATTTATTGTGAAGCCAAGCAGCGCTGAAGCCGATTATCGGGTACGCATTTTTACCACTCAAAAAGAAATTGCTTTTGCCGGACACCCCAGTATTGGCAGTGCGCATGTATTACTTAGCCAAGGTCTTCGGCCAAAAACACCTGGTATATTAATTCAAGAATGCGCAGCGGGGTTATTACCTATTCGCTATCAGCCCGACCAGCCGAACAACACACTGAGTGTTCGTGTGCCCAGTTCAAAACTGCTGCGCTATGCAGACAATACCGATATGCTGTTTACAAATATTCTTGCAAGCTCAGCATTTACAGATGTAACACCTGCTCTGGTTGAGGGCGGTCGCAGATGGTGGTTAGCTGAATTGCAAAACGAACAAGCTGTTCGGCAATTTGTGCCTGACTCGTTTGCCATTAAACAATTGGCTGAAAAAACGCAAAGTTTAGGACTGTGTATTTTTGCGCGTCGGCAAGCGCCAGAAATTGGCTTGGTAGTGCGTGCTTTTCCGCTTGGTGTTGGTATTTTTGAGGATCCAGCATCGGGGGCAGCCAATGCTGCCATTGCGGCGTATCTACAAGAAACTGGGCAACTCAAAACTTTAGGCAATCGCTACTTGGTTAGCCAAGGCAGAGAGATGGGCCGAGATGCCGTTTTAAGTTTAGAAATTGATGCCCACCACGATGTTTGGGTGGGTGGTGATTGCCAAAATGTCATCGAAGGCCGTTTGCAATGGCCTGAATAAAGTAAGGGCATAGCTTTCGCCATGCCCTCACCAATGTCTTAATTACGATAGGCGAAACGACGATCGTATTGTGGGCGCATATCAATACGCACACGCACATTATTACCAGGGTGGTAAGGCATAATCGTGCTATACACGCGATCACGATAACGATAAGTTACGCGGTAGTTGCTATCGCGGCCTCGGTTGTAGCCATAATCATTGCGGCATTCAATATAATGGCGCTCGTAGCCACCGCGATTATCGCGATCAACACTCTGGCCGATCAAGCCACCAATCAAGGCACCAGCTACTGTTGCCGCGCCGCGACCATCGCCTTTACCAACCTGATTACCAATTGCACCACCGGCAATTGCGCCGATTACTGCACCTTCATTTATGTTCGACTGATTGCCATTACGACCGCGATTATCGTAGCACTGACGACTGTAGTCACGGTCATAGCCGCCTAAGCGCTCAACACGTATAACTCGCGCATAATCATAACGAGCATAGCGCGTGTCATAACGATCACCTCGGTTATTGTAGCGATTATCGTAGTGATTATCGTAACGGGTATCATGGCGATTATCATAGCGCTCGTCATTATAACGATCATCATTACGCTCATCGTAGCGCGTGTCATATCGATCATCCTGATCATATGTTGCGTCTTGATTATAGCGACCATCTTGACCATCGCGATCATTGGCAGAAGCCACTGAACCCGATGCAAGAAGTGTTACAGCGAGGAAGGCGTGTGTCAGATGTTTCATGTGCAGACTCCAAGCGCAGGATTGCGCCATTCAAATCTGGCACATTGTTCCCAAACAGATGCTGAATGAATTTATTTGCGTTTAGCTTGCAGCATGGTTCCGGTGCAGTTCTTGCTTCCACACAAGCATTGCCAGAGTTTTTTCAGCTTTGGTGTATGCCGCTCAACCAATCGAATCCCATAGTTATAGCTCAACTCTTCGCCAGCTTTAATATCGCGACGCGCTTCAATAACAATTTGATCTTTGCTAGCATCGCCACTTGCATGCTCCATTTGCGACGACTCACAACTTGGATCGCAACTGTGATTAATCCAGCGCGCATCATTGCCATTTATGTTGGCATCAAGCACATAGTCTTCATTCAGAGTAAACAGAAAAGTATGCCCGGTTTCGTCGTCAGCTTCATACGCGGCATCCACTTCCTCATGGCTGCGAAGTAATCCCTTGTACTCAATGATAAATTCGCCTTTTTTAATTGCAGTCAGCGCGAAAACGCCTGTTCCATGAATTTTTGAACGTCGTGCCTGAATTTTCTTTGCCATAACAACCCCTAAATGAACTGCCATTGTGGCGAACAATCCAGCGCTTGCCAAGACTTAATATTGCCAAAGCTCACTGCATATAGTACAATTTTAGTCCAATATGGAGGCAGTATGAAACTCAATTCGAACAGTTTTAACCATGGCGGTGCTATACCTGGTGAATACGCATTCGCTGTTATTGCAGATCCTATTGCTTTATCAACTAACCACAACCCACATTTAGCTTGGGAAAATGTACCTGAAGGCTGCAAATCCTTTGTACTTACAGTGATTGACCCTGATGTTCCGAGCATTGGCGATAACGTAAATCAACTTGGCAATACGGTAGCACTTGATTTGCCGCGGGTTGATTTCAGTCATTGGCTATTAGTCAATTTGCCATCACATCTCCGTGAAATTGAAGCAGGCAGTTTCAGTAATGCTATTACCGCGCGCGGCAAGCCCACTGCCGGCTTATTCAATACGCAGCAAGGACTAAACGATTACACCGGATGGTTCGCTCAAGATGCCGATATGGCCGGCCAATACTTTGGTTACGATGGCCCATGTCCGCCATGGAACGATGAGCGCATGCATCAGTATATTTTCACACTGTATGCATTGGATGTTGAGTATATTGCTTTGCAGGAACAGTTTTCTGCTAGCGACTTACTTGCCGCCATAGCGCCACATATTTTGGCTAAGGCAACTTTAACCGGGCGCTATACGCTTAACCCATCGGTATCTTACTAATGCTACGTGTCACCAAAATGACTGATTACGCGACCGTACTACTATCTTGCTTAGCACATGCGCCGAACCGTGTGCATAGCGCAACCGAACTGGCGGAGTTGGCTAAATTAGAAATTACCACAGTCAGCAAAGTGTTAAAGCCTCTGGCGCATGCTGGCTTAATTGCAGGTTTCCGCGGCAGCCAAGGTGGTTACCGTTTAGCATTGCCTGCAACACAAATTAATTTATTTGCAGTGGTTGAAGCGATGGAAGGCCGTTTAGGCATGACTGAATGCTCGGGCGAACACAGCCAATGCGAACACGAAACCCATTGCGGCATTCAAAGCCAATGGCAAAAAATAAATGATGTTATTGCCGGCACTTTAAAATCTGTATCCATCGCAGAATTAAGTGGCAATACACCGAAATCCATTCCAATGAAACTGGCAAAGGCATAAATATGGCCATTGAACGCACTGAACTTGAACGGCAACTTGATCGCCGCTACGATGCGGGTTTTGTAACTGATATTGAAAGCGACACCTTACCGCCCGGCTTGGATGAAGATGTGGTGCGCTTTATCTCGCGCAAAAAAGAAGAGCCAGAATGGTTAACCGAATGGCGTTTGAAAGCGTATCGGCATTGGCTAACCATGACCCCGCCAGAATGGGCCAAGCTAAATATTGCGCCGATTGATTTTCAGTCCATCAGTTATTTTGCGGCTCCAAAAGTAAAATATAAATCACTTGATGAAGTGGACCCAAAGCTGTTGGAGACCTACGACAAACTCGGTGTGCCGCTGCATGAACGTGCGCGCTTAGCAGGCGTGGCAGTTGATGCGGTGTTTGATTCGGTGTCGGTTGGCACCACTTACCAAAAAGAATTGGCTGAAAAAGGCATTATTTTTTGCTCGTTCTCTGAAGCCGTAAAAGAGCATCCAGAGCTTATCCAAAAATACCTAGGCTCAGTAGTGCCCACCGGCGATAACTACTTTGCAGCATTAAACTCGGCGGTATTTTCTGACGGAAGTTTTGTGTTTATCCCTAAAGGCGTACGTAGCCCAATGGAACTATCAACCTACTTCCGCATTAACGCCATCAACACCGGGCAATTCGAGCGCACGCTTATCATTTGTGAAGATGATGCCTATGTGTCGTACTTGGAAGGCTGCACCGCACCTATGCGCGATGAAAACCAATTGCACGCAGCGGTTGTTGAATTAGTCTGTTTGGATCGTGCTGAGATTAAATATTCCACGGTGCAAAATTGGTACCCAGGCGATGAAAACGGCGTTGGCGGTATATACAACTTCGTTACCAAACGTGGTGAATGCCGAGGATTTAAAAGCAAAATTTCATGGACGCAAGTTGAAACCGGCTCCGCCATTACCTGGAAATACCCAAGCTGTGTATTGCTCGGTGATGAATCAGTGGGCGAGTTTTATTCGGTGGCCTTAACACATCATTATCAACAAGCAGATACCGGCACTAAGATGATTCACATTGGCCGTGATACCAAAAGCAAAATTATCGCCAAAGGCATTAGCGCTGGGCGCGGGCAAAACACTTACCGCGGCTTAGTGAAAATTGAAGCCAGTGCCGACAGTGCACGCAACTACACCCAATGCGATTCATTATTAATTGGCAAACGCTGCGGTGCACACACTTTTCCGTATATCGAAGTGAAAAACCCGAGCGCTGTTTTGGAACATGAAGCCACCACGTCGAAAATTTCCGATGATCAACTTTTTTACTGCCGCGCGCGTGGCATCAATCAAGAAGATGCGGTGTCATTAATTGTTGATGGTTTTTGCAAACAGGTATTTAAAGAATTGCCAATGGAATTTGCGGTGGAAGCAAAAAAACTATTGGAAGTTAGCCTTGAAGGCGCAGTTGGTTAAATCTGAATTATCAAGAGAATATTATGTTAGAAATTAAAAATTTACACGCCAGCGTGCATGGCAAAGAAATACTGAAAGGCTTCAACCTGAGCCTGGAAGCCGGCAAAGTACACGCTATCATGGGCCCGAACGGTGCTGGGAAATCAACGCTTGGTTATGTGTTATCGGGCCGCGAAGGCTATGAAATAACATCAGGTCAGGTTCTGTTTAATGGTCAAGATATTGCTGAATTAACGCCTGAACAGCGCGCCGCGCTTGGTATTTTTTTAGCTTTCCAGTATCCGGTTGAAATTCCCGGCGTGAACAACACCTACTTTCTACGTGCTGCACTTAATGCGCAACGCAAAGCGCGTGGCGAGCAAGAAATGGATTCAATGGCATTTTTAAAACTGGTCCGGCAGAAATTATCTGTTTTGCATCTTAAAGACGAATTGCTACATCGCGCTGTCAACACTGGTTTTTCGGGCGGTGAGAAAAAGCGCAATGAGATTTTCCAGCTTGCCTTGCTTGAACCGAAACTGGCAATCTTAGATGAAACTGACTCTGGACTTGATATTGATGCACTGAAAGCCGTGGCTGCAGGCGTGAATCATATGCGCAGCCCAGAGCGTGCTTTTTTGGTGATCACCCATTACCAACGCTTGCTCGACTACATTAAACCTGATGTGGTGCATGTGATGAGCGAAGGACGAATTGTTGCTAGTGGCGGGCCGGAATTGGCACTACAACTTGAACGCGAAGGCTATGCCAGCATTGCCCAGAGCGCTCGCTGAGATGTCTAGCTTTCTTGATAGCCAAGCGGCGCAGTTAACGCAGCATGCTAACCCAGCTCTGCAAGCCTGGCGCGAAAATGCCTTAGCGCAAGCCATGCGCGTGGGCTTTCCGCATAATAAGCTGGAGCGTTGGAAATATGCGCCCATGCGCGCGCTAGCCACCAAATCGTACTCAGCCGTTGTCGGCGAAACTGCCAGCATCGATGTTGCGCAACTGCCCCCCGCACCGCGCATCGTTTTTGTTAATGGGCATTTGAATACTGAGCATACAGATACGCGCGAACTTAATGGCGTGCAAGTGCATGCTCTGGCTGATGTATTACAAAGCAAAGATGAGCGGCGCTATAATTTCTTTGGGCGGCTATTTTCTGACCTAGACGCGCCATTCGCTTCGTTGAACACGGCACTGGCAGAACATGGCGTGTTGATTGAAGTGGCTGAACAGTGTGTCATTGAAACGCCACTGCACCTTGTTTTCATCAACAATAGTCAGGCGCAAAGCGGGCAGTATTTACGGCACCTGATTGAATGCCGCGAACACAGCCAATTACGATTAATTGAACATCATTTCAGCCTTGGCGAAAACACCGGCATGAATAATCATTTGATGCACGTTCATTTAAAACCGCATGCGCAACTCACCCATATTCGTATTCAGCGCGAAGCGCCACAAGCCATTCAATTTTCACGTAGTGACGCAGTGCTTGCCGGGCATGCTAAGTACCAGCGGCTTGATATTGAAACCGGTGCACATTTTTCGCGCCATGAATTAAACATAGATTTACAAGGCGAGCATGCCCAAGCCCACGCTGCTGGCGTGCTATGGAGCACTGGTAACAGCACACTGGATACTCGTTTAGTGGTTCGCCATCAAGCACCTAACACCGAATGCAAACTGCTATGGCGCGGCCTGGCAGATGATAAAGCACGGGTCAATTTTTACGGTGGCATTAGCATAGAAAAAGGTGCCGATGGCGCGAATGCTGCATTATCTAATAAAAATTTATTACTCAGCAAACAAGCGCAAATCAATACCCAACCGGCATTAGAAATTTATGCCGATGAAGTGAAAGCAGCACATGGTGCAACCGTTGGGCAACTCGACGCTGCCGCACTGTTTTATCTGCGTAGCCGTGGCCTGCCCAAAGAACAGGCCGAAAAGCTGCTCAGCCAAGCATTTTATGCGGAAGCCTTGGACAGCATAAACGATGAATCCTTGACCACGCAGATTCTTCCTTATCTGCCGCAAATTCTACAGCGTGAACAGGATAATTTCGTATGAGCCATGCAACAAACTGGGCACAGGTGCGCAATGACTTCCCGATTTTGACGCGCAACGTGCATGGCAAACCTTTGGTGTATCTGGATTCCGCCAATACCGCCCAAAAACCCAATGCGGTGATTGATGCAACTGATAATTTTTACCGCCAACATAATGCCAATGTCTCACGTGCTGTACACCAACTTGGCGCGGAAGCAACTGAAGCGTATGAAGGGGCACGTAAAAAAATCGCTCAGTTTTTCAACATTCACCCGAATGATTTGATTCTAACTTCTGGCACCACGCAGTCCATCAATCTAATCGCTTATGCTTACGCTTTGCCACGCCTGCAGAAAGGCGATGTGATTTTAGTTAGTCGTATGGAACACCATGCCAATATGGTGCCTTGGCAGTTAATTGCCGAACAAACTGGCGCGCATATTGTGCCGGTTGAAATTACTGAGCACGGTGAGTTGGATTTAGCTGCACTTAAATTGCAACTGAAAGCGCCTGTAAAAATACTGGCCTTAACTCATGTCTCGAATGTATTGGGCACAGTTAATCCGATTGCGCAAATCTGCGAATGGGCACGCAAAGCTGGCATCACAACAGTGATTGATGGCTCACAAGCTGCGCCGCATATGCCAGTGGATATTCCTAGCTTAGGCTGCGATTTCTATGCCTTTACCGGGCATAAAATGTGCGGGCCAACTGGCACGGGCGGCCTATGGGCCAAACGCGAGCACCTGCATTCTATGCCACCGTTTTTCGGTGGTGGCGAAATGATTCGTGAAGTACGTTTTGAAAAAACTACCTTTAACGAGCCACCGCATAAATTTGAAGCCGGCACACCGAATATTGCCGGGTTCGTTGGGCTTGGTGCGGCTATTGATTACTTAAGTGTTCTGAGCATGCCAGCCATTGCCGAACGCGAACAAGCTTTATTGGCGTATGCCACCCAGCAGCTTCAGTCAGTCAGCGGTTTGCGCATCATAGGTGAAGCTGCGCACAAAGCTGCTGTTATTTCCTTCTTAATTGATGGCACACATGCACATGATTTAGCGACCTTGCTTGATCTGCAAGGCATTGCTGTGCGTTCTGGCCACCATTGCGCGCACCCATTGATGCAGTTCTATGGCGTGCCAGCAACCTGTCGCGCTTCGTTCGCTTTTTACAACACCGAAGCTGAAATTGATGCGCTGATTATTGCTATTGAGAAAGTTAGGAAAATGCTGGAATGAGCAATGCTATTGCATTTCGATACGCACAGTTAAGCGATATTCCGGCGATTGTGCACTTGGTTGAATCGGCTTACCGAGGCGAAGCTAGCCGCGCTGGTTGGACCACCGAGGCCGATTTTCTGGAAGGCCAGCGCATTGATGCACAAAGTGTGCAGGCCGATATCGAGAATCTCGATAGCGTGATTGTGTTGGCGTATTATTCGACCGCTTCGACCCCTTCGACAGGCTCAGGGACCGAGTGCTCAGCGAGCAGTCGAGTAGTTAGTGAAATACTTGCATGCTGCCATCTGCAAAAGAAGCAATCGGCCTGCTATTTCGGTATGTTTTCGGTGAATCCAACTCAACAAAGTGCTGGGATAGGGAAATTGCTGATTCAAGAAGCTGAGCGGATTGCAAAATACGATTGGCAATGCAGCCACGTGGAAATGACGGTTATCGATATTCGCCATGAATTGATCGATTTTTATCTACGCCGTGGCTATATTAGAACAGGAAAGCATCTGCCCTTCCCGTATGGCGATGAGCGCTTTGGTATTCCTTTGCGCGACGACCTACGTTTCGAAATCCTTGAAAAACCATTAGGCGATTAACACTCACATGACCGATTTATCGCAATGGCAAGAAGTATGCGCGTGCTCGGAATTGCTGGCCGGCGAACACACCGTGTGCTTTGATGGCGATACCGCGATTTTAGTCTGCAATATCGACGGTGAAATTTATGCGCTGGAAGATAAGTGCACACACCAAGATTTTGAGCTTAGCCCAGGAAAGCTTGAAGGCGCAGAAATTGAATGCGTGTTGCATGGTGCCAAATTCGATGTGCGAACTGGCGAAGCCTTATGCGCACCAGCTTATACGGCCGTGGCAAAATTCCCAGTGCTGATCGCCAATGAAAAAATATATACCCGCGACGACCGTTAATAAAAATACTAGTGAACATAATCTTCCAACTCTCATGTTCAAATATAATTTATACGATAGCTAACAGTATGTCATTACTGCATAATTAAACTTGTTGGGTAGCCTTTCTCATCAATGTAACCAAGACGAGTCATAACTTCACCATGTTGATCAATTATGCGAGCTATTTGACTAGGAGTGAGTACATCCTGCCATTCACCGACCATACCTTTCCTAAAAAAAATTTCGGTTGAATGTGTGTGCTCTACAAAACCAAGCTCATTCTCTTGTCGTTTCAGAATATCAAAAGTACTTCTATCCAATGCTCTTTGGATATGTTCCATATCACTTTGAATACCCAAAAATTGAGTTGCACGCGTAAATGTAATTAATTGTTCCCTATTCATATCCTCATATCGAATTAATTCAAAGGGCACTTTAGTGGCTGCTTCATCTAAATAGCTCAAAACATGCCTAGACCAACTAGATAGTTTTTGTCGGACTTGCTGACCGATATCTTCTGAGCAGTCTGAAAGCACGTAATTTTTATTACTCAATCTTTCAATAATCTGATTGATGCTTAATCCACTAAAACTAGCATATGAAATTGCTAAATCAAGAGGGTTCCGAACAATATACAAAACACCACTGGTTGCCTTAACAGATAGAACCGCCCTACCATCATGCAGCAGACTCCATGCATCATGTACTTTATGATATGTTTGGTTTTTATCGCACATTGTCCAATCGTAGATATTCGGTCTAAAATTATCAATTTCTTCTTCTGTGAGATCTGAAGTACTTAAACACAAAACGTTATCCAACCAAATTCGATCGGCTGCTATTACACCAAGTTCATTTCTATTTATATCTAGTTGGTTGCTATTACTAGACAAAAGGCACTGGAGAAAAATACGAAACCAAGTATTTCCTGATTTAGGATAGGATGCCAGCCAATAAATTCCGCCAGTCATTGACTATTGTCCATTGCATCATCAACTATCACCTCGATGATTTGTTCTAAACTACTCATATTGCGAGAGAACTTAACATCAGCCATATGTATGTTATTTGCTAATCGCATCATTTGCGCAAACAATGATGCCTGCAGACCCATCGCAGGGATGCAATTATAGTTATAAACACCAAACCTCAAAGCATCAAATCGCTTAACGCCCGAAATTGGACTGCAGAATACCTCTTTATTACTATCCTTAAGATTATATATACAACTTACCGGTAATGATTTTTGAAGCATACAAGGCTCTGTTGAATAACTGAACTTATTAAGCTTTGGCCGAAGTCTAGACATCATTGATGTCGGCAGTTCTAGAAGACTTGCAGATTTTGCCCATAATTTAATTCTAGGTGGTCCTGGCAATACCTTAAAGTCGTGACCAATCACAACCAAGCCATCAGATACGAATCGGTTCGATTGCTTATGTAGCGCTGCAGCAATTGTACTCTTACCTATCCCTGACTCGCCCATCAACACCAGACAACTATCGCCTAATTCGATAGCACTAGCGCGTAGAACTAAATTACCGCGCTGAAGAAGTAGAGCGTTCAAGGCTGGTTCGAGCAAGAACACACGAATACTCGAAGTGTCAGATTCTGGTGCAGGGTCAATAATAATTTTCTTACCACCCGTAACCAGGTAACTCGCGACTCCTGGGACATCCAACCAAAAAATACCAGCGCTTACTTGGCAGAAGGGACCTTGAGCTAATCCATAAACGCCCTCAGGGGGGGCATGGCCAAAACCAATGTAAACCTCTGGCTCGCCGACATAATCAGCAATCGACAAACATTCTGGCAATTCAAATTCGCATTGGATAACCAATCCGAATAAAAAATAACGATTCATCAGCAAGTTCTATACTTCAACCAAATATCCAAGCATATACTAACAAAATTCATTATTGCTTGTCTGACACCATAAAAACTCTTTAAAATACAGGGTCTCAAGGATAAAGCTCAATAATCTTTAACCATAACGCTTCGCCAGCAGCTTCAAGAATCAAGCGTTGCTCACTGTCATTCGGCTGCAGCCATAGGGCATCGCCGGTTTGGATTTCCGGGCTATCGGCATCCGATTTAATCCGACCATGACCAGAAAGAAAATACACTAGCCAACTGGTTTTATGCTCAGCAATACACCAAATGCTGCCGTGCATGGCGCGCCGCTCAACGTGTATATTGAATTTATCTGCCTGCCAAATGGCATTGAAATCGGTCGTTGGTCCGTCTAATAAATGCGCTGAAAGTATTTCATCGCCTGAAAAAATAGCGCTTGAATAGGGCGGCATTAGTTCAACCGAACGATCTACAAAATCCAAGCGCATGCCCTCGCCGCTGAGCAAGGTTAAACTGCGCATACTACCTGGAAAAAGTGAAAATGCGCCATCACTGGCTACTTCTGCAATTGAAACTCGCCATTGCCATTCACCGTCAGAATCTGGAAAACGAAATATTTCATGCGTAACACCGCCAGCATTTTTCCACGGCATACGGGTGAATTCACTGGCTGGAAAATGACGATAACTCATCTGCATATTTTGGCATAAAAAAGCCCATGACTTAATCAATGGGCTGGAGCTGCCTAACAGCCCATGATTTAAATCATGGGCTAGAATCATGGGCTAGGCTATGACTCAACGGCTAACTTTAACAGTAGCCGCTTTTACCGGTGCTTTGCCGCCACCTAAGCTGATGCGGCCTGTGTTGCGCTGCAAGGTTGCTGGGCCAATGCCTTTCACATCGGCAAGCGCGCTGACGCTTTTAAAGGCGCCGTGCGCTTTACGGTGATCAACAATAGCCTGTGCTTTGCTTGGCCCAATGCCCACCAAAACACGATCCAGTGTTACGGCGTCGGCGGAATTGATATTGACGACTTGATTGCTTGGTGCGGCGGCCATTGCCATGTTACTTAAGCAAAGGGACAAAGCTAAAACTTTAATGAGTTGCGATAATGATTTCATGTGATGCTCCTTAGGTGGGTTGTGCTGACGTTTGTCAGTGAGAACAGTGTTGCAGTTAGACCGAATTAAAATTAGCCGACAATATCGACGCGTGTTGTAAGCTCAGGCTGAATGTGCTGTCAGAAATTTCTGACACTGGTACACTAAGCCTTTAAAGACATGGGTGGATTATGGATAATCAGGCGCTTTCAGAATTTGTTGCCGGCCGATGGGATCAAGACATTGTTGCGCAACTGGTTGAATACATTAAAATCCCCAACAGATCGCCGATGTTCGATGCTAATTGGCAGGCCAATGGCTTTATGGACCAAGCCACCCAACAATTTGCCGACTGGGCCTCAGTGCAAAACATTAAAAGCATGCAAGTTGAAATTGTCCGGCTTGAAAACCGTACGCCCTTAATTTTTATTAGCATTGATGGCCAAGGCGATGATTGCGTGCTGATGTATGGCCATTTGGATAAACAGCCCGAAATGACCGGCTGGGATGCCGATTTAGGACCATGGATTCCGGTTATCAAAGGTGACAAACTGTATGGCCGCGGTGGTGCAGATGATGGCTATGCTTTATTCGGTTCACTAACCGCTATTGCTGCCTTGCAAGCACAGAATATTGCCCATTCACGGGTGGTGGTTGTGATTGAAGCCTGCGAAGAATCCGGCAGTTACGACCTTCCATATTATGTGGATCATTTAGCTCAGCGCATTGGCAAACCCAGCTTAGTAGTTTGCTTAGATTCAGGCTGTGCTAACTACGATCAACTGTGGTGCACTACGTCTTTACGCGGTTTAGCAGGCGGCAATCTGCGTATAGATGTGCTCAGCGAAGGCGTGCATTCTGGCGATGCGTCCGGCATTGTGCCATCCAGCTTTCGTGTGTTACGGCAGCTTTTATCACGTATTGATGATCAAGAAACCGGCCAAATCAATTCGCCTGAATTAAATGTGACGATTCCTGCACAACGTATACAACAAGCACAACGCGCCGCAGAAGTATTGGGCAACGATGTATTCGACAAATTTCCATTCATGCCTAATATGCAGCCAGTCAGTAATGATCTGGGTGAACTCATTCTAAATCGTACATGGCGACCAGCCTTATCAATTACCGGTATTGACGGCATTCCAGAGCTCAATAATGCGGGTAATGTGTTGCGGCCATTCACAGCCGTGAAAGTTTCTTTGCGCATACCGCCGATGCTTGACCCAGATGCAGCTGGTAAATTTCTTAAAGAACGCTTGGAACACAATCCGCCATACGGTGCAAAAGTAAGCTTTGAATTGGAAAAAGCTTCAACCGGCTGGAATGCTCCCGAACTCGCACCATGGCTTGAAACGGCTATTGAGCAGGCTAGCCAAGCCAGTTTTGGCGCGCCGGCTATGTATATGGGCGAAGGTGGCACCATTCCATTTATGGGTATGTTGGGCGAAAAATTCCCGGGCGCACAATTTATGATTACCGGCGTGCTCGGCCCGCATTCAAACGCACATGGCCCGAATGAATTCCTGCATATTCCCACTGGCAAGCGTGTTACTGAAGCGGTGGCGCATGTGGTGGCTGCGCATTTTGAAGCCAGCCAACAAGGCCTTACACAAGGTGTGCATGTGCATGCAGGCCAAGCAGCATTCGGAGATCATGGCTGTTGTTAACGGATTTGCAAGAGCCTACAAAAAGCCAGTCAAGCCCAATCGCTGTGTTCCGGCGTGTGCTTTCGGAAGCGTCGCGTAAAGGATTTATCTGGCTATTGGCTTTGATGCTGCTCACCTCATTGCTCGACAGCGTGGGTATTTTATTACTCGTGCCGATGTTGGAAAGCTTGAATCAAAGCGCCGGCTCTTCGAATCAAATTATTGATGGCTTACGCACTTTTTTCAATTTTTTCGGCTTGGGATTCACGCTTGAAAACTTGCTTATTATTTTCTTTATTCTGGTTTTAATGCGTTCGGCTTTGTCTATCATCAGCATCAAGCAAAACACACGCTTTCAAAATGAATTAGTCGATAAAGTACGCAGACGCTGTTATAGCGCATTAATGAATGCCAAGTGGCGCTGGTTGGTGGCTGGCCGACGTAGCGACCACGCCACTACGCTGATGAGCGAAGTAGATCAAGTGGGTACCGGCGTATTTTTCGGCATTCAATTAATCAGTACCACAATTACCATGCTGGCTTATTTAGCTGTGGCATTCAGCCTTTCTTGGGTTGCTTGTTTGGTGAGCGTGCTCACTGGCATTATTATTTTTGTATTGCTTCGAAAACTGCGCCGACAAGCCAGAACATTGGGTGAACAACAAGCTGTTGCCGAACGTGCAATGATGGGCAATGTGCAGGAAAGTTTAGCGGGTATCAAACTTGCCAAAATCTTAGGTGCCGAACAAACCTATCTGCAACGTTTTGATTCGCATATGAAATCGATACGTGAACAAGCCATCGCATTTCAAATAAATCACACCCGTGCCCATGCTTGGTATCAAATTGCTGGTTCTTTTTTGTTGGCCTGCTTTTTATATTTAGGTATCAAAGTATTATTTATTCCAATGGCCACGTTACTCACCTTGGTATTTATTTTCAGCCGCTTGTTGCCAATGTTTTCCAGCACGCAACAACAATTTCAATATTGGCTACACGCCCTGCCTGCTGTTGAACGTTGCTATCAGTTGATTGAGCAAGCCGAAGCGCATGCCGAACCTCTCAGCGATAATGAGCCGCCCACGGCGCGTGTTGAGCATTGCATTGAGTTAGTGCGAGCAACGGTTCGTTATAGCGATAGAAATGAACTAGCACTTGATGCGGTATCTTTAACCCTGAAAAGCAGAACCACCACGGCGGTGATGGGCGAATCTGGCGCAGGCAAAAGCACACTGGCCGATGTGTTGATGGGCTTGTTGGATTTAAATGATGGCCAATTGCAGGTTGATGGAAAACAAATAACCGGCGCAGCACTGCAAAGCTGGCGACATAGTGTGGCCTATGTGCCGCAAGATACTTTCCTATTTCACGATAGTATTCGAAGCAATCTATTGTGGGGCAATCCACATGCGGATGAACAGCAACTCAAGCATGCATTGACGCAGGCGGCTGCGGAGTTTGTATTTGATTTGCCAAAGGGCATGGACACCTTAGTGGGCGATGGTGGCATTTTGCTATCTGGCGGCGAACGACAACGCATTGCCTTGGCACGCGCCCTGCTAAAAAAACCCGCGTTACTAATCTTAGATGAAGCCACTAGCGCACTCGATCGCGCTAATGAAAGTCGCATTCGTCAGGCCATCGAAAATTTGCATGGCGATTTAACCGTGTTGATTATTGGCCACCGCTTACCAACACTGGAACACGCCGACCACATTATTGTGATGGATAAAGGACGCATCAAAGCGCAAGGATCTTGGCAGGATGTTGTCAATTATTTGTAGCGGCGAACCCATGTGTTCGCCCTGATGTTTCGTGCGTAATCTATTGGGCGAACACATGGGTTCGCCCCTACGTCGAAATTTTATTCAATACCGTATCGGCCAATGCATCAATGTTGTGTTGTTCGGTATGCAAATGCAATTCTGGGTTCAAGGGCGCTTCATAGGGCGAGGAAATACCAGTGAAGTTTGGCAATTGCCCGGCACGTGCTTTGGCATATAAGCCTTTCACATCGCGTTGCTCGCAGAGTTCTAATGGCGTATCAACAAACACCTCAACAAATTCACCCTCGGCAAATAGGGCGCGCGCCATATCGCGTTCAGAGCGAAATGGCGAGATAAACGACACCAATACAATTAAACCAGCATCCACCATTAATTTTGCTACTTCCGCCACACGGCGAATATTCTCAACGCGATCGGCTTCGGTGAAGCCTAAATCTTTATTCAAACCATGACGAACATTATCGCCGTCTAATGCATAAGTGTGGTGATGGCTGGCCAGCAGTTTTTGTTCAACGCGATTGGCAATGGTTGATTTACCAGAACCTGATAAACCCGTGAACCATATGCAGCGCGGGCTCTGCGCTTTCATAGCGGCACGCACGTCTTTATTCACATCCATGACCTGCCAATGGATATTAGCAGCGCGGCGCAAGGCGAAGTCAATGGTTCCAGCCGCCACCGTGGCATTGCTTTGTCGATCGATTAAAATAAACCCGCCTAAGGTTCTGTTTATGGCGTATGGCTCAAAAGCAATGGCCTGATCCAAATTAATATTACAAACTGCGATTTCGTTGAGCTGCAGGGTTTTTGCGGCTAGCAAATCTTGGGTGTTGATATCAATTTTGTGCTTAATTTCGGTGACCGTGGCATTTACTGTTCGCGCACCAATTTTTAGCCAATAACCACGGCCTGGAATAAGCTCAGCTTCATCCATCCAAATAATATGCGCAGCGAATTGATCAGCCACTTCGCACGGAAACTTGCCGGCCACAATTACATCGCCGCGGCTAATATCCACTTCATCAGCTAAAGTCAGCATCACCGCTTCGCCACAAATGGCTTCTGCTAAATCGGTATTTTGGGTGATGATGCGCGCAATCGTTGAGCGCTTGCCAGACGGCAATACCATCACTTCGTCACCGGGCTTGAAAGTACCCTGGCAAAGCGTTCCGGCAAAGCCGCGGAAATCTAAATTGGGCCGGCACACCCATTGCACAGGCATACGGGCGGGGACATCGATGGATTGTAGGGGCGAACCTGTGTGTTCGCCCGTGGTGTTAACGATCTCTTCATTTTCGCCCGCAGATATCCGCGAATTTTCGGGCGGCCACATGGGGCCGCCCCTACCTGCATTATCGATGGTCTCAAGATATTCCAACACATTCGGCCCGCCATACCAAGGCGTGTGTGTGGAAGCGCTAATCAGGTTGTCACCAGTCAGTGCCGATATCGGAATAGCATGCACCGATGAAATACCGAGTTGCTCGGCCAGTGTTCGGTATTGCTCAACAATCTGATTGAAAACGATTTCGTCGAAATTGACCAAATCCATTTTATTCACAGCCAGCAAAACATGTTTTATGCCTAAGCGCGAGACAATGAAACTGTGCCGCCGTGTTTGCGTTAACACGCCTTTGCGCGCATCAATTAGCACAACCGCCACATCAGCCGTGGATGCGCCAGTGGCCATGTTGCGCGTGTACTGTTCGTGGCCGGGGCAATCGGCAACAATGAATTTGCGCTTTTCAGTAGCGAAAAAACGATACGCCACATCGATGGTGATGCCCTGTTCGCGCTCAGCGGCAAGACCATCAACCAACAAAGCAAAATCCATCGCCGCGCCTTGCGTGCCATGCTTGGCGCTGTCTTGTTCAAGCGCTGACAGTTGGTCCTCGAACAGGCCTTTGGTGTCGTGCAATAATCGCCCAATTAAAGTGCTCTTGCCATCATCAACACTGCCGCAGGTGATG
This sequence comes from Arenimonas sp., assembly GCA_031428155.1. Lineage (GTDB taxonomy): Bacteria > Pseudomonadota > Gammaproteobacteria > Xanthomonadales > Xanthomonadaceae > Arenimonas. The sequence goes on along the minus strand of JANPOU010000065.1, from coordinate 4,656 downwards.
AAGCGCAGCAGGGATTTGCTTTCGTGTTGCTGCAGGTAAGCATTGATGTCGGTGTTCATCAGAAATAGCCCTCCTGTTTTTTCTTTTCCATCGAGGCCGATTGATCGTGATCAATCATCCGACCTTGCCGCTCCGAGGTTCGCGCCACCAGCATTTCAGCGATTACCGCTTCCAAGGTTTCGGCATCCGATTCAATCGCGCCAGTGAGTGGATAACAGCCGAGTGTACGGAAGCGAACTTTTTTCAACATCGGCGTTTCACCCACATGCAGCGGCATACGCTCATCATCAACCATAATCAAGCCACCATCACGCTCAACCACAGGCCGCACTGCCGCTAAATACAATGGCACCACCGGAATTTTCTCGCGATAGATATATAGCCAAATATCTAATTCGGTCCAGTTTGAAATGGGGAATACCCGAACGCTTTCACCTTTTTTTATGCGGGTATTATAGACATCCCAAAGTTCTGGGCGCTGCGATTTCGGATCCCAGCGATGTTGGGCATTACGAAACGAAAAAACCCGTTCTTTAGCGCGCGATTTTTCTTCGTCGCGGCGTGCGCCGCCAATTGCAGCATCGTATTGGCCACTATCTAGCGCCTGCTTTAAGCCCTGCGTTTTCATCACATCGGTATGCACGGTAGCGCCATGCGTGAATGGATTGACGCCTTGTGCCAGTCCATCTTGATTAATGTGCACTAGTAGCGTTACGCCATAGCGTTCAGCAATAGTTTCGCGGAAGCGGTACATGTCTTGAAACTTCCAGGTGGTATCGACATGCAACAATGAAATGGGCGGTTTTGCTGGATAAAACGCCTTGGCTAATAAGTGCAGTAGCACTGCACTGTCTTTGCCAATCGAATACAACATGATGGGATTCTTGAATTCTGCAGCCACTTCCCTAAAAATATGGATACTTTCTGCTTCCAGACGATCAAGGTGTGATAATGCATTCATGCTTTGTTTTTTCTCAGATTTTCATCATTTTACGGCAATAATTCAGACAAGTGTTATTAAACGGCCGTTCAGCTTATGACTTGATTGCATGTAAAAATACAGTAAGATTATGCATGTTCCCTACATCTCTGGAGATGTGCCATGAAAGTCCGTTCAATTGCATTCGTTTTAGCTGCCGCATTGTTTTCAAGCGCTGCCATGGCTGAAGCACCCACTTGCCCAACCAATATGGCCAAGGCTGAATGTGTGTATTACAAAGAAGGTTATGCTGTTGCGCTTGAAGACGCAAAAGCTAGTTTAAGCAATGCCTATCAACGCCACGAAGATTCGTACGATTCACGTTTTGAATCGGCATTTTCCAAAGGTTATGAGCAAGGCTGGAAAGACGCTAAAGCGAAGAAATAATTCGCTCCACACGTCAAGCTTTAATCCCCCTAAGTCCCCCCTTTCGAGAAAGGGGGATTATAGTTTGTAGACTGCTAAACTCCTCCCTTGCTTGGAAGGGAGGTTGGGAGGGATGCTTCGAATCCCCCTAAATACCTTTTTAGAAAAGGGGGACTTCACTTCAGCTTTGCTTTTACTCCTCCCTTCCTTGGAAGGGAGGTTGGGTGGGATGGCTACCAAACACCGCCACTACGGTAAATTCATCGAATGCATATCCACCGGTTACTTGCACAGGCCCAGCGCATAACCAGGCATGGGCTTTCATCTGTTCAATAGGATCTTTGGCCACACCGTAAAAAATAACGTACGGCACTGAGAATATCGTCATCAAAAATCGTGCGCTAATAGCTTGCGCTTGGCAGTTGGCGTTCCATGGTGCAAGGGTTGATGACATGCGCACAGCACGACCAATGCTGAGCGCTCGCGCTTGTTGTTTTTTATCTAACAATGGAATAAATGCCGTAATGTCGTGGTGTATGCCAAGATGTGGCGCAAAATATTTAAACGGCACGCACAACACCAACAACCTTGCCATGCCGGTTAGCAACCATGCTGGCAACATCAAACATTGAGTCATGAAACTCTGATCGAAAAAGCTCTTGAGTTTACTCTGCAACATGGCTCAGGCTAATTGCGCAATGCCCCGCTCAAGCATATCGGCTACGAAACCCTGCACATCTTCAGCGGCTTGTTCAGCGCTAACCTCGTACTCATCGGTGATGGTTTGAATAAGTTCGGCAATATTTTTAGGCTGCTCAAGCAAATCCCAAATTCGGGTAGCTACTGGGTTTAGGCCAAAGTAAGCGCCTTTTTCAATGCTCATCATAATCGCTTCACCACCGATTTCGGCGCTGAGTATATCGCAATGACGGGAGATTTTTTGGGATAATTCTAAGTTCATTTTAGGCTGACTCGCAAGTGTTGAGAAAATGTTGTTAGACATCCATTATAAGGGTATATGCCGAATGGGTTACAAGCCTACATCTTATGATTCGGGTTTTGTAAAATATCTGGCGCATTTGCCAAGACTGGATTGCTTAGTTTTTCCTTACGCCAGAAATGATCAGTAAGCAGCCCGATAAATTTTGTTGCCAGCATCAAGAACACACCGTTCTGCATTCGTTGCGATGGCTCATTTTGATTGATCGTAACGGCCATCTCATAAACATCGTCGCTGGTAATTGGGCTGTATTTAGCGTTTGGCATCACATCTACCAAACCTTTTTGCAATGCCCGCACCATAGTCACTTTTTCTAATGCCATCTCAAAGCTAATTTCATCCTTGTTTAATTTTTTTAGCAATTGGCACCGAAACCCATTGCACACAGGCGGACGTTGTAAATAAATGGCACATTGATTTTGGCAATAATACTTGCAGGGCTGTTCAAACGAGAATTCTCCTAATTTCTCATTAACAATTAACCCGACAGACTCTACTTGCTGTTTTTCGTCTGACTCCACCGTTGCATTTTTAAACATCGTGCCATCGCAACACATGCCGCAGGACATGCACAGTTGATTCGCCTTATTGATTAGATCAGTCATTGCATAAGTGCTCGTTTAATTGCTGTGTGCTGCTGCTCATTAAATCATCAATAAATTAGGGATTTTTATCGATATCATCGAGTATAAACCGAACCAATTCGTTGATGCGAAAACCAGATTGTGGGCGCTGGATTTTGGCCATGTGTATTTTGCCGGCTAACTTCGCCACTTGCTGCAAATGTTGTGGCTTTAAGGCCATCGCTTCTAAAAAATGCACGCGGTAGGTGTTTTCATGCAGCGGCTCAAAGCGGGCCATGCCCACGAAGGGCTCAAGCCGGAAGTCCTCGTTCTCGGATGGTTCCAGCAAATACACCCATTTCACCGGCAACGGCGTATCGCAGTAGCGTTCGCCCAAGGGCACATTGTATTTGTCCATATCCGGCATAATCCGGCGTAGGCCATCAGTTTCAATACCCAACTGCCTAGCGGCATCGCCCCACAGCTTAATGCGCGGAAAACCTGGCGTGGCCAAGCCGTTTTCACTGACAGGAACCACATCATCGGCCAACAGACGATGGCCATGTTGCAAGAACGCTGCAGCCAGGGTCGATTTTCCGGCTCCGGAATCACCCACACAAATCGCGCAAGCGCCATTCACTTCTATAGCATTGCCGTGAATTAGCAACAAACCACGTTGGAATAACAGTGCGCCAATCGCTGAACCTAATAAAAATACCCGAATACTGGCATCATCTGCATCAGCATAAGGTTCAATAATAATTTCACGACCGTTACGAATCCAATAACGCGCCACTTCCTCCACATTCAGCCAGAATTCACCATCAATGGACTGTTCCCATGAATTATTTGATTCTGAATCAATACCATTTTCAGGCGCTAAGCCTTTGATAATACGAATATCTGGCTCGGCGCCTTGATCGGCGGGCAGACATTCGGGCAGATGCCAATCGCTCTCAGCGGTGAGGCCATACATAATAAATTGAGGCATTAAATTCTCAAAAAAACCTTTAGTGGTAGATAGATACAACGCAAGGCGTACATAATAGCAAAATATTTTGCCTTAAAAATTGTGATGGTGTTGACACTAACCTTAAATTTAAGGCAAAATGCAACTGATTATTACCCAACCCTACGGATTGACTAATGGAAATTATGAATAAAAAAGAATATAAGAAGCCTGAAATTAGTGAATTGAATTCCAATCTGACCAAAGGTACTACGCTTGATGGCTCAGGGCCTGGAGCTAGTTTAAAAAAGAATCGTGGAGTTGAAGCTGCTGGTGGAGCAATGAGTAGCCCATCCTAAATTTATATATTAAAAAAATATTGTATTAAAGGCATTGGAATTAACCCAATGCCTTTTTTTATTCAGTCCCACAGGTCTAGTATTTTTAAATTATTTATATTTTGTTGTGAAATATAATCCCACTTATCATCAGCAATCATTCGATTAACCTGCATTGCTTTAGCTCTATCCAGAAGACTTATTACTGATTGATTTTTATTTAATTCATCGAGTAAAGGCATTAAGTTGAGTAGTAAATTGGCTGAACAGCTTTCAGTTTGAATTAAAGCTCCCATACAATCCTTTGTTGGATTCCAAGCCACATAATCAGCGCTAACGCCCGCGACTGCTGAACGGTGCAGATATCGAGACAAGCCATGATCATTGACTTTCCAAATAGCAGGCGTTGAAATCCACTGCTGTACTAAGCGTTGGTCGAGCATAGGCCATACGTAATCAAT
>JANPOU010000064.1:0-2902 GCA_031428155.1 Arenimonas sp. | reverse complement strand
CAAAGAACCCATCCGCTCAATATGTGCCGGCGCGATGTTATTCACCAAGGCGACATTCGGCGCAACAATACTGGTTAAATAAGCGATATCGCCCAATTTTCCAGCGCCCATTTCATAGATTGCAAACTCGGCATCTTCTGGCGCATCAATCACTGCTAATGGCAAACCGATTTCATTGTTGCGATTGCCCGGATTAACGTAAGCATTTCCGGCATATGCCAAGATGCTATATAGCATGTTCTTCACAGATGTTTTTCCGTTGCTGCCGGTTAAGGCCAACACCACAGCAGGCCGGCCAATGCTTAAACCTGCAGCAATTTCTCCTAAAGCCTCTTCGGTATCAGAGCATAAAATATGTGGCAAATCGGTATCAACCACTCGACGCAATAACAATGCCGCTGCGCCACTGGCTTTAGCTTGCAACACAAAATCGTGGGCATCAAAACGTTCGCCTTTAAGTGCTACGAACAAGCCATTTTCTCGCACATCTCGGCTGTCGGTGCTGATATGTTCAATCGACACATCTTCACCGATTAAGCGGCCTTCGCACCACTGGGCCAATTGCGAGAGCATGATGTTTCTCATGCCGCCACCGCCAAATATTCCGCTGCAATGGCGCGATCATCAAATGGCATTTTTACACCATCTAGCTCTTGGTACGTTTCATGGCCTTTGCCCGCAATCAGCACAATATCGCTGGCATTGGCTGCGGAAATCGCTTCTTTAATTGCTAAGCGGCGGTTACGTTGAATATTCACGCGACTCATTTGTTGGAAGCCTGAGCAGATCTCGGCCACAATGGCGTCGCCCGATTCAGCGCGTGGATTGTCGTCAGTAAGCCAGACCATGTCAGCGAGTTGCTCAGCAATTGCGGCCATTAAAGGCCGCTTACTGCGATCACGATCACCGCCGCAGCCAAATACACAAATCAAGCGCGCTTGGCTATGACCACGCAATGTTTTTAGCGCTTGTTGCAATGCGTCAGGCGTGTGTGCGTAATCCACCACCACTAAAGGTAAACCCTGTTCGCCACCCAAGCGACTCATTCGGCCACCCACCGGCGAGAGCTTGCCGAGCACACTAGCAACCTGCTGCAAATCTAAACCGTTCACCAACAATACACCGGCAACAGCCAATAAATTATCAACATTAAAGCGGCCTAATAAAGGCGAATTTACCAACGCCTGTTGGCCTTCATACACCAAGCTAAAGCTCATCCCAGATAAGCTCAAAGACACTTGTTCAGCGCGCAAGCTGGCTTTGCTGTGTTGTTTTGAAGACGTTGAAATACACGCCAAACCATCAATGATTTGATCAAACAACTGTTCGCCGTAAGCATCATCAACATTGATTACCGCATGACGCAAGCCAGGCCATGCAAATAATTTTGCTTTCGCAGCAAAGTATGCTTGCATGTTGCCGTGATAATCCAAATGATCCAAGGTTAAATTGCTGAATACTGCGGTATCAAAACGGACTTCATCAACTCGACCCTGATCAAGCGCATGCGAAGAAACTTCCATCGCAACAAGCTGCGCGCCATCATCGCGCATACCAGCAATGGTACGGTGCACAGCAATCACATCAGGTGTTGTGCGCTCACCTGTTTGCAAGCGCCCCACTAAGCCCGCGCCAAGCGTGCCAATCGTTCCAGCTATTGTTCCAAGCAAACTATAGGCCTCTGCAATAAGTTGCACGCTCGAGGTTTTGCCATTGGTGCCAGTAACACCAATCATTTGTATCAACTTCGACGGTGAGCCATAAAAACGATCGGCAATCTGCGCTTGTTTTTGTTTTAAATGTGCCACGGCCAACGCATTGGCTGGCTGTACATAATCAGTTGGCGCCGGCGCTTCAAACAAAACCACACTGGCTTTGCTTGCTTGCTCAGTCTGTAAATAACTCAAGCCATGGGCTGTAAATCCTTGCACCGCAATAAATGCATCGCCGGGCTGCAATGTGCGCGAATCACAACTCAAGCCAGTTATTAGTGCAGTTTGATGGCCTGAAACGTCAAAAAGGCCATCGGCCAATTGTGCCAATGTCATGGCGCGACTCATGGCATTACCCCAGTATCTGGCGGCATGCTGTCTTCTGCAACCACTGGTAGCACTTGAATTGGCGTTGCTTTGTCGGCATACCATTGTTCAATATTATCGGGCGGCACATCCATCAGGCGCAGCGCGCCATCCATCACCTTGTGAAACACGGGTGCGGAAATCACGCCACCGTAATAGCCACCGACGGATGGCTCATGTACCACAACTGACATCGCGAAACGTGGGTTTTCAATAGGCACCACACCAGCGAACAACGAGATATAACGTTTTTCGTAGCCACCAGCAACGGCGCGGCGCGAGGTGCCCGTCTTGCCAGCTACGCGATAGCCTTTGAGCGCGGCTTGCACCGCAGTACCGCCCGTTTTAGTTACATCTTCAAGCATATTTAGCACTTGCCCAGCTACCACGGCATCGACGGCGCGTTGCTGGCGACTCGCATTACCCTTTATAAAGCTTGGACTTATCAAGGTGCCATTATTCGCTAAAGCAGCATAAGCCTGAGCAATCTGCAGCGGAGTTACTGACAAACCGTAGCCATAAGAAATAGTGGCTTTCTCAACTGGGCCCCAGCGATTGGGCGCAGACAACACCGCCGAAGATTCACCTGGAAATCCAGAATCGGTTTTTTCGCCGAAACCAAAACGGCTTAGCACCGAATAAAAATGCTGGTTGCTCATATTGGCAGCCAGTTTGGCCGCACCGATATTGGAAGATTTCACCAACAGGCGGCGCATATCAACTGGCCCGTAATAATGTGTATCAGTGACCCGACGGTTAGCAATGCGATAACCACCCGGTTCGGTCGGTATAACGATGTTTGGATCTACGCCATCTTCTAACGC
>JANPOU010000063.1:0-3178 GCA_031428155.1 Arenimonas sp. | reverse complement strand
GTCGCATCAGGAGCATGACGATATTGATCGACGAGGGGTGACCCGCCGATGTGAGGTGCTGACAGCTACAACGAGAGCCTGTTCTCGAAGGTGCGCCACTGTGACTGCGCGCGCACCAGGGCAGGAACTTGTCGCGGCTAGAGGCACGGTTGGTCAGCACGTGAGCGCCGGCGCCATCACCTTCATCAAAACGCTCAACCGCGAAGTCGTCGGCCAGGCATCCTCGTCAACTACGTTGCGCCCGCTCCAGTCAACACCGACACAAATCGGGAACACAGGCCAATGACCGTGGGTCTCGATACCGAAATTTGAACCGGGCCCCTGACATCAGCATGACCGTTGGTCACCCTGGATGTGAATGGCAAATTGCTTGGCCAGCAGCTCGTCGGTGTGGACACGTCGTTGCTTTCAGTTTTGGGGCTTCCGCTGCAGCGGGCGACAACATATGCTGCGAGGCTTCAACCACCGCCGAAGGAAATCATCATGAGCGTTTACATGGTCGAGCGTTCCCTCAAGGGAATTGCAATGAGCGATCTTGCTGCCGCGCAGCAGGCGGCAATCGCCACCTCGCAACGATTCAGCGCCGAGGGCACGCCAGTGCGCTATATCCGATCCACTTTCGTGCCGGACAGTGGTGCCTGCATGTGTCTGTTCGAGGCCGGCGATGCCGATGCAGTCAAGCGTGTCAACGAGGTGGCGAAGATTCCATTCGACCGCGTTACGGAAGCCTTGGACCTGACGCCCTGACCCAGGCTTGGGGTCTTGTGCTGACGCCTGGACAGGCTGCATCGTCCTTGGATCTGGAACTGACCTGGCACACGAACGGCGGGTTTTCCCTTGTCGGAACGTTGAACTCGCCGTCTCGAAGACTGGCCGTTCAGACCGCGTCAGATTGACTGACTGCTGTCATCCTTGACCGCGAACGGGCAGTCGCGGCCACAAGCAGTCCGCCGCCACGGGCCGCTGACGGGCGGTACAGCGAGCTCGCAAGCATCAGCTCGGTGCGATGACTCCAAACCCTGTTTGAGCTCGATCTGCAGCACGGTCCGAACTGCCACGGCGAGCCGAAAGTCATTGCCGCGATCCCGGATCAGCCAGTGATCGTGGACACCTCACGCACCTGGGTCTGCGGTCTTCTGCGCTGCCGCGCTTACGTGCGCGTAGGCAGGCACTGCAGGCAGCCCGACGCCCGAGGCTGCTGCGAGCGGCTGCGCCCAAGCCTGCAGGACCGAGGCACAGCGGCGGACCCGTTTACGACCTCTAGACGATCGCGCTCGGATTCACCGGCTCGCAGCAGGCCACTATCGACGCTGGAGGTCGCGATCAGCGCATCGAGAGCGAGTCTGGCCGCCAACGGGCGCGAAAAGTGGCGCTTCAACCGCCGCCTGTCCGTCCATGGCAGTCGCGCGTCGCCCCCGGTCGGACGGGTGGACACCGCCGGAAATGCGGGGGGCGGCTGGCAGACTGCGCGCTCATAATCCGGGCGTTGCACTCTTCTTACGGAGTTACCGCATGCCTTCGAAGTTTCGCCAGACCCTGTTAGTCGCGGCCTGCGCCGCTCTCGGCACCACTGCGGCAGTGGCGCAAGACCGGGAGCCCGCAGCGGGCTTTTCCCGCGTGATCGTCGGCTTCAAGGCCGGCGCCGAACCCGGCGCACGCGCTGCCTTGGCGGCCGCACGTGGACGCTTTGCGCTCGTGCTGCCTTCGGTGGCGGCTGTGGCCGTGGAGTTGCCCAGTGCGGCGGTCGCCGGCTTGTCGCGCAACCCGAATGTCGACTACGTCGAGGAGGACGCCAAGCGCTTCCCGCTGGCGTTGACGACGCCGTCCTCCACCCCGTACGCCAGCGGCCAGCTCGAGCCCTGGGGCATTCGCGCCGTGCAGGCCCACCTGCTGCCGCAAGGCGATGCGCTCACCAGCAACCGCAAGGTCTGCATCATCGACTCGGGCTACTCCCTGGGCCACGAAGACTTGCCAGGCACCTCGCGCGTGAGTGGCCACAACGGCAACCTGGCCTGGGCGCAGGACGGAGACGGCCATGGCACGCACGTGGCCGGCACGATCGCCGCGCTCAACAACACCGGCATCGGCGTGGTGGGCGTCAACGCCGGCGGCAACCTCAACCTCTTCATCGTCCGCGTGTTCGGCGACAGCGGCGCCTGGGCCTACTCGTCGACGCTGGTCGACGCCGCCACGCGCTGCCAGCACGGCGGTGCGAACGTCATCAGCCTGTCGCTGGGCGGCTCGGTGTCCAGCCGCACCGAGCAGACCAAGTTCCAGCAGCTGCTCAGCGCCAACATTCTGTCCATCGCCGCGGCGGGCAACGGCGGCAACAGCCGCACCTCGTACCCGGCGGGCTACGCCAGCGTGGTGAGCGTGGCCGCGGTGGACGTCAACAACCTGAAGGCCGACTTCTCGCAGTACAACAAGGACGTCGAGATCTCGGGGCCGGGCGTCGGTGTGCTCTCCACCGTGCCCAACGGCAAGGGGCTGCTGGGCTCGCTGGACGTCGGCGGGCTGGTGGTCGAGGCCTTTCCGATGGAGGGTTCGCCCAACCTGCAGGCCAATGGCGCGCTGTTCAACTTCGGCATCGGCGATGTCGTCAACGCAGGCGCCAGCGGAAAGGTGTGCCTGATCGCGCGCGGCACGGTCGACTTCACCACCAAGGTCAGCAACTGCCAGCTCAGCGGCGGCACGGGCGCAGTCATCTACAACAACGCCCCCGGCGCCTTCAGCGGCACCCTGGGCACCACGGTGACGTCCATCCCCTCGGTGTCGATCGCGCAGGAAGACGGCAATGTCCTGCTCGGCCGGCTGGGCCAGGCCAGCAGCGTGGCCGTGGCGCTGGCCAACTACGCCTACTACGACGGCACGTCGATGGCCACGCCGCACGTCTCGGCCGTGGCGGCGCTGGTGTGGAGCTACTTCACGCCCGCAGCGCCCACCGCGGGACGCAGCTGCACCGCGACTCAGCTGCGCAACTCGCTCAACAACTCCGCCCGGGACCTGGGCACCGCCGGCCGCGACAACAACTTCGGCTTCGGCCTGGTGCAGGCCAAGGTGGCCTACGACCGCATCGTGGCGCTGGGTTGCGGTAACTGAGCCGCGACGGCACAGGATGGCCGGCCTGGCACCGGCTGCGCATGCGCTTCGCCCATCGGCCGGCCGGGTGCCGGGTGCC
>JANPOU010000062.1:0-91894 GCA_031428155.1 Arenimonas sp. | reverse complement strand
ATCATCGCCGATGCCGGACATCAGCCCGCTCTCATAGGCTTTGAGGCCAACCGTGACTTTCTTGAAGTCAAGTTTAGGGTCGGCTGCTTTCAGGATTGCGAGTGTGGCCGACATGATTTCCGGACCGATGCCGTCGCCTTCGGCGACCGGTATTAGCAATGCAGGTAGTTCCGAGGCATGTGATAATGAAGAAACAGATTTGTTCATAAATGAATTCCTTTACATGAAATATAATACATGAATACAATAGCACTTTATGAATCGGGCTGTCAAGCGGAGAAGCAAAATTATGACTGAATCACAGGTTGTTCCAGGTTGGACATTCCTCAGCAACCACACCCATGTTATGGTCTGCCTTGCCGGCAAAGAGGATTTGACCCTAAGGGATATCGCCCTGACTGTCGGCATCACCGAACGTGCGGTACATCGCATCGTTTCCGAACTGGAAGAGGCAGGGGCATTGACGCGTGAGCGGGTCGGTCGGCGCAATGTCTACCGAATCCATTCGGAGCTGCATCTGCGCCACCCGTTGGAATCGCATTGCACGATTGGCGAAATTCTAAAGCTGCTGACCAAAAAACGCCGCTAGCCTGCTACTGCAAGTCGTTATAAATAAATAGTCTTGTATTACTACAGCAAACGCTCAAGACGCCAGCAACTGCCAGGCCTGCCTGGCGATGAGCGAAAGTACAATAATCAGAAACATGACTCGGACGAAAGCCTGCCCCTTACGAATAGCCATATGACTGCCGATATAGCTGCCAAGCATATTGCCAACAATTAATGGAATAGCCAATACCCAGATAACAAATCCGCTCAGCATTAAAACCGTCCAAGAGCTCAGATCGGCGGAAACATTGGCAGCTTTCGATACGGCCGAGGACTTCAAAAAATCCAGCCCGAGGAAACTGACGAATGCGAACACCATGATGGTGCCGGTGCCTGGTCCAATCAGACCATTGTAAAAACCTGTACTTGCTCCAATGGCGATGGCAGCAAAGCTTTCGTGTTTCGGATGAAAGCGGCGTTCTTCTTTCAGGCCGAGATCTTTTCGCAGCGCAGTATACAGAGCAAGAACCACGCAGATGATCAGCACCGTCCATTTCAGGATGTCGGGGTCGATGCGTTTGGCGAACTGCACGCCGACGGCCGATGCGGCCAGCGCGGAAATACAGGCCGGCACGATGATGCTGCGCTCAATACGGACTTTTCGAAGGTAATTCCAAGCCGCCACCGAGGTGCCCATAATCGAACTGGTGCGCTGGGTGCCAATGGCCTGCAAGATATGCAACCCCGGATGTAGGTTGAGCATGGCTGGTGTCAGTACTAGGCCGCCACCGCCAACAATGCTATCAATAAAGCCTGCAACAAAACCTGCAAGTGCGGTTAATACCCAAAGTGTCGTATCGATTTCCATCCGTATCTAATAGTTTATTATATTAAGATACATTGACATGCCGAATGCGTGATAATTTTTTACCAGAAATGATGAAAGGATGCTGCATGACCAACAAAGACAAATCTGCTGTAGTATTCGACAAATTACCGCCTTATTACATCAAAGAAAACTTTTTCGGACCTGCATTAGTGAATCAGTTGCTTGAGCATGTTGTAGCAAACCAAACGCTTTTCGAATCATCAACAGTTGGATTGAATGCAGGCCGCATAGATCAGGACATTCGTATTTCAAGTATTTTGAGGGATTTCGGAGCACTCAAAAAGGAAATAAAAGAGCGATTCAATGCTGTATTTTCAGAGGCACTTGAGCAGCTACGAATGCCGAATTTTGAATTGTATGGTACCGAGCGCGAAATTGTGGCACATGCCAATGGTGCGTTCTATAACAGACATATTGATACCGCAACAGGCTCTAGTGAATTTTCAGTAAGGGTGCTTTCTGCAGTGTATTACTTCCATGCGCAACCTAAAAACTTCCATGGTGGTGACTTGCGTTTGTTACCTTTGCGTAGCATTACTGATGAAGCTAATTATTTGGATATTGAACCAATCAATGATCGGTTATTGCTGTTTCCGTCATGGGTGCCGCATCAAGTGATGACAGTTGTTTCCGAATCGGTTGATTTTAAGGATTCACGATTTGCCATCAATTGCTGGTATCACAAGCTTAGAGTTTAATTTTCGGGTACAAAAAACCCCGCCGAAGCGGGGTTTGTTTGATTAACCGCGGCCAGCGCGTTTGCGCTCGTTCTCGGTTAGGTGTTTCTTACGAAGGCGAATTTCTTTTGGTGTCACTTCAACTAACTCGTCGTCTTCGATAAAATCTAAAGCTTGCTCGAGCGTATGTTTAATCGCTGGGCTGAGCTTGATGGATTCATCCTTGCCTGAAGCACGCATGTTGGTGAGTGGTTTAGGTTTGATGGCGTTAACAGTTAAGTCGTTGTCTTTTGAATGGATGCCGATTAACTGGCCTTCATAGACGTTGTCGCCTTCGGCGGCGAACAACTTGCCACGTTCTTGCAACGGGCCAAGCGAGTAAGCCGGTGTTGCGCCGGGCGCGTTGGCAATCATCACACCATTGGTACGTTTAGCAATAGCGCCTTGTTCTTTCGGGCCGTAATGGTCGAACACATGGAACAACAGGCCCGAACCTTGGGTTAGTGTGCGGAATTCATTTTGGAAGCCGATTAAGCCGCGAGCTGGAATCATGTAATCCAAGCGCACGCGCCCTTTGCCGTCTGATTCCATATTCTTAAGCTGCGCTTTGCGGGTGCCGAGCTTGTCCATCACGCCGCCTTGGTGCACTTCTTCGATGTCGACCACTAATTGCTCAACGGGCTCCATTTGCTGGCCGTCGATTTCCTTGATGATAACTTCTGGACGCGACACAGCAAGCTCGAAACCTTCGCGGCGCATGTTTTCGATTAATACAGAAAGATGTAACTCGCCACGGCCCGAGACTAGGAATTTATCCGGATCTGAGCCTTCTTCAACTTTCAATGCTACGTTGTGCAGTGTTTCGCGCTCCAAACGTTCACGGATTTGACGGCTGGTGATGAACTTGCCGCCGCTGTGTTCTTTGCTGCCTGCGAACGGCGAGTTGTTAACCTGAAATGTCATCGAAATAGTTGGTTCGTCAACGGTTAATGCAGGCAATGCTTCTGGGGTATCCAGTGCGCAGATGGTATCGGAAATGCTGAGATCGGCAACGCCTGAGATAGCAACGATGTCGCCTGCTTCTGCTTCCGATACTTCAATGCGCTCCAAGCCCATAAAGCCAAGCACTTGCAACACTTTGCCTTGACGTTTCTTGCCTTCGCGATCAACCACGCTGACTTGCATATTGGTGCGAACTTTGCCGCGCTGAATACGACCCACGCCGATCAGACCAACGAAGTTGTTGTAGTCAAGCTGGCTAACGCGCATTTGGAATGCGCCGTCTGGATCAACGGTTGGTGCTGGAACGTGCTTCATAATCGCTTCGTAAAGAGGGGTCATGTCGCCGTCGCGCGCTGTGTCGTCAAGGCTTGCATAACCGTGCAAGGCTGATGCGTACACAATAGGGAAGTCGAGCTGTTCGTTGGTTGCACCGAGTTTGTCGAATAAGTCGAATACTTGGTCGATAACCCAATCTGGGCGTGCGCCCGGGCGGTCAATCTTATTCACCACAACGATAGGGTTGAAGCCCATCGCAAAGGCTTTTTGGGTGACGAAGCGGGTTTGTGGCATTGGGCCATCCATCGCATCAACCAAAATCAATACCGAATCCACCATCGACAACACGCGTTCTACTTCGCCGCCGAAGTCGGCATGGCCTGGGGTATCGACGATGTTAATGCGATTACCATTCCAGTTAATGGCGGTGTTCTTGGAAAGAATCGTAATGCCACGTTCTTTTTCTTGATCATTACTGTCCATCATCCGCTCGGTGGTAACCATGCGTTCGTTGAATGTGCCCGACTGCTTAAGCAAGCAATCGACAAGGGTGGTTTTACCGTGATCAACGTGTGCGACGATAGCGATATTGCGTAATTTTTCAATAGACATAGAGAATAGATGCCTAGAAAGGCATGGGGAGAGTAAGTAAGCCGAATATTATACCCTGTTAAGGCAGATTAAGGCGATTTATGGCATTCTATTCAATCAACATTCATTGATTTTGGAGCGTTACATGTCTGATTTAATCGCTGTATTTACCACCGACCGCGGCCCAATTCGCCTGAAACTGTTTGCTGACAAGGCGCCAGTCACCGTTGCTAACTTCGTTAATTTGGTACAACGCGGCTATTACAATGGTTTAAATTTTCATCGTGTTATTCCCAACTTCATGATTCAAGGCGGCTGCCCGAATGGCGTAGGCAATGGCGGCCCTGGCTATAAATTTGAAGACGAATGCTGCGCTGAGGCGCGTCATAGCAAGCCGGGTATGTTGTCGATGGCCAATGCTGGCCCAGGCACCAATGGCAGCCAGTTCTTTATTACCCATGAAGCCACCTCATGGCTGGATGGTAAGCACACGGTATTTGGCGAAGTGATTGATATGACCGATCAAGCAGTTGTTGATGCAGTCCGCCAAGGCGATGTAATTCAAAGTATCGTCATTGAAGGTGATGCCACGGCGTTGCTGGCCAGCCAAGCAGAACGAATCGCACAATGGAACGCAAGTTTAGACGCGTAATTTTTGCTGATAATTGTCAATGCATTGGGCGCTTCGGCGCCCATTTCATTTTGGTCAGCGTGGTATTATAGGCATCTCAAATATTTGCATTAGAGGATTTCCATGCCGCAATTAGCCCAGCGCATTGGTCGCGCTAAACCTTCTGCCATTATGGCGGTTGCCGAGAAAGCCAAAGCTTTAAAAGCTGCCGGCCGCGACATCATCAGCTTTTCGATTGGCGTGCCGAATTTTTTGCCTGGCCCGCATGTATATCAAGCAGCGGCTGATTCATTAGCTAAAGATTCCGGCCAATACGGCTCCAACCGCGGCGCAGATGCCTTGCTTGATGCTTTTTTAGGTCATATTGAACGCGCGGGTCTAAAAGGTTACAGCCGCGCAAATATATCCACCGGTATTGGCGCAAAGCATATTTTGTATAATTTGGCCGAAGCTTTGTTGGATGAAGGCGATAGCATTGCATTTGCGGTGCCGTATTGGACCACCTACCAAGACATTGCTGACATTATGAATGCCAAGTCTTTGCATTTGCATTGCCCTGCTAGCCAGAATTATAAAATCACACCCGCACAATTAGATGCGGCATTAAAGCAAAAACCGAAAGTGTTTTTGTTCAACAACCCCAACAATCCAACCGGCATGGTGTATAGCAAAGATGAAGTTGCTGCCTTAGCCGATGTATTGGTGAATTATCCGGACACCTGGATTATTGCTGATGACATTTATCATCGTATGGTGTTCGACGGCTTGGGCTACCACAACTTCATGGATACACAGCCGAGCTTGCGTGAGCGCCTAATTTTTGTGGATTCATTATCGAAAACCTACGGCATGCCGGGTTGGCGGGTTGGCTTCATTGCAGCACCAGAGTCGGTGGCTAAAGCAGTGACCACTTTAAACTCTAATCACATCACCAACATTCCTGAAGTGATTACAGCTGCTGCTGTGGCCGCTTTAAGCGGCCCACAAGATGTGCCAGAACAAAAGAATAAAGAATTTGAAGGCAAGCGCAATTTGGTGATGGATGCGATGAATTCCATTCCAGGTTTAATTTGCCCGCGCCCTCAAGGTGCGTTTTATGTGTTTCCAGATATTTCCTGTGCGTTCGGTAAATCGCATAACGGCACATTGATTGCTAATGATGTAGATTTCTGCAATGCCTTGCTTGATGCCAAAGGTGTGGCTTGTGTGCCAGGTTCGGCATTTGGTGAGCCTAAATCTTTGCGTATTTCCTATACCTGCCCAAGCGCGCAACTGCCGGATGGCTTGAAGCGCTTTGTCGAATTTTTTGCTGAATTAACTTAACTACATTAACTAAACTATTGGAATAAATTTATGAAAGCTCCAGTTCGTGTTGCTGTAACCGGCGCTGCCGGCCAAATTGGTTATGCCATCTTGTTCCGCATTGCTTCCGGTGAAATGTTGGGTAAAGACCAACCGGTGATTTTGCAATTGTTGGAAGTGCCCGTTGAAGGCCCGCAAAAAGCACTGAAAGGCGTGATGATGGAATTGCAAGATTGTGCATTCCCGTTGTTGGTGGGTATGGAAGCACACGGCGACCCAATGACTGCTTTCAAAGATGTGGATTATGCCTTGTTGATTGGTTCACGGCCACGCGGCCCTGGCATGGAACGTGCCGAATTGCTTGCTGTGAATGCGCAAATTTTTACCGCGCAAGGCAAAGCATTGAATGCTGTGGCTAGCCGCAATGTCAAAGTATTAGTGGTGGGTAATCCGGCCAACACCAATGCTTGGATCGCAATGAAAAGCGCGCCAGATTTGCCGAGTAAAAACTTCACAGCCATGCTGCGTTTAGATCACAATCGGGCACTCAGCCAGATTGCTTCTAAAACCGGTAAAGCCGTTGCTGATATTGAAAAATTAGTGGTGTGGGGTAATCATTCACCAACCATGTATCCCGATTACCGCTTCGCAACGATTAACGGTGAAAGCGTGAAAGACATGATTAACGATCACGACTGGAATGCCAACACGTTCTTACCAACTGTGGGTAAGCGTGGCGCAGCCATTATTGAAGCGCGCGGCGTGTCCTCGGCTGCCTCTGCCGCCAATGCCGCTATTGATCACATGCGTGATTGGGCGCTGGGAACAAATGGCAAATGGGTCACCATGGGCATTCCATCGGATGGCCAATACGGTATTCCGCAAGACACCATGTTTGGCTTCGCTGTAACCTGCGAAAACGGCGAATACAGTGTGGTACAAGATTTGCCGATTGATGAATTCAGCCAAACTTGCATTAACAAAACATTGAAAGAGTTGCAGGAAGAGCAAGCCGGCGTTGTACATTTGTTAACGTAATTTAGGGCATTTATGAAATTTTTTATAATGCACAGATTTTGGATAATCTTGGCACTGTTTTTGGTGTTACCTTCGGCCCAGTCGCAGGAAACACAGAACGCACCATTGCCTGTTGTACCAGCTGCGAGTAACGCCCCGGTAAATCCCGCAGTCGCCTGTTACTCTGCGTTACAGTCCTATTCCGCGTGGGTAAAGCCGGGAAACAGCCTTATACCGAAGATGGTGCAAGTCAAGGAAGGTTCCGAGCGACTCGATTTTGATACCGGCAAAAGTGCTTTTATTGGAGTCAGATTTTCCGATATAAAACCTGGACAAAAAATACAGGTGTTGTTGGTAAGAGATTTAAATCTAACCAAACTATCCACGGTTTTGTTGCCGGTATATGTGCTACTTGACCAAAATTTCTGTGAAATATCAGCCAAAACAAAACTGATATTCGTTCGCAAAAAATGGGTGTCAGCTTTATCTAATGCTGCTGAAACTGCAGACATCGTTGTTGCTCCTAATCAGCAACCTACTTATGTTCTACTTTATTCTGATGCTGGCCTCAATGGACAGGAAGTCCTTTACAAGGATGAATACGGTTTGCGCTTGGCAACCACAATCAGAACTGAGTATGGGTATTTGAATTTACAGGCAGTCAAATCCAAATAACATGGGACTATCAAATGCATTCTGAATCTGCGGGCTCAAAATTTCGTATTGCCGTTGCTGAAGAAGCCCCGTTGCAAGTTATGGGTGCAATTACTGCGTATGCCGGATTAATGGCTAAACGTGTTGGCTATAAAGCCTTGTATCTTTCGGGTGGTGGTGTAGCAGCCAATTCTTTGGGCGTGCCAGATCTTGGTATTAGCAGCATGGAAGATGTGTTGATTGATGCGCGACGAATTGTTGATGCCACCGGTATGCCGTTGTTGGTGGATATTGATACTGGCTGGGGCGGCGCATTTAATATTGCGCGCACCATCAAAACCTTTACACGCGCTGGCGTGGCCGCCGTGCATATGGAAGATCAGGTTGGCCAGAAACGCTGCGGGCATCGGCCTGGCAAGGAAGTGGTGCCACTTGCTGAAATGCTTGATCGCGTGAAAGCAGCGGTTGATGCTAAAACTGATTCATCCTTCGTATTAATGGCGCGTACCGATGCGGCCGCCGTTGAAGGTATTGATTCCGCCATTGAGCGTGCCTGTGCGTATGTGGAAGCTGGCGCCGATATGATTTTCCCGGAAGCGATGACTTCAATCGACGACTACCGTAAATTCAAGGCCGCAGTGAAGGTGCCCATTCTGGCAAACCTAACTGAGTTTGGCTCTACACCGTTTTACACGACCGATGAACTACGTGAAGCAGGCGTCGATATTGCTTTGTATTGCTGTGGTGCGTATCGTGCGATGAATAAAGCCGCGCTGAATTTTTATGAAACCGTGCGCCGCGAAGGCACGCAGAAAAATATTATCGACACATTGCAAACGCGTGCTGAGCTATACGATTATCTGAATTACCATAGCTATGAAGACAAGCTTGATGGCTTATTCTCACAGAGCAAATACAAGGAATAATGAATGATTAGCAAAGCTACTGGCAGTTTCACTGTTAAATTGGAACTTCAGCCCGCTTCAGCACAAGCAGATGCTGCCATGATTGGTCGGCGCACGCTCGACAAACAATTTCAGGGCGATTTAGCAGCCAGCAGTAGTGGCGAAATGCTAGCCGTGATGACAGCCGTTGAAGGCTCTATGGCCTATGTTGCACTTGAAAAAGTAACGGGATCACTTGTTGGTCGGCAAGGCAGTTTTGTGTTGCAGCATGCCTCGCAAATGGTGCGTGGCAAGCCGTTTCAATCCATTCGTGTGGTTCCAGATTCCGGTACAGAACAATTAACCGGTCTTGATGGCGAGATGCAAATTGATATTCGCGACGGCGAGCATTTTTATAATTTTGAATATAATTTTAGTGAATAATTCGAAGCAATCATTCTGAGGTTTTAAATGAGTAATACTGAAAATTCAACTGGCTTTAAACCGAAGAAATCCGTGGCGCTAAGCGGAACTACGGCGGGCAACACAGCGTTGTGTACTGTGGGAAGAAGCGGCAACGATTTGCATTACCGCGGCTACGACATTCACGATTTGGCCACACACTCAACATTTGAAGAAGTGGCGCATTTGCTGGTGCATGGCGAATTGCCGAATGCTGTGCAGTTATCCGCCTATAAAACGAAATTGAAAAATTTACGCGGATTGCCGAAGCTTGTGATGGATGCTTTGGAACTCATTCCTGCTAATTCGCATCCGATGGATGTGATGCGCACTGGCTGCTCGATGCTCGGCAATGTTCTGCCTGAAGATGACACGCATCCGGAATCGGAAGCTAAAGACATAGCGGACCGCTTAATGGCTTCGTTTGCTTCAATGCTGCTGTATTGGTGGCATTTCAGCCGCAACGGAAAGCGCATTGATGTTGAAACCGATGATGATTCAATTGCAGCACATTTTCTGCATCTTCTGCACGATGAATTGCCGAGCGAATTGCATGCGCGTGCCTTGGATCGCTCGCTGGTGTTGTATGCCGAACATGAGTTCAATGCCTCCACGTTTACCGGCCGTGTGATTGCCGGTACCGGTTCTGATATGTTCTCTTGCATAACTGGCGCCATTGGCGCATTGCGCGGCCCGAAGCATGGCGGCGCCAATGAAGTGGCGATGGAAATTATTTCACGATATGATTCGCCAGATGAAGCAGAAGCCGATATTCGCGCGCGTGTTGAACGTAAGGAAATCATCATTGGTTTCGGTCATCCGGTGTACACCGTATCTGATCCGCGCAATCCGATTATCAAAGAAATTTCGCGCGAGTTGTGCATGGCTGGCGGAAATCAGAATTTATTTAATGTATCAGAACGCATCGAAACACTGATGTGGGATTTGAAGAAGATGTTCCCGAACCTCGATTGGTACAGTGCCTCGGCATACCACATGATGGGCATTCCAACCGCCATGTTCACGCCACTATTCGTGATGGCGCGTACCTCGGGTTGGTCGGCACATGTGATTGAGCAACGCATTGATGGAAAAATTATTCGCCCAAGTGCTAACTACACTGGCGAGGAAGACCGCAACTACATACCTATCGACCAGCGATGAATACCGACTACCGCAAGCCACTGCCAGGCACCAAGTTCGATTACTATGATACGCGTGCCGCAGTTGATGCCTTGCGCTCGGGCGCGTGGAATGCAATGCCTTATACTGCGCGCGTGCATGCCGAAAATATTGTTCGTCGCGCTGACCCCGCACGCCGCGACGATTATCTTTTGCAACTGATTGAGCGCCGCCGTGATCTGGACTTCCCGTGGTTCCCTGCACGTGTGGTTTGCCACGACATCCTAGGCCAGACCGCGCTGGTGGATTTAGCAGGATTGCGTGATGCCATTGCCGATATGGGTGGCGACCCAGCGCAGGTGAATCCGGTGGTGCCGGTACAGCTGATTGTCGATCATTCACTGGCTGTGGAGTGTGGCGGCTTTGATCCTGACGCGTTCACCAAGAACCGTGCAATTGAAGAGCGTCGAAACGAAGACCGCTTCCACTTCATCGACTGGACCAAGCGGGCTTTCCGCAATGTCGAAGTAATCCCGCCAGGCAACGGCATCATGCATCAAATCAATCTGGAGAAAATGTCACCGGTGGTTTACGTGCAGGACGATGTTGCCTTTCCAGACACCTGTGTGGGCACCGATAGCCATACGCCGCACGTTGATGCGCTCGGCGTCATTGCTATTGGCGTGGGCGGCCTGGAGGCGGAGAGCGTGATGCTCGGCCGCGCCTCATGGATGCGCACGCCGGAAATCGTCGGCGTGGAACTGGCTGGCAAGCCGCAGCCTGGCATCACAGCCACCGACATTGTGCTTGCGCTGACCGAGCTCCTGCGGCAGTCGAAGGTTGTTGGTGTTTATCTCGAGTTCCGCGGCGAAGGCGCAGCGGCGCTGACCGTCGGCGACCGCGCCACAATCTCGAACATGGCGCCCGAATACGGTGCCACCGCCGCGATGTTCTTCATCGACGACAATACTCTGGACTACCTACGCCTGACCGGTCGAAGCGACCAACAGGTTGCGCTGGTTGAGACTTACGCCAAGACGACCGGCCTGTGGGCCGATACGCTATCGGACGCGCAGTACGAGCGCACGCTGCACTTCGACCTATCGACGGTGGTCCGCAACATGGCCGGTCCTTCAAACCCGCACAAGCGCCTGCCGACCAGCGCGCTTGCCGAGCGCGGCATTGCCGATGCGGCTAAACTGGGCGCCGGCAGAAGCGATGAGGCCCGCGGACTGATGCCGGACGGCGCGGTGATCATTGCGGCAATCACTTCCTGCACCAATACCTCCAATCCCCGCAATGTCATCGCAGCAGGCCTGTTGGCACGTAACGCCAACGCTAAAGGTCTACTACGCAAGCCGTGGGTGAAATCTTCGCTGGCGCCGGGCTCCAAGGTCGTCGAGCTTTATCTGAAAGAAGCTAATCTACTCACCGAGCTCGAGAAACTCGGTTTCGGTATTGTCGGTTTCGCCTGCACCACCTGCAACGGCATGAGCGGCGCACTGGATCCGAATATCCAACAGGAGATCATCGCCCGCGATCTATATGCCACCGCCGTACTTTCGGGTAACCGTAACTTCGACGGGCGTATCCATCCGTATGCGAAGCAGGCGTTCCTAGCTTCGCCGCCGCTGGTAATTGCCTACGCCATCGCTGGCACGGTACGCTTCGACATAGAGAAAGACGCGCTGGGTGTTGATGCCGACGGCAATCCGGTTAGGCTCAAAGACATCTGGCCGAGTGACACCGAAATCGACGCAATCGTGAAAGCGAGCGTGAAGCCCGAGCAGTTTCGCAAGGTATATGAGCCGATGTTCAAAGCCGTGGTTGAGCACGGTGAAGCGGTAAAACCGCTGTATGACTGGCGCCCGATGAGTACCTACATCCGCCGCCCGCCCTATTGGGAGGGTGCGTTGGCCAATCGGCGCACACTACAGGGCTTGCGCCCGCTGGCAGTGCTGGGTGACAACATCACCACCGATCATCTCTCGCCCTCGAACGCCATCTTGCTGAACAGCGCTGCAGGCGAATATCTGGCGAAGATGGGCTTGCCGGAAGAGGATTTCAATTCCTACGCAACGCACCGAGGCGACCACTTGACCGCGCAACGCGCGACTTTCGCTAACCCCACGCTTCTCAATGAAATGGTGCGCGATGCAAACGGTAACGTGAAGCAAGGTTCGCTGGCGCGTATTGAGCCGGAAGGTCAGGTGATGCGCATGTGGGAAGCCATCGAGACTTACATGGCGCGCAAGCAGCCTTTGATCATCGTTGCCGGCGCCGATTATGGCCAAGGCAGTTCACGCGACTGGGCGGCCAAGGGTGTACGGTTGGCGGGCGTGGAAGCGATTGTCGCCGAAGGCTTCGAACGCATTCATCGCACCAACCTGATTGGTATGGGCGTGCTGCCGCTGGAATTTAAGCCGGGTGAAACTCGCAATACCTACGTCATCGACGGCACAGAGACTTTTGATGTTTCGGGAGAACGTAAGCCACGCGCGGAACTGACTCTCTACATTCACCGTAAGAATGGCGAGAGCATCGAGGTTCCGGTGATCTGTCGGTTAGATTCAGACGAAGAAGTTTCGATCTACGAAGCCGGTGGTGTGCTGCAGCGGTTTGCGCAGGATTTCCTCGATGCATCGAAGGCCGGCTGATATGACAAAAGCACCTCAACTCCGTATCCCCGCCACCTATATGCGCGGTGGCACGTCCAAGGGGGTATTCTTCCGCCTGCAAGATCTGCCGTTAGCAGCGCAGGTACCAGGAGATGTGCGCGATGCACTGCTGTTGCGCGTAATCGGTTCACCCGACCCGTACGGCAAACATACCGATGGCATGGGCGGGGCGACGTCAAGTACCAGCAAGGTGGTAATCCTTTCGTCCAGCATTCAGCCGGGCCACGATGTGGATTATCTCTACGGCCAAGTGCCAATTAACGACAGCTTTATCGATTGGAGCAGTAACTGCGGCAACTTGTCTGCGGCAGTCGGGCCGTTCGCGGTTGCGAACGGTATGGTAGATTCCTTGCGGGTGCCGCGCGATGGCATCTGCGCCGTACGCATCTGGCAGGCCAATATTTGCAAAACCATCATCGCCCACGTGCAAGTTACCAATGGCGAGGTACAGGAAGTCGGCGATTTTGAACTCGATGGCGTCACTTTCCCAGCGGCCGAGATTGTGCTCGAGTTTATTAACCCAGCTGACCAGGGCGAAGGCGAAGGTGGTGGCGCTATGTTTCCCACCGGCAATCTGATCGACGAGCTCGACGTGCCCGGTGTAGGCCTTTTCAAGGCCACCATGATCAATGCCGGCGTTCCAGTAGTGTTCGTGGAAGCTGCAGCGCTGGGTTATAACGGCACTGAATTACAGAATGCGATTAACGAGGACAAAGCAGCACTGGCGAAGCTTGAGGTAATCCGTGCACACGGCGCTGTTCGCATGGGATTGGTTGATGATATTGCTCAGGCGGCGAAGCGGCCGCTAACGCCGAAGCTGGTGTTCGTTGCGCCGCCGAAGGGCTATGTGTCGTCCAGCGGCAAGCCCGTGCATGCGTCCGATATCGATTTGGTAGCACGCGCCATGTCTATGGGCAAGTTGCACCACGCGATGATGGGTACTGCATCGGTTGCCATTGCAGCTGCCGCCGCTGTGCCCGGTACCTTGGTCAATGCCGCCGCCGGCGGTGGTCTTCGCGATGTTGTCCGCTTCGGGCATCCGTCCGGCACGTTACGTGTCGGCGCTGATGTGATGCAAGTTGATGGCAAGTGGGCGGTAACCAAAGCGGTAATGAGCCGCAGTGCGCGCGTGTTGATGGAAGGCGCGGTGCGCGTGCCTGATGACCTCAA
Source organism: Arenimonas sp. (assembly GCA_031428155.1). Taxonomy (GTDB): domain Bacteria; phylum Pseudomonadota; class Gammaproteobacteria; order Xanthomonadales; family Xanthomonadaceae; genus Arenimonas. Next base: position 77,990 of record JANPOU010000062.1, on the reverse strand, counting down.
ATATATTTCGTTAGATACGCGCTGATGGATTGGATAATTGATAGCGAACAGTTAGGCGAGCATATGCTTGTTGCTGTTGTTTCATTAATCGTGACGGCTTTGGTGGTGACCATTCATTTCGAAGGATTGCATGCATTAGCCAAGCGGTTCTCTGCCGAAAAATCCAATCGTAATCGATACGTCATGTTGCGCATAATATTCGCACTGCTTGCGTTGCACATTGTGGAAATATGGTGTTATGGTTTTGCATACTGGCTATTAGTTCAAGTCCCAGACACAGGATTCGTGCATGGCGAACATGGTATGGACACACTATTTGACGCCATCTATCTTTCAGCCACCACATACAGCACACTCGGTATCGGCGATTTGGCGCCAGTGGGCGCTATCCGACTTCTCGCTGGCCTGGAATCATTGACTGGGCTATTGCTGATTAGTTGGTCAGCATCGTTCACGTATTTGGAAATGGAACGATTTTGGCGGAAGTAAGTGCTGGGTATCGTTTCACTCAACCCAGCCTACGACAAGCTTTATATAATTGCCGCCAACTCCGCACCTTGCGCAATTGCACGCTTGGCATCAAGTTCGGATGCAATATCTGCGCCGCCAATCAGATGAGTTTTTAAGCCCAAGTCAGTCAATTGTTGATGCAGCGTTCGGTTCGGTTCTTGCCCTGCACAAATAATAATATTATCAACAGCAAGCGTTTGTTCAACGCCGTCTTTCTTGATGTGCAAGCCAGCATCATCGATGGACACATATTCAATACCACCCCAAGCCTGTACGCCGCCCATTTTCAATGCGGCACGATGAATCCAGCCAGTAGTTTTTCCTAAGCGCGCGCCAGGTTTTCCGGCACTGCGTTGCAATAGCCAAATTTGCCGAGCAGGAGCGTGCGGTTTCGGTGGCAATAAGCCGCCTTTGCTTTCAAAGCTTGGGTCAACACCCCATTCCTGCATCCATTGCTTTACATCGAGCGTTGATGATTGGTTGTGTAGCAGGTATTCAGCAACATCAAAACCAATACCGCCAGCGCCAATAATGGCCACTGATTTGCCAACCGGTTTTTTGTCACGCAACACATCAAGATAGCTGAGTACTTTTGGATGTTCGCTTCCAGTTAGTTTAATGCCGCGCGCTGTAATTCCGGTGGCGAGGATGATTTCATCAAAGCCAGCTTTGCTAAGTTCATCGGCATTTGCTAAGTGACCAAGTTTTATCTCGACATGATGTTTAGCTAGCAGGTTTGAATAATAGCGCAGTGTTTCGCTGAATTCCTCTTTGCCTGGAATTTGTTTGGCGTAATTGAATTGGCCGCCAATTTCTGAGGCAGCATCAAACAGTGTTACTTTGTGACCACGTTCTGCAGCCACCGTTGCGCAAGATAAACCCGCTGGACCAGCGCCAATTACGGCTACGCGTTTTTGTGTTTTCGTTGCAAGGTAGTTTAGTTCGGTTTCACGGCAAGCGCGTGGGTTGACTAAACAGCTGGCTTTTTTGTTTTCGAATACATGATCCAGACAGGCTTGATTGCAGGCAATACAGGTGTTGATGAGAGATGCATTGCCCGCTTTAGCTTTATTAATCCATTGCGCATCAGCTAGCAAAGGCCGTGCCATCGAAACCATATCAGCTTGACTGTTGGCCAGAATATGTTCAGCAACTTCCGGCATATTAATGCGGTTGGTGGCCACTAATGGCAAGCGTACATGCGGTTTTAGTTTAGCGGTGACCGATGCAAATGCAGCACGTGGCACAGAAGTAGCGATAGTTGGTACGCGCGCTTCATGCCAGCCAATGCCGGTATTGATAATGGTAGCGCCAGCTGCTTCAATAGCTTTAGCTTGCGCAACAATTTCTTCCCAGCTTAAACCTTCCGGCACCAGCTCTAACATTGATAAACGATAGATAATGATGAAATCTGGGCCAACTGCTTCACGAATACGTGACACAATTTCAACAGCGAAGCGCCTGCGTTTTTCAGCACTGCCGCCCCATACATCATCGCGGCTATTAACTTGTGGCGAAACGAATTGATTGATGAGGTAACCTTCCGAACCCATCACTTCAACACCATCGTAGCCGGCTTCACGTGCCAGCTTGGCGCAATGCACGTAATCGTTGATGGTGGATTCGACGCCACGGGCCGAAAGGGCTTTTGGCGTAAATGGATTAATCGGGGCTTTTTTAGCCACCGAAGACACTGAGAATGGATGGTAACCATAACGGCCTGCATGCAGAATCTGCATAGCAATGCGGCTGCCAGCCGAATGCACAGCTTTGGTAACTATTTTGTGGCGCCCGGTTTCCATTCGCCAGCTCAATTTCCCCCCTAATGGCGCAAGCCAGCCGCGGATATTTGGCGAAATTCCGCCTGTAACCATTAGCCCTACGCCGCCCTCGGCACGTTCGCGGAAATAAGCCGCTAATTTTGGATAATCCGAGCTCTTATCTTCAAGGCCGGTATGCATAGAGCCCATGAGTACGCGGTTGGGTAGGGTACAAAAGCCTAAATCGAGCTCAGAAAACAAAAATGGGTATTCAGAATTGCTCATAGTTCGTGTGTCTTTGCGGAAGTTTTATGAAGAATTGCGACTTTAAAGCCACCATACCATGCAGTATAGTCAAAATTTGGCAAAATAATACAACGGATTTTATAGGTATACCCACAGTAAGCTCATAGGCTTATTTACCATTTAGGCTTGCTTTTTCCTGTAGTAGTGTTATTTTAGCGTTAACGATTGGGGCGGGAAAGCGGTCGTTACGGTATATAGGTTGATTTCATTAACGCCTGTTTCGAATGTAATTTTATATCCAACTTAAAAAATGGAGATTTCTAAGATGAAAAAGAATTTACTTGGTTTAGCACTTTTAAGTGCAGTAGTACTTGCGCAGACAGCGTCAGCGCAAGAGTTTGACAACCGTTGGTACCTTTCCGGTACTGCAGGTATTTTGGGAACAGATGACGATCGTAATACGTCGAACTCTGAGCTTCTTGGTTTAGGTGTTGGTAAGCGTTTGACACCAAATTTTGGTTTAGAGCTTTCTGTAGATCGTGCCACTCCAACCATTGATATCAATCCAATTCTTGGTGATAGCGATTGGACATTAACCTCTGTTTTCGTAACAGGTCGCTATTTCTTCGTTAAAGAAGGCCGCACATGGGATCCGTTCTTGGCCTTTGGTCTTGGTGCAACCCGCCATGAAGACGAAACCTTCAGCATGACTAACTCACGTGATGGTTCTGATTGGGCTGCTAAACTTGGTGCAGGCCTTGAAACAGATCGCCGCAAGCGCGTTGATTTCCGTATTGAAGCTGGCGTGCGTTATGACGCTGATAGCTATGATGCTGGTGGCCAAGGTGGCTCTGAAGAATTCTATCCGTATTCGAATGGTACGTTCATGGATTACTATGCAGCTGCTTCGTTGCTAGTGAAACTTGGCAACTTGCCAGTTCCAGTTGTTGCAGTGCCAGTCACCACATGTGACACCCAAGATGCTGATGGCGATGGCGTCAACGATTGCAACGATAAGTGCCCAGGCTCAGCAGCTGGTCAAACCATCGGTGCCGACGGTTGCCCAGTTAAATTGACCATCGATTTGAAAGGCGTTAACTTCGATTTCGATAAAGACACATTGCGTCCTGATGCAGTGATGATTCTTGACGAAGCAGCAGCTGTTTTGGCGAAATACCCAGAACTGCGTGTTGAAGTTGCTGGACATACCGATCTTTGCGGTAAAGACGCCTACAACCAAGATTTGTCACAGCGCCGTTCAAAAACTGTTTACGATTATTTGGTCGGTAAAGGTATTGATGCAGGCCGTATGGCCGGTCCAAACGGTTATGGTGAAAGCCGTCCATTGGAAGCTACCGAACAAGCCTTCCCAGCTTGCAAAAGCGAAACCAATCGCCGTACTGAGCTGAATGTTCAGAACTGATTGATTTGTGATGTTAATCAAAAAAGCCCGGTTCACCGGGCTTTTTTGTTGTCTTAAATACACTGAATGGTTATAGTTAGTATTAATTAGTCAAAAAACAAATTCGTATTATCACCACAACCCGCACAAGGTTAACGCATGCCAACTTATTTTCATTTTCCCCAGCTAGCATTTCGTTTATCTGGTTTGTTGCTTATCGGCGTAGTACTTGTTGCTTGCTCGAATGAACCAGATAATCCTGCTGAAGCCATTTATTTCGGAGGAGATATTCTGACAATGGCTGGTGATCAGCCGCAATATGCTGAAGCACTGGTGGTTAATGATGGCCAATTCGCATACATTGGTAGCAAGCTTGAGGCCGATAAGCTTGCCGGAAAAGCAACACAGCAGGTTGATCTTAAGGGTACAACTTTGATTCCATCAGTTATCCCCGGTGTGCAACAAGCATTAACATCGCAGGGCGCCACAAGTGCACCAAATTGCTGGAAAGACACTACATTCAATTCATCAGCGGACGTTATAAAAGCACTAAATATGGCTTTGGTTGAGCGCGCCAAACTCGGCTTAGGTTTGTTTTGTATGGGATATAAATTTAATGCCAGTGATGGCTTGCAAGGACTTACAGAAGCTGATTTAGATGCGGCATTTCCGGAAGTATCGGTTGTATTGGTGGATGCTGCATTGCAAAATGTTCTGGCCAACAGTATTGCCAAGAAACAGTTTTCATTGGAAACATATACATCATTGAAAAATGCCATGCGAAAAACAGACGCGCAGATTGTTGGTCTGCATGTTGGGCAGCCTGCTGATTTTATGATACTTGATAAAAACCCATTGAAAGAACCATCTGTATCACTGGCTTCTGTGCAAATTACCCAGGCATTTTCCAAAGGGGAACCAATTCCATCTGCCCCAAAAGATTTAGCAATTTTGGCACTCCTCGATTTGTCTTCTGCAATCGCCGCTGAAAATACTGCGAACTTAACAATGGTTCAGAGTAATGCGGCAGCTCAAGCTATAGCCACCGCAAAAGCGACCGCCAAAAAAACTGAATCGTCGGCTAAGGCAGAAAAAATAGCTGCCGACAAAAAGGTTCTAGTTGCTAAGGCTAAAGTGAAAGTAAGCACAGCAGTAAAAGTAGACGCTCTGCCTAATTCAAATGCTATTGCAGAAGCTGATGCTAAGCAAGCGGCGAAACGTTCAAATGCAAAAACTGATATTGTCAGGAAGCCTATTGTCGTTGAAACGTTAGTAGCCACAGATGCTACTAAGCCGAAAGAAGTGCGTTTCAACATGACACAGGACGGTAAGAAAATGACCCCTGAAGATTTTGACGCGTGGATGAAAGCGCAAGGAATTCGTATCGTTCCAGCAAAGCCGGCTGTTATAGTTCCGCCGGTTGAGAGTAAATAACGGTTATCAATAAAAACCCGGTTTAACCGGGTTTTTTATTGGAAAACAAATAGTGTGCAACCATCCATTCATTGCCATTGTTGAAAGCAAATAATTCAGCGCAGGCCATCCAAAACATGCGCCAGCGTTGTGCCCAAAGTTTAGCAAGTTCATTGCCATAAGCGTTCTGCAATATTGCCAGTACTTGTTCGCTGTGCTTGTCTTGATTTTCTAGCCAATGGTTTGCAGTCTGCGCATAATGTCTGCCAGGTACTAACCAACGTTGATCAATGGAAAGTTTTTCATTGAAGTGCAGTAAAGTATCGGCAGAAGGCATTAATCCGCCAGTGAAGAAATACTTGCCCATCCAGTTATCATCGCCATCGGTTTCAAACGGGTACATCAAATACTTGTGTACAAATATATGTACAAATAATTTGCCTTCAGGTTTCAACCAGCGGCTAATATTGCCTAGCAGAGCTTGGTAGTTACGCATGTGTTCAAACATTTCCACCGACACACAACGATCGAACTGACTTGCTGGGAAATCTAAGCCATTCACATCTTGCGTGATAACCGTGACATGCTCAAAGCCGCGTAATTGGCATTGTGCTTGTATATGCGCACGCTGTGTAGCTGAGTTAGAAACTGCTGTAATTTGCGAATTTGGGTATTGCTCGGCCATCCAAAGCGTGAGCGAGCCCCAGCCACAACCTAACTCAAGAATATCTTGCGCGTCTTGTAAATCAGCTCTCTGGCTGTAGAGCTTGAGCATATGTACTTCGGCTTCATCAAGGCTTTCAGTGCCATCTGGGTAAAATGCCGATGAATATTTCAACCGACTACCAAGGCACAGCTTAAAGAACTCGGTGGGTAATTCATAATGCTGCTCATTCGCGGCTTTCGTTTCAATAGCAATCGGACTTTCTTTTAGCTGTTTAATTAAATCATTAAAGCGTTGGTCGGCCAGACTAACATCCTGAGCGCCTTCATCCAGTAAACGCTGCTGGCATAATTTCTGGATACCTTTCCTAAGTAAAAAATCAGGGATTAGGCCTTTTTCGGCAAGCTGTAACAGACTCATGATTGACCTTATTGTTTTTTGGGCGGTAATGGAAAAAATGCGCTAACTTCTTTCTGATAGTTAAGATAATCTTCGCCACGCGAGCGAATAGCCTGTGCTTCGGTCCACGGAATGCCGCTAACGCGATATAAGAATAGAAGCATAACGACAGGGCCGATTAGGCTAAGCATAAAATAGCCACCACCCACAGCAAGCAGTACATAGGAAAACCAGTGTAGCCATTCGAAAAAATAATTAGGATGCCGCGACCAAGCCCAAAGCCCTTGCCGACATGTTTTGCCTCGATTGTTTGGGTTGCCACGAAATGCCGCTAATTGCCTGTCAGCGATGGTTTCTCCACCAACACTAATAATGAAAACAATAATCGCTAGTCCTAAGTAGATTCCAGTGTCGAGCGACACATTACTACTGGCAGCGATAAAGGGAATGCTAAATAAAGTGACGATAACAGCTTGCCCTTGGAAAAATACAAAGAGCTTGCTAGGGCTGCCGTTCCAAGTTTGTCGCAGTGCTTGATAGCGCCCATCTTCAGGTTCACTGAATACGCGCTTGTACAATGTCAGAAATAGCCTTGTGCCCCATAATCCGGCAAACAAACCAGTTGCCAGCTTCGCTGTGCTAGAACCATTGCTGGTTATCGCGCAGAATATTCCAGCTGCCGCCATCAAGCCAGCCCATGCAACATCAACAACGCCAATGTTTTTAATTTCCATGGCATACAGCCAGCTAATTGCCATTGCTATTGAGCAACCACCAAAAATAAGTAGCAGTGTTGAAGTTATGCTCATGCCGATACATCCTTAGTGGGTGAAAGCCGTGTATTCAAATACTGTAACGCCATCAGACCAAAGCCCCACACACAGGCGATTGTGATTAGTGCGTTTAATGCGTCGCCATTGAATGTCATCGCACCGAATTTATAGGCAGCGATTGAATAAGCCAAAGGTGCGCCTAAAAAGCCAAATAGAAATATTGCGAAAGGCTTTGCATAAATCGACTGCAAAGAATGATTCAAGGTAAATGAAAACCCAAGCCAAAGGCACATAATCCACACGGGAGCCCAATGCTCGCTAGGCAGTGCATGTGAAAACGTGATGAGGCCCGATTTAGCTAGCGCACTGTCCATAATAAATCCCACTGGCAAGGCCAGTACTAAAGTGATTAAATCACGTTTGCGGTCTGTACTCAACAAAGTTACAGCAAGCGCAAATGCAGTAGCGGCAATCAAGCCGGGAACAATAGTGTTGTGTGAAGCGCCGTACACACATAAAAACCACACTGTCTGAAAGCCAATAATGTTAAACAACAATGGCAGGTGTTTGGTGCTTAAATTGCTCATAGTAATTAGCGGCTTTCCTTGTTGAAAAGTAAATGCACGTCGCTAATGGATTGTTCAACAAAGCCTGCTTCGCAATAGGCAAAATAGTAATCCCACATACGAATGAAATGTAGATCATAACCAAGCGCTAGAATGCTGCTGCGTTGTTGGTTAAAGCGATTTCGCCAATGGCAAATGGTTTTGGCATAGCTATCACCTATGTCCTGCAAATCAACTAAGCGCAGTTGGCCGGCGTTTGCCGCTGAGCTCACCATCGAGCTGACACAAGGAATATAACTACCCGGAAAAATATAGTGTTTGATAAAATCGACGCTGTGCAGTGCTTGCTGATAGCGATGATCTTCAATGGTGATAGCTTGAATTAACGCCTTTCCACCGGGTTTAAGCATGGCGGCACATTTTTTAAAATAGATATCCTGAAATTGATGTCCAATCGCTTCGATCATTTCAATGGATACTAATTTATCGAATTGCCCGCTTAAGTCACGGTAGTCTTCGAACAACAAGGTGATGCGGTCTTGCAAACCTTCGGCTGCAACACGTGCTTTAGCGTATTCATACTGCTGCTTTGAAATGGTGGTTGTGGTGACTTTACACGAATAGTTTTTAGCAGCATAAATAGCCATACCGCCCCAGCCTGTGCCAATCTCCAGCAAATGATCGCTAGCGCAGAGCTGCAGTTTTTCACAGATCAATTGCAATTTTCGTTCAGACGCTTGTTCTAAATCTAAGTCCGGCTGATCGAAAACGGCTGAAGAATACATGAGTTTTGAATCTAAAAATAATTGAAATAATTCGTTGCCAATATCGTAATGTGCAGCAATATTCTTTCTACTGCCACTTTTGGTGTTTTTTCTAAACAGGTGCGCGGCTTTCATTGCCCAGCTTGTAACGCTTGCGGTTCCAGATTCCATGCTGTCAAGCAAGTCTCGATTGCGTATTAGCAAACGCATTACATCAACCAATTGCTCCGAATGCCAGTCGCCATCCATGTAAGACTCAGCAGCGCCTACCGAGCCGCCCAGCGCGGTTTTGGTATAGAAAGCATCGTTTATAATATGCAGACTACCGAACTGAGCTGATGTTTTATCCAAGCCCAACACATGCGATTCACCATGTTCGTGCAAGGTAAGCGTGCCATCTTGCAGTAAATCCATTTTTTTCAGCAACTGAGATTTCAAAAACTTATTCACTAGACTCTGCTCGGATAAATTCTGATTGGGTGTTGAACTCATGCTGTTCATAAACCGCCTTTGGGGTGTGTGTGAAATGGAGTCCGCTTAAGCCATAGCAGCAATGCGTTCCAGTAAATGCCGAATGCAACTTTGAGCGTAACAGCTGGAATCTGCAGTAACAATTTCAGCAAATTCGAGGGATTTAATTGTCGTTGTTCGAGCATCAAGGTGGCGTCAAATTGTTTCACTTGTTGCTGGAACACCTGCATAAACGTGCCCAAGCGCTTGCCAGGCTCAGAAAATCGCCACTGGTAATCCATATCCATCGGTAAGAAAGGTGAGACATGGAATTTCTTTGCGAACTCCCACGAATGCCAAGCATTCTGCTGTGTCGCTTGATCAATAGGCAGGAAATAAGTAAAACGTTCTTCCCATGGCGTATTGGTTATTTCAGCCAAAATCCATAGCAAGGTTTTTTTATCATCTGCAAAACCATAATAAAAACTGACTGGATTTATAACATGACCAAAAAAGCGCATGTGCGTAAGTAAAAAGATTGGCCCAGTTGTGGGCTTGCCAAGCATCTGATCAGCATAGCTTCGAACTGCAGAATCCAGTGCTTGATTTGCATCACCGAAATAATCGCTACGTTTAAATTGCAGGAAATTAAAACGATTTACCGAACAAAACCAAAATGGCTTAAGCGTTTTCTCAAGCTCAGCAATATTTAAATAAAACTGGAAAATTTTGTAACGAAAAGCATGTGGCTTGGGCAGTAAGCGACGATGCTGGATGTGTCCAACATACAGGCAATCAACCTGTAATTGAGCCATTGTACTCATCATTCAAGGAGTGCGTCGGCTACTTCTAAGCCGCTTCTAAAGCCATCTTCATGAAAACCAAAGCCCCAATAGGCGCCGCAGAACCAGCTGCGGTTGTGGCCGTTTATTTCATGTCGGCGTTTTTGCGCACTGACCATGTCATGCGTATAGACCGGATGCTGGTAGTTCATGACGGCAAGAATTTTATTGGCATCAATGTACTGGCGTTGATTTAGGCTAACCACAAATGGTTCCGGACTTTCGATGCCTTGCAAGATATTCATGCAATAGCTAACTGTGCATTGCGAACTGTCGTTTTTTGGAATATTCACATTCCATGCCGCCCATGCCTTGCGATTTGGTGGCAGTACCGAGGCGTCATGATGCAGAATGGTTTCGTTGTTTTGGTAGCGAATAGCACCGAGTATTGATGCTTCTGCGTCACTGGCAGAGTCAAGCAGAGCAAGTGCCTGATCACTGTGGCAGGCGAACACAACATGGTCGAAATACTCTTCGCCCGCAGATGTTTGAATACAGACGTTTTCAGTACTACGTTTAACGCAATGAATCTGTGTGTTTAAGCGTAAATCAACTTTCCAGCGCCCTAATACTTTGTCGATATAGCTATTCGAGCCATCTGCAAGCACACGCCATTGCGGACGATTGCTAATCTGTAGCATGTGGTGATTACTCATAAATGCCACAAGATATTTTGCCGGAAATTCAAGAATGGCATGGCTAGGAGAAGACCATAAAGCGCTGGCCATTGGAATCAAATGATTAGTAATGAAGTAATCACCATAATTATTTTGCGCGAGGTACTCACTAAGGCTCGGGCCATCTCCAGTGCAATTTAGTAGGGCGGGGCACTCTTTATAAAAACGCTGTATATCAGCAGCCATTCTATAAAATGATGGCGAAAGCAGATTGCGTTTTTGGCAAAATAATGTTTTGAGTGAATGCGCGTTGTAATACAGGCCAGTGCCAAGGTTATGCACCGCGAAACTCATTTCTGTAGGTTTTGTGTCAACTTCAAGTTCATTCAAAAACTTACTAAATAAGGGGTAATTCGCATAGTTGTGAACGATAAACCCAGAGTCGATTCGATACGATTTACCAGCCATTTGCAGCTCGTGTGTGTGCGTGTGTCCACCGAGCCGTGAATCACGCTCGAACAAACTGACTTGATGCTTGCCGGAAAGCGCCCATGCGGCGCTGATGCCCGAAATACCACTGCCAATCACTGCTATTCTCATCGTACGGCACGTTTAATATGTGCTGGAACCGGTTTTAAATCCCATGTTAGACCCACATAGCTCATGGCTTTCAGTGTCCAATAGGTCATGTCAATTTCCCACCAAAAAAATCCTTGCTTAACCGTGTTTGGATAATGATGATGGTTGTTATGCCAGCCTTCACCAAAAGTTAGCAAAGCCAATAATGGGTTATTTCGGCTGTTGTCTGACGTATTGTAGCGTTGTGTTCCCCATACATGAGCAATTGAGTTTATGCTGACCGTGACATGGAACAACAAAATGGTAGAAAGCACAAAACCCCAAACAAATAACTGGGCGCCGCTGGTTTTCAAACTCGGAAAGAAATAGTTCAACACGCTGCCGGTAATGAATAAAAAAACGGCCAGAGCAATAGGTGCAATAAGATCAAATCGGTTTAACCATTTCAAGGAAGCGCGCTTAGCAAAATCTTGGATTGTTGTGTAGTCGGTTGCAAAGGCTCTGTGATTTAGAAACCAAGCCATGTGGCTTTGCATAAAGCCATGAATCGGGCTGTGTAAATCTAATTCTGTATCCGAATGCCGATGATGTTTGCGGTGATGCGAAGCCCACCATAGTGGGCCGCGTTGTGCGCTTGAAGCACCAATAAAGGCAAACACCGTTTCCATCCATTGATGCGTTTTAAAGGTTTTATGCGAAAAATATCGATGATAAAAACCGGTGATGGCGAACATCCGCACACTGTAGGTGAGTACTAAGGCAATCAAAGCTGCCCAAGAAAAACCTACCCAGAATACCGCTAAGCAGGCTATATGCAGGCCAATGAATGGCACAATTCGCAGCCAAGCAATGCCTTGCTGTGCATCAGGGTTAATTGCTTCGCTATCGAACCAAGCAATAACGGATTTAATTGTTTTATTACTTGTTGAAATCATCGGGTAATTTTCGCTGAATTACGATGATTTTCCCGTGAAGGCTAGCTCGCTATATCAACCTTGACACTTAAGCTGTTGGCTATAAAGCAATTGCGATGCGAACTTTCATGTAATTTCTGCAATTCTTCTGGGCTTGGTGAATTTTCGCCAATAAATTCAATTTTAGGGTTCAAGGTGCAGTGCGTAATGGCCATTCGGCCTTCATTGTTTTTGCCCAAGGTGCCTACTGCTTTATCTTGGTAGTGGCTAACCTGAAAGCCCCGCTTGCTAGCAACAGCCAAGAACGTGAGCATATGGCATGAAGCGAGTGCAGCTATTAATAAAGTTTCTGGATTTGCCATGCTGGCATTGCCAAGAAAGGCGGGTGCTGCTGAATTAGCAATAACTTGTCCGTTTTCTAATGTTACCGTGTGGTCGCGGGTGTAGGTTGTGGCATCTTCTTGGTGCGCAGCGAAGCGCCATTGTACTTCTGCAAAGTGATCAGACATGACAGTCTCCTAGGGTTTGTTTTATTCTACACACATGAATACAGAACATAGCGCGATAAAACGATTTGGCTTGGCACGTGTGTTGTCAAAAATGGGCTTGGCTTCGCGCACCCAAGCCAGTGTGTGGATTGCTAATGGCTTAGTGCAAGTGAATGGTAAAACCATTACAAATCTTGAGTTTCCTGTGCGTATCGGAGTTGATAAAGTTTTGGTGAGTAGCCAAAAAGCTGTTGCGCAAGAGCGTATTGTGTTGATGTTAAACAAGCCAAGAGGTTTGCTGTGCACACGCAGTGATGAGCAACAACGCGCCACTGTGTATGAGTGTTTGCCAGCGGAAATGCCATGGCTAGCACCAATTGGTCGTCTGGATAAAGCCAGTGAGGGCCTGCTGTTGATGACCAACGATCCGGCCTGGGCAGCAACCATCACCAATCCGGAAACCGGCCCAGATAAAACCTATCATGTGCAAATCAATACCATTCCAAGCCAAGCTCAGCTGGCAGCCATGTTGCATGGAGTGAATACCGATGAGGGTCAACTTCGTGTTAAGCGAGTCGTTTTATTAAGACAAGGCGAAAAGAACGCCTGGCTTGAAATAAGCTTGGATGAAGGCCGTAATCGCCAGATTCGGCGAGTCTTGCAGGCTCTAGATATTGATGTGCTGCGCTTAATTCGCGTGCAGATTGGTGCACTAAAATTAGCCGAACTACCCAAAGGGCAGTGGCGCGCACTAACAGAACCAGAAATTGAATTAGTGAATAACGCCTAATTCGCGCCCAACTTTAGTGAATGCTGCAATGGCTTTATCCAGATGCTCACGGCTATGCGCCGCACTCATTTGGGTTCGAATGCGGGCTTGGCCATTAGCCACCACAGGAAAGAAAAACCCGACTGCGTAAATGCCTTCATCTAATAAGCGTTTGGCAAATTCTTGCGCTAACGGTGCTTCATACAACATAACCGGCACAATTGGGTGCACGCCAGGCTTTAAATCAAAGCCAGCTTGAGTCATACTTTCACGGAAATAGCGGGTATTTTCTTGCAGTCTCTCACGCAAACTGCCCGCATCATCTAGCATCTCAAAGACTTTTATACCGGCTGCCACAATCGATGGCGGTAGGGAGTTTGAGAATAAATACGGGCGCGAACGCTGTCGCAGCAGTTCGATAACGGCTTTAGGGCCGGTGGTAAATCCACCAACGGCACCCCCAAGAGATTTGCCGAGTGTGCCCGTGAAAATATCAATCTTATCCATCACGCCTGACACTTCAGCTGAGCCGCGGCCAGTTGCCCCTAAAAATCCGGTGGCATGGCATTCATCAATATGAACTAGTGCGTCGTATTTTTCAGCTAGGGCAGTGATTGCATCGAGTGGTGCGATGGTGCCATCCATAGAGAACACGCCATCGCTAGTGATCATTTTAATGGCGCATCCTGCCGCATCGGCAGCTTTCAATTGACCTTCCAGTTCAACCATATTGCAATTGCTGTATCGGAAGCGTTTGGCTTTACAAAGGCGTACACCGTCAATAATGGAGGCGTGATTTAGCGCATCTGAAATAATGGCGTCATTTTCACCGAGCAAAGGTTCGAACAGTCCGCCATTAGCATCAAAGCAGGCGGCATACAAAATCGAGTCTTCAGTACCAAAGAAATGCGCGATTTTGGCTTCTAAGGTTTTATGCAGATCTTGGGTGCCACAAATGAAGCGCACAGAGGCCATACCAAAGCCGTGTGTGTCTAAGGCATCTTTTGCCGCTTGGATAATCTCAGGATTATCAGCTAAGCCGAGGTAGTTGTTTGCACAAAAGTTCAGAACCGTGCGTCCGTCAGCAAGCATGATTTCGGCCGATTGGGCGCTGATGATGATTCGCTCTTGTTTAAGCATTCCTTGTGTTTCAATGGATTGCAATTCATGTTGGTATGTTAAAAAGGCGGTTTTGTTCATTTGGCTTACCCTTAAATTTATAGCTCTATAATAGCATTTATTGACATAGTTATTATTTAAAGCATTGAAATATAATGGAATAAAATATAAAATATGGCGAAAATGGCTGATTGTTAATAATGAACATAAACTAAATTTTGTTGAAAATAACAGTACAGCACTACCCAAATTGCTAATAATCCGTTAATATCGACTCAGCTTCTGGATTGTACCTAGAGTGCTAAGAGACGATTTCCGTCTTTTTTATTAACTTTTCGGAGAAAAAATATGCAAAACAATTTGAAAGCGGCTATTTTGGCAGCTCTTTTGTTGGCCCCAACTGTGTCATTTGCTGAAGAAGCAGAATCAAATTTCAGCTGGAATGCTGGTGTGTTTTCGGATTATGTGTTCCGCGGTGTTTCCCAAAGCGGTAAAGATGTTGCATTTCAAGGCGGCGTAGATTATTCCTTTGGCGACAGCGGCTTTTATGTCGGCGCTTGGGGTTCAAACATCGATTTTGGTGCACAAGCTGCTCCAGATGTAGAAATCGACGCATATGTTGGTTACAACACTGATATTGGTGAAAAAGTAAACTTTGACGTTATGCTGACTCGCTATACCTATCATGGTGCAGATTCAGGTTATGGCAATATTGACTATAACGAATTGATTACCAAAATTGCATTAAAAGACGTTGCCACCTTAACACTTGGCTACACCAATGATTATTCAAACACCGGTGAAAATGTATTGTATGCAAATCTTGGCCACAGCTGGGATTTGGGTAAAGAATACAGCTTGAATGCTGGTTTTGGTCGTACTTTTGCTGATTTCGGCGACTACAACGATTGGAATGTTGGTGTGAGTAAAGCATTTGGTCCATTGGAAGTCGGCTTGAATTATTACGACACCAATTTACCTTACAATGCATCAGATTCAGTTGTATTAAGTGTAAAAATCGGTGGCTAATTTTTAGCAGCTAGATTAAAAAAGGGACGCCATGGCGTCCCTTTTTTTTGAGTAACTATAGCTTACCAAGAGCAGACCACTTTGCCGCACACGCCGGCTTCCATCAGGTCGAAACCCTTTTGGAAGTCATCAATATGTACTTGGTGAGTGAGTACTTTTTGCAACGGGAAGCCAGTTAAAACCATTTGGGTCATTTTGTACCAGGTTTCATACATTTTTCGGCCATAAATACCTTGCACGGTTAGGCCTTTAAAAATAATGCGGTCCCAATCCACGCCGGCGCCTTTTGGCAAAATGCCGAGTAGAGCAACTTTTCCGCCGTGGTACATACAATCCAGCATGTCGTTGAAGGCTTGTGGCACACCGCTCATCTCAAGGCCAACATCAAAACCTTCCATATGCAATTCTGCCATCACATCTTTCAAGCTTTGTTTGGAGACATTAACCACGCGCGTGGCGCCCATATCAGCGGCCAGTTTAAGACGATAATCGTTCACATCGGTGACTACTACATTACGCGCGCCAATATGTTTGCAAATACCCGCAGCAATGATGCCAATCGGGCCTGCTCCGGTGATTAAAACATCTTCACCGATCACATCAAATTCCAATGCGCAATGTGCGGCATTGCCGTAAGGGTCAAAAAAAGCGGCTAGCTCGCTCGGTATTTGATCAGGGATTGGCCATAGATTGGAAGAGGGCATGACAATGTATTCAGCAAATGCACCATTTCGATTAACCCCAATTCCAACAGTGTTCGGGCACAAATGCTGGCGTCCTGCGCGGCAGTTTCGGCAATGGCCGCAAACTATATGGCCTTCAGCAGAGACTCGGTCGCCGAGCGAATAGCCACTGACGCCCGGACCAATTTCCACAATACGGCCGACAAACTCATGGCCGATGACTAAACCTGGCGTAATGGTGCGCTGGCTCCATTCATCCCATTTGTAAATATGTAGATCTGTGCCGCAAATAGCGGTTTTTTCGAGTTTAATCAAGACTTCATTTGGGCCGGGGCTAGGCACTGGAACCTGCTCCATCCAAATGCCTTTCTCAGCATGGCGTTTAACTAAAGCTTTCATCGTGGTGGTCATAGGTGCTCCCAGATTAAGACGCCTATTATACGCGTGCAACATTCGCGGCTGTTAAGAAATCGAAAAATCAACGACCTAGTTTCTTGCTAGTATGTTAAAACGACTGAGGAGCATTAAAATGAAAGTGACATTTTTTGGAGCAGCTGGTGCAGTTACTGGGTCTTGTCATTTAGTGGAGGCGGCTGGCAAGCGAATACTGCTGGATTGCGGCATGATTCAAGGTAGTAAAATTGAAGAAGCGAAAAATGCCTTGCCGTTTGATTTTGATGTCAAAAGCATCGATGCCGTTGTGCTTAGCCATGCGCATATTGATCACTGCGGCAGGTTGCCAGTATTAGTTGATTATGGTTATCACGGGCCAATCTATACACATAAAGCCAGTGCTGATTTATTGCCGATTATGCTGGAGGACGCGGCATCCTTAGCCGAAATGCAGGCTGAGCGTGATAACCGCTTTCATAAAGACGGGCACGCTAAGCACGAGCCATTATTCACCCGAAAGGAGGTAGGTTTAGTTGTGCGGCAGTTGCATGGCTTGGATTACCGACGAGAAAAACAACTGTTTCCGGGCTTGAGCGTCACCTTGCAAGATGCTGGGCATATTTTGGGTTCTGCCAGTGTGCGAATTAGCGCAGAGGAAAATGGCCAAACCAAAACACTGGTATTTTCTGGTGATGTTGGCCCGAAAGGCACACCTATTTTGAGCGACCCAGACCCATTTTTAACAGCCGATTTGGTTTTAATGGAATCAACCTATGGCGGACGTTTGCATCGTGACCGTATGGCGACCATAAAAGAGATGGGCGAAATTTTTGATACTGCATGGAAAAGTGGTGGCAATATCCTGATTCCCGCATTTGCGGTTGGACGAAGTCAGGAGCTTTTATATTGGTTTGCCAAGCATTGGGATGATTGGGGTTTGGCAAAATGGAAAATATTCCTTGATAGCCCAATGGCCTCAAAAGTGGTTAGTGTGTATGCTCGCCATGAAGAATTATTTGATGCAGATGCGAAGGCAATGCTGCATGGCAAACCACACCCGTTTCATTTACCCAATCTAAAATACACCGCCGATGTTGCCGAATCGAAAGCCATTAGCGAGCACAAAGGCGGTTGTATTATTATTGCAGGATCGGGTATGTGCAACGGAGGCAGGATTCGTCATCACTTGGAGAAAAATTTAGACAACGCGAAAAACCATCTGCTGTTTGTTGGCTATCAATCCGCGGGCACGCTAGGCCGAAGGCTGGTGGATGGCGCGACTGAAGTTAAATTATTCGGTGAAATGATACAAGTTAGAGCGCAACGACATACCATCGGTGGCCTTTCTGCACATGCCGATCAAGCTGGATTATTGGATTGGTACGGCAACATCGAGAACTATCCACGTATTGCGTTAGTGCATGGCGAAGATGATGCACGCCAAGCACTCGCTATAGAATTGAAAAAACAGTTTAACGTGGACGCATTAATTCCGAAATATGCTGCCACAATTGAAGTTTGAGGCATACCAATATTAACTAACTGGAATTTCCATGCAAGATCTAATATTTGCGCAAATCCACGCCAACACTAAATTCCATGAGCTTGTTAGGAAACGAGAACGCTTAGCTTGGGTTTTATCTGGAACTATGCTGGGCTTGTATCTGGCGTTCATCTTGCTAATCGCATTCAAGCCAGAATGGTTAGGAACGCGTATAAATTCAGAACAGCCGATGACTTGGGGTATTCCAGTTGGCATTGGCTTGATTCTCTCAGCCTTCGTGTTAACTGGGATTTATGTGCGTCGTGCTAATAGTGAATTCGATCGCTTGAATCAGGAAATCATGGATGAGGTGAAACGCTAATGGCGCCGCAGAATATTCCGGCGATTCTGATGTTCCTTGGCTTTGTTATTGCTACTCTTTACATCACTTATTGGGCTTCCAAACGTAACACCTCAATTGATAGCCACTATGCGGCTGGCGGCAAAATTACTGGCTTTCAAAACGGCCTGGCAATTGCCGGCGATTACATGTCGGCTGCTTCATTCTTGGGCATTTCTGCCCTTGTGTATGGGTCGGGCTACGATGGCTTAATCTATTCCATTGGCTTTCTGGTTGGCTGGCCAATTATCTTATTTTTGATGGCAGAGCGCTTGCGTAATTTAGGTAAATATACCTTCGCCGATGTGGCCTCATTTCGCCTGAAGCAAATGGAAATACGCAGTCTTTCAGCTTGCGGTACTTTGGTAGTAGTAGCGCTGTATCTGATTGCGCAAATGGTGGGTGCGGGTAAGCTGATTCAATTATTGTTCGGCCTTGATTACCACGTCGCTGTTGCGCTGGTGGGCATATTGATGGTTATGTATGTACTGTTCGGGGGAATGTTAGCAACCACTTGGGTGCAAATTATTAAAGCAGTGTTGCTATTGACGGGTGCTAGTTTTATGGCTTTGATGGTGCTGAACCATGTGCATTTCGATTTCAATCAATTATTCAACGAAGCCATTCGCGTGCACCCAAAAGGTGAGTCGATTATGAGCCCTGGCGGGCTGGTTAAAGATCCAATTTCTGCGATTTCACTTGGACTAGCATTGATGTTTGGAACTGCCGGCCTGCCGCATATTCTCATGCGATTCTTTACCGTAAGCGATGCTAAAGCTGCGCGTAAAAGTGTGTTCTATGCCACGGGATTCATCGGCTATTTCTATATTTTAACGTTCATTATCGGTTTCGGAGCCATTGTGTTGGTTAGCACTAATCCGGCCTTCAAAGATGGTGTAGGAGAACTATTGGGCGGCAACAACATGGCTGCCATCCATTTGGCAAATGCTGTAGGTGGCAGTGTATTTTTAGGCTTTATATCGGCAGTTGCGTTCGCAACAATTCTAGCGGTGGTTTCTGGATTAACTCTATCAGGTGCTTCCGCGGTATCGCATGATTTATATGCCAGCGTGTTCAAAAAAGGCCATGCCGATGACAAAGCGGAATTGCGCGTGTCAAAAATCACCACGATTATCCTCGGCGTTATTGCGATAGCGTTTGGTATTTTGTTCGAGAAACAGAACATTGCATTTATGGTGGGTTTAGCGTTTTCAATTGCTGCCAGTTGCAATTTTCCGGTGCTATTCTTAAGCATGTACTGGAGTAAATTAACCACGCGCGGCGCGTTGTTAGGTGGAGCAATGGGCTTGATTACTGCTGTCAGCTTAATGATTCTTGGGCCAACCGTTTGGGTGCAGGTATTGGGCCATGAACAGGCGATTTTCCCTTATGAATACCCGGCATTGTTCTCTATGGCGGTAGCGTTTTTCGGTATTTGGCTGTTTTCAATCACCGATAATTCGGCGGATGCTGAAATGGAACGGGCACGCTTTTTGTCGCAGTTCATCCGTTCACAAACCGGTTATGGCGCGAGTGGGGCGGTTGAACATTAAGGCAGAACAAACCCTGCCACCACACTGCGGCCTTCCTGCGCCAAAATGTTGAAGGTACGGGCGGCTGCGGCGTTGTTCATTACTTCAAAGCCAATGCCTTTTTGAAGAAAAAAGGCAATGTGCTTGGCTTCTGGAAAAATTTGTGTTTGGCCGGTGCCAAGAATAAACAGGCTGGGTTTTAGTTCAAGCACAGGAAGCCAATGTTCAGAATTCAGTTCACTGAAATTGCTTAAAGCCCAGTTTTCTATCAATTGATTGGGCGCAAGGATAAAACTGGATTGCAAATCTCGATTATTAACCAATACACCGTTTGGGCTTAAGCCACGGCAGATGTAGCGATAATCCGGGTTTTCCAGCGAAATCTGCATTTAAGCTTTCGGCAGAATGATTAACGGCTTGTCTTTACTGCGGCGGAAAATAATGATGGTGTTACCGATTTTGTTGATTAAGCTCGACGCAGATTTTTCAACCAGTTCATCCATCCACGTATCGCGGGTTTCGCGGTCTTGGGCTGAAAATTTCACTTTCAATAGCTCATGGCGCTCTAAAGCCAAGTCTAATTCCGCAAGAAGTGCGTCGCTTATGCCTTTGGCACCCACTAAAATAATCGGCTTCAAATCGTGTGCTAAACCGCGTAAGTAGCGCTTTTGCGCGTTGTTTAATGTGGTTAACATGACCTTTGGCCCAAGCGGTAAAGAGGATAAAAGAGTATCATGAACATCTACCCAAACCCTAATTTTCTATGGCTACCCGCAGTAAAAGCAGCCAACTTTGGTTGAAAGAGCACTTTGCCGATCCTTTCGTGAAGAAAGCCCAAGCGGAAGGCTTGCGTTCGCGTGCCGCATATAAACTCGATGAATTGCTAGAGCGCGACAAACTCATCCGTCCGGGCATGCTGATTGTTGATTTAGGCGCAGCGCCAGGCAGTTGGTCGCAGGTGGCGCGCAAAGTGATGGGCGACACAGGGCGCGTGCTGGCTTTGGATATTCTCGACATGCCGCCAATTGCTGGAGTCGACTTTATTCACGGGGACTTCAGAGAAGAGTCTGTACTGTTGCAGTTAGAGCAATTGCTTGGCGGTGCGAAGGCAGACCTTGTTTTATCGGATATGGCCCCCAATATGTCAGGAGTGGACACAGTAGATTTAGCACGCTCGATGTATCTTTCTGAGCTGGCGCGCGATTTTGCTGATAGCCATTTAAAGAAGGGTGGTAATTTTTTGATAAAGCTGTTTCATGGCGAAGGGTTTGATGATTATGTTAAAGAACTGCGCCCGCGTTATCAGAAATTAACTATCCGCAAGCCGGCGGCCTCTAGGCGTCGTTCCAATGAAGTATATGCATTAGCCACGGGTAAGCGTTAAGGAAACAATATGAGCGATTTAGTGAAAAATATTATTGTCTTTGTAGTGGTTGGCTTTTTGCTGATGACCGTGGTGCAAACTTTTGCGCCCGATATGGGCAAAACTAGTCAGGAAATGCCTTATTCTAAATTTCTGGATGAAGTGGATAGCGGCGTAGTTAGCAAAGTAGAATTCTCTGAGGAAAGCTCAGGCGCGCGCACCGAATTAAAATATACCCGCGCAGATGGTACTGTTGGCCAAACATGGGGCCCATACGACCGCGATTTAGTGAATGTATTGGTGAAGCGCAAAGTTGAAATTGTGCAACAGAAGCCACCAGCTGGCCCGCCGTTTTGGGCAATCGTGTTGAATATTCTGCCGTACGTATTGTTTTTCGGTATTGCATTTTATTTCATCAAGCAAATGCAACAAGGTGGCGGCAAAGGCGGAGCGATGAGCTTTGGTCGTTCGCGCGCGAAATTGCAGGGCGAGAATGATGTGAAAGTCACCTTCGCTGATGTGGCTGGTTGTGATGAAGCCAAGGAAGAAGTCGGTGAGATAGTTGAGTTTCTGCGCGACCCTTCAAAATTTCAGAAATTAGGTGGTCGAATTCCGCGCGGCGTGCTTATGGTCGGACCGCCGGGCACTGGCAAGACACTGCTAGCGCGAGCCATTGCTGGCGAGGCGAAAGTGCCGTTCTTCTCGATTTCCGGTTCTGACTTCGTTGAGATGTTCGTTGGCGTGGGTGCTTCGCGCGTGCGCGACATGTTCGAGACTGCCAAGAAGCAATCGCCATGCATTATCTTTATTGATGAAATCGATGCGGTTGGCCGCCATCGCGGTTCCGGTATGGGCGGCGGACACGATGAGCGCGAACAGACACTGAATGCTCTGTTGGTTGAAATGGACGGCTTCGAAAGTGGAGAAGGCGTAATTGTGATCGCGGCCACCAACCGCCCCGACGTACTTGACAAGGCTCTGCTGCGACCTGGCCGCTTCGACCGCCAAGTCATGGTCTCGCTTCCGGACATCAAGGGTCGCGAGCAAATCCTGCAGGTGCACATGCGCAAGGTGCCGCTGCACGACGACGTCCGCCCCGACCTACTTGCCCGCGGCACGCCCGGACTGTCGGGCGCCGACCTTGCCAACCTTGTCAACGAGGCCGCGCTGTACGCCGCCCGCCGCAACAAACAGCAGGTTGACATGCAAGACTTCGAGGATGCGAAGGATAAAATCTTCATGGGTCCCGAGCGCCGCAGCATGGTAATGCGCGAGGAAGAGCGCCGCAATACGGCATACCACGAGTCGGGTCACGCCGTAGTAGCGATGTCATTGCCCAAGGCTGATCCAGTGCACAAGGTCACCATAATGCCGCGGGGCTGGGCTCTGGGCTTGACTTGGCAGCTGCCCGAGCACGACGCCCTAAGCAAGTACAAGGACAAGATGCTCGAAGAGCTCGCCATCCTGTTCGGCGGCCGAATCGCCGAGGAGATCTTTGTCGGAGAGATGTCCACGGGTGCATCCAACGATTTCGAGCGCGCAACTAAGATGGCCCGTAGTATGGTCACCCGGTACGGTATGTCCGACATGATGGGCACCATGGTTTATGCCGACGGCGACGCCGGCCTTGGCGTGCAGAATAAGACGATCTCCGAAGCCACCCAGCAGAAGGTTGATGGCGAAATCCGCCGCATCCTCGACGAGCAGTATATTGTGGCCCGGCGCATCCTAGAGAATAAACGGGACGTGGTAGAAGTCATGGCGAAGGCGCTGATTGAGTGGGAAACGATCGATGCCGAGCAGGTCAGGGCGATCATGGAAGGCCGAGTCCCCAGCCCGCCCACGGACGTGAGCAAGATCGGCCGCCTATCGAAGAAAGGCGACCCGGGTGACGGTCCGGCAACGGGTCCCATCGGCGGCCCAATGCCGCAAACCTAATAAGGTTTAATCTTACAAAAAGCCGGACACCCGTCCGGTTTTTTTATGGGATACTCTTTGTACTTCAATGGATACTTTGCGCATGTTTGATCTAACGCCCAGCTTGCAATGCGGAAAATATACGCTGAAACTCGATACGCCGAAAATCATGGCGATTATCAACGTTACGCCGGATTCATTTTCGGATGGTGGGCAACTGGTTTTCAAGCAACAAGCGGTTGAACATGCGCTGCGTTTAGTAGAGCAGGGTGCGCATATCTTGGATATTGGCGGCGAATCAACGCGGCCGAATGCAAAGCCGGTTTCCTTGGATGAAGAGTTGTCGCGAGTTATTCCGGTTATCGAAGCGCTCGCTACACGAGTTGATGTGCCAATCAGTATTGATACGTCCAAACCCGAGGTGATGCGCGCCGCTGTGGCGGCTGGTGCGAGCTTCATTAATGATGTATTTGCTTTGCGCCGTGAGGGCGCATTGGAAGCGGCTGCCGAGCTTGGTGTGCCGGTATGCCTAATGCATATGTTGGGCTCGCCGCAAAACATGCAGCAAGATGTGCATTACGACGATGTGCTAGTGCAAGTTCGGCAATTTTTAACCGAACGGATTTTTGCTTGCGAAATGAGCGGAATAGGCAAAAAAAATATTGTCATTGATCCAGGCTTTGGTTTCGGCAAGCAACTTGAGCATAATCTGGCCTTGCTGGCCAATCTTGAATACTTCACACAACTTGGTGTGCCGGTGTTGGCCGGGATTTCGCGTAAGTCAATGATTGGCCAAGTCACTGGTCGTGCGCTTGAACAACGCGTTATGGGTTCTGCGGCAGCGGCCATGTTGGCGGCGCAAAATGGTGCACGTATTATCCGTGTGCACGATGTGGCCGAAACCAAGGATGCACTTGCTGTATTGGAAGCCGTACAAGGCGCAGTTCGAAAAGATCATTCACTCAAAGCCAAACCATCCATTCAATGGCCGGATGAGGATTAACTCTGCGCCGCCTTGTGCGCCAGCACGCGCGGGTCAATCACACGATGCCAGAGCGGTGGGAATAAGGCTAAAACGAACATGGAAGCATAACCGCCAGGCAATTGCGGCGAGTCTTCAAAATGTCGCAGGATGGCGTAGCGCCGCTTAGGGAAGGCGTGGTGATCTGAATGCCGCTGCAGTTGAAACAACATTAAATTCGACAAAGCATAATCGGAGTTCCATGAATGCAAATGCGTGGTGCGTTCATAGCGCCCATCTTCCAATTGCTTGCGCTCAAGTCCGTAGTGCTCAACATAGTTGATAACTTCCAATGAGCATGCTGCGAAGAATCCTTGCAACACAAAGAATACTAGGCCCAATGCGCCAAAGGCGAAATAAAAACCTGCACAGAAAATCATCCAGAGTAAAGTCCAGCCGAGCATTTCATTGCGCCAATGGATGAATGGCAAGCTGGCGTTTTTTAGGCGCTCGGCTTCAAGTTTCCAGGCATTCTTGGTATTGCGAAACATTGCTTCAGGCATAAATGTCCAAAGGCTTTGCCCAAAGCGCGCACTGGATGCATCTTCAGGTGTGGACACATGCACATGATGTCCACGCAGATGCTCAATCTTAAAGCCGTAATAACCCACTGATGTAAGAAGTATGCCGCCAATGGCTTTTTCTAGTTTGGCGTCTTTATGGATTAACTCATGCGCCACATTGATGGCTAAAATGCTACTGACAATGCCTTGCGAAAACAGCCAACCAATGGTTCCCAGTGCGTTCAAATTCTGACTGACAAACCATTGCGCCGACCAAATTAAAGTGGCAATTTGAACCGGCAATACAAGCAGTGTTAAGGCTTTAAACCAGAACTGTTCGCTTGTGGCGCGTTCATCGGTTTTATCGATATTGACCGAATCATGGCCGAGCAGATAATCGAATGCCGGCACCAACACGAACAGAAAAAATAACGGATACCAGGCCATAACATTCGGCATGCCGGTTTTTAAGCTCAACCACGCCGCCGTTGGCAATGTAATTGGAACAATAAATACGAATAGGAAGCCGAAAGCTTTTAGTTTATTCATCGTTCAGCGCCTTTCATTCGTAAAGCATAAACAATACCCCAGCAACCCGTCAGATGCAATTGCACAGTAAACTGTATGAGTTTATATACGCCTATGCAGACAGACGCTTGGATGAATTCGGATAATCGCCCCTTAGCAATCGCCATTATGGGCCCCACGGCCTCTGGTAAAACCGCGTTTGCCGTTGAATGGGCGCAACGTTTGGATACGCAGATTATCAGTGTTGATTCGGCCTTGGTGTATCGCGGCCTGAATATTGGCGCCGCCAAACCAGATGCTGACACCTTGCAGCTTGCACCGCATCGGATGATTGATATCCGAGATCCACATGAAATATTCTCTGCCGCTGATTTCGCCCGTGAAGCGTTGCCACACATGCAAGCGTTGGCAGAGCAGGGCAAAGTGCCTTTATTGGTGGGCGGCACTGGCTTGTATTTCAAAGCGTTAATGCAAGGTTTATCAGTGATGCCGGCATCGAATGCTGAACTTCGAGCGCAATTGCAAGCTAGGGCTGTTTCAGAAGGATATCTGGCTTTGCATGCGCAGCTACAATCGGTTGATCCAATCAGCGCCGCACGTATTCACCCGAATGATCCGCAGCGTATTTTGCGGGCTTTGGAGGTTTATCTGCTTAGCGGAAAATCCTTAAGCGCTTGGCAAGCGGCTACTGAGCAGCAAGAGTTTCCATTTCGGGTGCTGGAATTGGTGCTATCGCCACAAGATCGCAGCGTTTTGCATGAGCGAATTGTGCTGCGCTTTGACCAAATGCTTGAACATGGGTTTATGCAAGAAATGCACGAACTATTGAAAAATCCCATGCTGCATCCGGATTTGCCTTCCATGCGCGCGGTTGGGTACAGGCAAGCCTGGGCACATTTGCGCGGCGAGACAGATTTCAGCACATTTAGGGAGCATGCGATTATTGCCACGCGACAATTAGCGAAACGCCAGCTGACTTGGTTTCGAGGCCAATCTACTTCACATTGGTTTGACCCACAGTCCCAAAAAGATGCGCTAGACTACCAACTGCGGAATTTCATCGGCCGCCTTGAAAACTAAGAATAATACCCCAATATCTCTAAAACAGAGTTATCGAAAATAATAACAAGGAGCTTTATCGTGACCAAATCCCAATCACTGCAAGACCCGTTTTTAAATGCATTGCGCCGTGAGCGCGTGCCAGTCTCGATTTTCTTAGTTAATGGCATTAAGCTGCAAGGCACTATTGAAAGCTTTGACCAATTCGTGGTTTTGCTGCGTAATACAGTTAGCCAAATGGTCTATAAACATGCAATTTCAACAGTCGTGCCGTCGCGCAATGTTCGTGTTGGTGGATTGTCGGATGAAGCTGAAGACGCAGAGCAGGCTGCTGGCGAGGAATAATTTAGTTCCGTGCTTGAAGTAGCGTGGTAAATCCCCATATCACCAGTAATACATGGTTTGAAAAGTAAGTTTAGGAGATTTTAATGGCGTGGAACCAACCCGGCGGTAGTGGCAAAGATCCTTGGAAGCCGAAAGGCTCTAATAATCCAGTCGACGATTTTTTATCGAAACTGAAAGATCAGTTAGGCTTAGGCTCGCCTAGCTCTTCTGATGGCTCGGGTTGGGTAAAAAAAGGGCTAGTTGTTTTAGCCATTTTATTGGTATTTAATTGCTTTAAATTAATTGATGAGCAACAACGTGGTGTTGTGCTGCGCACCGGTAAATTTGACCGAATCATGACGCCAGGTGCCAACCTAAAACTGCCTTGGCCATTTGAAACAGTCACTATTGTGAATGCCACCAAAGTAGAGTCTGTTGAAGAAACGGTTAGTGTGCTTACCAAAGATGAAAATATTGTTGATATTAAATTCAATGCACAATATGTAATCTCAAACCCGCGTTTGTATCTGTTTGGTTATCGCGATGATGTCATTGTAGCGGGCGGGCAACAAGGCTCTGAAACCATTCGCCAAGCAGCAGAAAGCGTGGTTCGCGAAGTGGTTGGTAATAATACGATGGATACTATCTTGTTTGAACGCGATCAACTCACTATTGTCGCTAAGCAGCATTTGCAAGAATCTCTGGATCTATACAAAACCGGCATGAGCGTGACGCAATTTAGTTTGCCGAATGCACGTCCACCAGAAGAAGTGAAAAAAGCGTTTGACGAAGCCACCAGCGCACGCGAAAACAAAAACTCTATCGTTAACGAAGCCAAAGCCTACGCCAGTAAAGTGGTTCCAGAATCCCGCGGTGCCGCATCGCGCATAACCGCACAGGCTGATGGTTACCGGCAAGCCAGTATTGCAAAAGCCACCGGTGATTCAGCGCGATTCCGTTTGTTGGCTGATCAATACCGCAAAGCCCCAGAGGTGACCCGAAAGCGCTTGTACTTGGAAACCATGCAGGAAGTGTTGAGTAAAAATCAGAAAGTTATTTCCGGTGGCAACAACAATATTTTGTATTTGCCAATCAATGGTGCAGCGCCTGCTTCTGATAGCCCTGCAGTTCGGCCGCCTGCGCAAGTGCTTGCTCCTGCAGTCAATGCAACAGATCGTGATTCTGCACGCGCTGAAACGCGCCAGACCCGTGAAGGAGAAAACTAATGGGCAATACTAGAAACATATTTATTGCAGTGTTTGCAATACTCATCACCCTGTTTACCTCGGTGTATGTGGTTAATGAAAGCCAAACTGCTATTGTGTTGAACCTTGGTAAAGTGGTGCGCAGTAATATCCAGCCGGGCCTGCATTTCAAGGTTCCTTTTGTTGAACAAGTGCGCAAGTTTGATCGTCGATTGTTGACTCTGGACGATAATCCTGAGCGCTATTTAACGGCTGAGAAAAAAGACGTTGAAGTCGATTTCTTTGTTAAGTGGCGAATTAAAGACGTCACTGCTTTTTACCGCGCTACCAGCGGCGGCAATGAAGAATCGGCCAAAATGCGCTTAACCCCGATTGTCAAAAATGCTTTGCGTAACGACATCAACCAACTGACCTTGCAGCAAGTGGTGTCTAGTGGTCGTAGTGAAATTACTAAGCGTCTGTTGAATTCTATTAACAAAGGTGCAGCCACTCTAGGTATTGAAGTGATTGATGTGCGCATCAAGCGCATTAACTTTCCACAAGACAGCGATATTTTGAAAGCTGTATTTAAACGGATGAGTTCGGAGCGGCAGCAGGTTGCCAATGCCTTAACAGCTGAGGGTTTTGCAGAAGCAGAACGCATTCGTGCTGAAGCGGAGCGCGAAAGCCAAGTGATTTTGGCCAATGCCCAACGCGACGGCCAAACCGTACGTGGTGAAGGCGATAGCCAAGTGGCGCAGATTTCCGCTTCCGCGTATGGGCAAGACGCTGATTTCTACGCATTTTACCGCAGCCTAGAAGCCTATAAAGCCAGTATGTCGGATGGTAAAACGACTATGGTGCTGGATCCTAATTCCGAGTTCTTACGCTATTTCGGTACAGGAAAGTAATTCGTTTCGAGCCATCTCAAAACGCGTATAATATGAAAAAGCCGACACAAGTTCGGCTTTTTCTACGTTTTAGGTCCGGATCATTTCAGGAGTAGGCAATATGGGTCAGTCAGTTGTAGTTCTCGGTGCGCAGTGGGGCGATGAAGGCAAGGGTAAAATTGTTGACTTGCTAACACAGCAAATTGGCGCCGTGGTGCGCTTCCAGGGCGGGCATAACGCCGGACACACTTTGGTTATCGGTGGCAAAAAAACCGTGCTGCATCTTATTCCTTCCGGCATCTTGCGCGATGACGCGCTGTGCTTGATTGGCAACGGCGTGGTTTTGCACCCAGGCGCGCTGAAAAAAGAAATTGCTGAGCTTGAAAGCAACGGCGTGGAAGTGCGTTCGCGCCTTCGCATCAGCCCTGCCACACCGCTGATCATGCCGTATCACATCGCGCTTGACCAAGCGCGTGAGAAAGCTGCTGGTGGCAAAGCCATTGGCACCACTGGCCGCGGCATTGGCCCTGCCTATGAAGACAAAGTGGCGCGCCGTGGTGTGCGTGTTGCCGATCTAGCGTATCCAGAACAATTAGCCGAAAAATTACGCGCGGCCTTGGATTACCACAATTTTGTGTTGACTAAATATTTAGGCGTTGAAGCGATTGATTTTCAGAGCACGCTTGATGAAGCCATTGAATTCGGTAAATACATCAAACCGATGATTAGCGATGTAGCAGGCATTCTGCATGATTTACGCAAGCAAGGTAAGCGCGTGTTGTTTGAAGGCGCACAGGGCTCTTTGCTTGACATCGACCACGGCACCTATCCATACGTAACCTCCAGCAACACCACCATCGGCGGCGCATTAGCCGGCACTGGCGTTGGCGCAGATGCTATCGATTACGTGCTCGGCATTGCCAAGGCCTACGCCACACGCGTTGGCGGCGGTCCATTTCCGACTGAATTAAATGATGAAACCGGCCAGCTGATTCGTGACAAAGGCGCTGAGTACGGCGCCACTACCGGCCGTCCACGCCGCTGCGGTTGGATTGACATTGTGGCGCTGAAGCGTGCTGTCGCGATCAACGGCATCACCGGCCTGTGCATCACCAAGCTCGATATTTTGGATGGCATGCCAAGTTTGAAAATGTGCATCGCCTACAAATACCACGGCAAACAAACCGAATATTCGCCACTTGATGAAGCCGGCTGGGACGAATGCGAACCAGTCTACTTGGAATTCCCAGGCTGGACTGAATCAACCGCTGGCACCACCGAATGGGATAAATTGCCACCTGCAGCGCGCGCTTATTTGCGTTCGCTAGAAGAGCTAGTTGGTTGCCCAATTGCGATTGTATCGACCGGCCCAGACCGCGATGCCAATATTGTTTTGCACGATCCGTTTGCTTGATTTAACTGATTATTTTCGATACATAAAAAGCAGACTTCGGTCTGCTTTTTTTTCTGGTTGACACGTTATGAATGTATCATGCATATTGGCATTTCAGGGGTCAAGGAAGAAATTTTAGTGTATTGGTTTATTCTTAAGCCGGCATTCGGCATTGCATCATTTATCGCAACATGGATTTATCGTAGCCAGCTAGCTATCCAAGGAAATTGGACAGGCATCTCAACTGGAAATAACAATACTCAGTTTTTTTTTGAAGAAGTAAAAAATAAACATGGTACAACTCGGATTCGAATAGGTATAACCGGTATTCCAAAGAACCGATTTACTTTCAAGAGAGAGGGCGCTGTCGATAAATTATCTAAATGGATGTTGTTTTCAACAGAGCCACAAGCAAATGATTCAAAATTTGACGACAAAGTCTACATAGCATCTGACAACAA
Source organism: Arenimonas sp. (assembly GCA_031428155.1). GTDB lineage: Bacteria > Pseudomonadota > Gammaproteobacteria > Xanthomonadales > Xanthomonadaceae > Arenimonas. The sequence goes on along the minus strand of JANPOU010000062.1, from coordinate 47,552 downwards.
TTTGTTAGTAAGCAAGCTTCGTCAAGATGAGAAGGCAAGAGATGTAATCCAAAGAATTTTGTATTTATCAAATAGCGGGATTAAGAAATCTACCTTTATAAAGAACTCACCGCACCGACTATGGGTTGAATATAAAACTGAAGGCAGTTTAGGTGGACAAAGTCCTAAAGTTTTAACTCAGAAAATTGCGCCACTCTTACAAATTCTCAGAGAACATTTGGTTGAGGATTTAGCTGCTAGAGAAAGTGCAGTAGATATAAAGAATGCTTTGATAAGTAATATTTTGTCACTTATACCCAATGCTTTATTTATATCAGCACTTTTTTACTTCTTTGAAGTTAGTTTTACTCGTAGTCAAGAATCAGATTACTTTTACCCATTTATTCCAAGTTTAATAATTGGTCTGTTCGTCTGTATTGTGTTCACTGCAATTTGTAAATTTCTTTTATCTGATTCATCACGTGCACATATTCCCGTCGTCGAATTTGTTTTGCTTGGCTATTTATCGATCATTCTTATCACTTTTGCGGGTTATCATTCAGCCAATCAGGATTTGGATACAGTAAGCCCAAGAATTCATAGCAGTATAATTCATGATAAGAAAATTAATCGAGGCCGTAGAAGTACTTCCTATTACTTTCATGTACAAGAAAATTTAGGAGGTGATTTTCGTTCAGAAAAAAAATTAAAAGTATCAAACAGACTCTTTAACCAGATTGAAATAGGCGAGCAAATCGATATCGCCATAAAACCAGGTTATTTAGGTCATGAATGGATTCAGGATATCAGCAGGTCAATGGAATAACGTTAATGCCGTTTAAATAGCTCATCTTCCCGCGCCACATCCGGAATGCGGGTGAAGGCGATGCGCATTGGTGCAGATTGTGATGCTTTTTGGCTGGAGGCGTAACAAATTTTCTGGAAGCCGAAGCGTTGATTGATGGTATCCATCACTGAGCTTAATGCTTTTTGTTCTGTGTCGGCATCGAATAAATCATCGGTGGTGCCAATGCGTTCACATAAGTCCAATAAGGCAACGCTAACCGCAAAAGGTTTGCTATGTTTCGGCCTGTGCGCTAATAATTGATTGAGATGCAGGATGAGTTTGTGGGAATCATCGATGTCATCGCAATGGCAATATTCGCGCCAGCTTGGCGCATCTAAATATTTAATTTTGACATGAAATTGTCTGGCCACTAATTTTTCGGTACGCAGACGCATAGCGGCTTTTTGTAATAGTTTTTTCAACACGGCCTCGGCACTGGCGGTGTTGCGTAAATTTGGCGCTAAGACGTGCGAATGGCTGATGCTTCTCTTTTCGTGTGCTGGCAATTCTGCTACAAATTCGCCACGTAATTTTTTATAAAACCGATCACCCTCAATGCTGCCCCAAACGCTATGCAAGCGTTTGTTGGAGGCGGCGCACAGTTGCTCGGTGCTGAATATGTTTTGTAGGTTTAGACGCTTTTCCATAGCAGGGCCAATGCCGCATAAATCGCGTAATTTTAAGCTGTGCAAAATATGCGGTAAATCTTTTGGCTCAATCACCACTAGACCATTGGGCTTTTGCATATCTGTAGCCGTTTTGGCTAAAAAATGGTTGGGTGCGATGCCAATTGAGGCTTTGATGAACGGCGTGTGTTCAGCGAACTTAGCTTTAATCGATTCTGCAATGGCGATGGCGTTTGCACGTTGCTGTTCTCGACCAATGAGCTCACAGGCCATTTCATCAATAGAGCCAATATAGGCGATGGGAATGCATTGTTTAATGAGTTCCACTAAGCGATGGTGATAGCGCACATAGATTGCGGGCCTTGCTTCAACAAATTGAATGTCAGGGCAAAGTTTTTTGGCTTCATGAATAATGGTGCCAGTTTTGACACCCATTTTTTTGGCTTCATAGCTAGCTGCAATGCAACAGGCGTTTTTAGTTAAAACCGGAACTACGGCTATTGGCCGGCCGCGCAAATGCGGCTGTTCTTGCTGTTCAACAGAAGCAAAATAGGCATTGAAATCGATGAAAAGACTGCGCAAACTCATAACCACCACCAAGGTTTAGCATAGCTAAAACCACGTTAATAAAATGTTTCAAGGCAGTTTATGTGCTGGCTTTCTCAAAACACGAGATTAGTTCGGTTTAATAATCCATTCGTTTGATATGTGGCTCTAGTTTTACCATCAAGGGCTGCAATTGAGTTTGGTAATTTAGCCAACGGTATTTTGAGCGTTGGTAAATAGGTTCAGCCACCTGATGGTAGCTATTGGTCTTAATCTGTGACCGGGTTTCAAGACTATTTTGGTGCTGCTCAAGGCCACTTTGCCATGGCAGATCAAGAAATTCACAGATGCTGCGTAGGGTATTTTCGGTGTCGCTAATCAAGGTTTCGTAGCGCACATAATGTACGTTTAGTTCAGGGAGTACAGTAAGGCATTGCTGCCAGATACCCATCACCTTGTCATACACATCCACTGTACTTGGCAGTTGTGTAAAGTGAATCATTGCCTCGTTAATGGCGTAGTGTTGCATGAAATTACTGAGCACCACATCGCAGGGGTGACGTTCAACAAACAGAAATTTTGCTTTCGGGAACAAGCGGTGTATAAATGCTGCATGGATAGTTCGAATCGGCATTTTATCGAGCACCAAACTATGTTCTGACTTGCGAAATTCGGCTATTGTTTCACGGTAGGCACTGCGCAAGTTGTGCCGTTGTTCGCGGCTTAAGCCGGACATCGCGAATGGATAATGGCCTGGTAATTGATCGAGTTTAAAGGCAACGCGTTCAATGCTGGGTTTTTCTTCAAGCGATAGTAATTGCAAGTGTCCGTCTAGCATTACATCGAGCAAGGTAGTTCCCGAGCGAGGAAAGCCAATCAAGAAGCATAGGTCTTCGCCCAAATCTTCATCGCTATCGCTAATAGCCGCAGGCGCGCCTTGCGCGAGCCATTGTTGAATGGCATCCATTTGCCGCGATAGTGCGGTTTTATCGGTGGAGCGCGCGCGAATGCTGGTTGACGCAAGTGCGTTGCCTTGACTGTAATCAGCGAAAGCCTCTGGGTATTGGCCAAGTCTATCGAATACATTAGCGCGTTCGTAATGAAAAGATTGCACTAAACGCGGATGCAAACGTTGCGGGTTAATGCTTTGTAAGGTTTGCAAGGCCAATTCGTTATTATTGCGACGGCGAGAAAGTTTTGCCGACTCAAACAGAATATTGGCGTCGCCAGGAATCCGTTGTAGTGCGGCATCAACAACAGCTTGCGCCTCATCCAAATTATTTAACAGCTCAAGTGTTGAAATAAGCTCTGCCCATATATCACTGTCGTTTGGGTTAATTTGCAATGCCTGTCGATAGCAGAGCACAGCACCCTCGCTATCTTGCTGCTCTTTATACAAATTGCCTAAATGCCGAAGCGCACGCGGATCAACTGGAGTAATTTTAGTCGCTCGCTCTAATGCATTTTTAGCCAAATCGAATTCGCGTAGTATTTGTCGGCAAATACCTAGATTCAACAGTGCTTCAGCATTAGTAGGATTCAATGCAATGGCGCGTTCTAAATAGCTAATCGCTTGTAAATTATTACCTTGGTTCATCAGCAACAGTGCAAGGTTCACCAATGCGGATTGGTAAAATGGTGCAATAGCAATCGCCTTTTGGTAGGACTTTTCGGCGCCGGCACTGTCATTTTTTGCACGTAACACATGACCCAAGTTATGCCAGGCTTGATAATACGCTGGCATGCTTTGTATGGCGCGCTCAAATGCTTGTTGCGCTTCTGTAGCTTGCTTGGCATTGAATAGCGCCCGGCCTAAATGATTCAAGGCAAAGGCATTATCGGGCTGAAACGAAAGTACATTGCGGCATAAAGTAATAGCCGCATTCACGTTGCCAGAAATCTGTGCAGTAATCGCTTGGTCAATAAGGTTTTCAAGGCTGCCATTTTTGGGCAAAGTATTGAGCAGCTGTAAGGCCTGTTCATTCATTCGCTCGCCAACATAATATTCGCGTATGGCATCGGCACATGCGCGCAACGTAAGGTGTTCGCTCAGCAAAGCAATAGCTTTGTTAAGTTTTGATGCATTGAAATACAGTTGTGCCAGCAAAAGCACCGCATCTGCAGATGAAGGATGCGTTTTCAGGTGCGCTAAAAGCGTATTTTCAGCGGCAGTAATATCGCCGGCTTCAGCAAGCGTTTTTGCATGGGCCAAAATGGTGTTCTCGCTCATGGTTTTTTTCGCTCTCAAATAAACAAACATTCTAACGGGTAGCCGAAGGTTTCAGCCACAAAAAACCCTCATAAATATGAGGGTTTAATGGTGCCCAAAGGGGGACTCGAACCCCCACGACCGAAGCCGCTAGCACCTGAAGCTAGTGCGTCTACCAATTCCGCCACCTGGGCAAGGTGTTGATTTCAAGATATGCATTGTACGGAACAGCATTGAAATTGTCAAAAATATCAGTACATTGCCAATACTTTCAGCATCTTAAGCGCGATGCGTGTAAGATAGTGGTATGAATAAAACCCCCAAAAACAAAAAAACAGCATTGCCCGCTTGGATGCCGGATTCGATGAAAAAAGCCGGTGCTAGTGGTTCAGGCAAAGCGGCAAAAACTAAAACAAAAACCGGTTACCCGAAGAAAGTAGCCAATGCTGGTGGTCAAGGCAAGCAAAATTTGCCGTACGGTAAAACCGCTGACCCGCATTACCATCGTGAATCACAAAAATACGAAAACCCAATATTAAGCCGAGAAGGCTTGCTGAAATTTTTGCGTGATGCTGACGGCCCATTAACGCAGGAAGAATTGGCCAAATCATTAAAACTGAATTCCCCTGATCGACTTGATGCTTTGCAGCGCCGCCTGCAGGCGATGATGCGTGATGGCCAGATATTGCAAAACCGGCGTGGTGGATTTGCTGCGGCGGCACAGTTGGATTTATTGCCCGGCACCGTAATTGCGCACCCGGATGGGTTTGGTTTTGTGAAATTTGACGGCGGCGGTGAAGATGGGTTTTTGAATCCTAGCGAATTGCGTAAATGTTTTCACGGCGATCGCGTGTTAGTCAGTCTAATTAATATCGATTACAAAGGCCGTAAAAATGTGGCGATTGCCGAGGTGCTTGAGCGCCGCATGACGCGTGTAACGGGCCGTTTTACTATTCGTGCTGGCATGGCAACCGTTACGCCAGACGACAAACGCTTAATGCACGAGATTTTGATTGGCCCAGATGATCGCGGTGAAGCCAAAGATGGCCAGTTGGTGGTGGCAGAAATTACAGCGCCACCAGAGGCTGGGCGGCCACCGATTGGTAAAGTGTTGGTGGTGCTTGGCGATAAGCTCACTGCCTCTAAAGTGGTGGAAATGGCGATACACGGCCATAACTTACCACATGAATTTTCTGAAGCCGTGCTGCGCGAAGCCAATGCGATACCTATAGATGTGCAGGCCAGCGAACTCAGTGCCCGCGTCGATATTCGGCATTTGCCACTGGTTACCATTGATGGCGAGGACGCCAAAGATTTCGATGATGCGGTGTATTGCGAGTCTAATAATAAGGGCTTTCGATTACTGGTCGCGATTGCTGATGTATCGCATTATGTACGGCCTGGCACGGCGCTAGATGATGAGGCGGTGTTGCGCAGCACCTCGGTATATTTCCCCGGCTTTGTGGTGCCTATGTTGCCGGAGAACCTTTCAAACGGCATCTGTTCATTGAAGCCAAAAGTAGAGCGACTGTGTTTCGTGTGCGATATGCAAGTGGGCTTTGATGGTTTAGTCACCGAATCAAAATTTTATGAAGCGGTGATGTATTCGCATGCACGCTTAACTTACAACGAAGTTTGGAAAGTGATTGGCGAAGACGATGCTGAGCATAAAGCGGCCTTAGGCGATTTACTGCCGGCTATTCAGCGCTTGCATCAGTTGTACGAAATTCTGGCCAAAGCGCGCAGCAAACGCGGTGCGATTGAGTTTGAATCTAGTGAGGTGCGCTTTGAATTGAACCAGCTTGGTGAAGTAATTCAAGGCGGTTTATTGGTGCGCAACGAAGCGCATAAGCTGATTGAAGAGTGCATGATTGCTGCTAATGTGGAAGCCGGCAAAGCAGTTATTGCCAAACAAGCCTATGCGCCATTTCGCGTGCATGATCGTCCACCAGAATCGAAATATTCAGATTTGCTGGAATACCTGAAAGAATTTTCGCTGAGTATGCCTTCGTATGCTAGCGTACAGCCGAAAGATTTCACTAATTTGTTGAAGAAAGTTCGTGAGCGGCCCGATGCCGCGCTGATTGAAACGGTTTTGCTGCGCTCACAAAGCTTGGCTGTGTATAGCCCCGAAAACAAAGGCCATTTTGGTTTGGCGCTGGAAGCATACAGCCACTTCACTTCGCCTATTCGTCGTTATCCTGATTTGCTGTTGCATCGGGTGTTGAAGAAAGTATTGCTTGATTACTCCAGTATTGGCGCTTTTATTTACACGGCGCAAGAAATGGATAAACTGTGTTTGCAGTGTTCAGAAAAAGAGCGTCGTGCCGATGAAGCCGAACGCGAAGTGGATGAGCGATACCGCAGTGCTTGGATGGAACAGCATGTGGGCTCACAATTTGACGGTGTAATTAGCGGCGTTACTAGTTTCGGTTTGTTCGTTGAATTAACTGATTCAAAAGTGAATGGCTTGGTGCACGTAACGCAACTACCGCACGATTATTACCATTTCGACCCAATCCGAAAAACACTGAGCGGCGAACGCAAAAAACTGAGTTTCCGATTAGGCGAACCGTTACGCGTATTGGTGTTGAAAGCCAGCGTGGAAGATAAGCGCATCGATTTTAAACCGATTTTCCCAGAGTCTGATCGTAAGAAAAAAGCTGAAACAAACCAATGAGAGTAGTGCTATGAGTAAAGCAGGACAATGGATTTCCGGAATTAATGCAGTGGCCTCGGCCTTGGAACACGATATTGAGCATGTGCGTGAAATATTGATTGAGGCCGGTAACAAAAATGCTCGCATCATAGAGATTGAAGAAAATGCTCGCCGAAAAGAAATATCGGTTCGACGCGTCAACAATCAAGCGCTAGAAGGCATTGCCGGCGGCTTGCGTCACCAAGGTGTTATTGCGCGTTACGAAGCGCCGGTACAAACCAGTGAAGCAGAATTACCCGCATTGATTGAGGCCGCCAATGGCCATGTGTTAATTTTGGTTTTGGATGGCATTCAAGATCCGCATAATTTAGGCGCTTGCCTGCGTTCATCGGCGGCTGCGAACGTAACAGCGGTGATTATACCGAAAGATAAAGCCGCGCCAATCACTGCTACTGTGCGCAAAGTATCGGCGGGTGCCGCGGATCGCATTCCAGTTATTTCAGTCACCAATTTAGCGCGCAGCTTGCGCGCGATTAAAGACGCCGGCGTTTGGGTGTATGGTTTAGATGGCGAAGCAACAAGCACCATTTACCAAACCGATTTCAAAGGCAATGTGGCCATTGTGATGGGCAGTGAAGGCGAGGGCATGCGCAGACTAACACGCGAACACTGCGATGGCTTAGTCAAAATTCCAATGCCGGGCGAAATGGAAAGTTTAAATGTATCGGTGGCCACCGGAGTGGCTTTATTTGAAGTCGCTCGTCAAAGAATGGAATAATAACGATGTTCGGAATCGATATTCAGTGGTTTGATGTAGTCGGCTTGTTCGGTGTGGTACTGACTGTACTGGCTTATCTTGCTTTGCAAGCGCGCCGGATGAAAGGTGATGGCTATATTTTTCCGTTATTGAATTTGATTGGTGCCGCAGCCATTCTATGTCCACTGATTTGGGGCGAGTTCAACCTAGCACCGTTTGTGATTGAAACGGCTTGGGTTTTCATCAGTATTTATGGACTATACAAAGCCGCTACGCATAAGTCGGTCGTTCCGTTGCCATAATTTTTTGCGGGCAGTGTTAAGTCCGTTTCGCCCAAGCATTAACGATTTTGCAAAATAACTGTGCGGTGCGCTCAGTGTCGTAAACGGCTGAGTGTGCATCGTCGTTATTCCAGTCTAATCCTGCCGCTAACACCGCTTTACTGAGCACCGTTTGGCCATAGGCCATCGCGGCAAGGGTTACTGTATCGAGTGTGCTGAATGGGTGAAACGGATTGCGCTTGTGCGCAACGCGCGCAACAGCGGCATTGATAAAGCTCAAATCAAACGATGCGTTATGGCCTACTAAAATCGCGCGAGTGCAGTTGTTGCGTTTAGCTGCCTGCCGAACTGGCATAAAAATATGATCAAGTGCCGCGCGCTCGTCTTTGGCATCGCGAAACGGATGCGTTACGTCTATGCCGGTGATTTCCATCGATTTTGGATCAAGCTCAGAGCCGTCGAATGGCACCACATGTGTGCTGAAAATTTCACCAACCACCAACTCGCCATATTCATTAAATTCAATCGGTGCTGCGGCAATTTCCAGCAAGGCGTGTCGGTTGCAATCGAAACCACCGGTTTCAACGTCCACCACCACCGGCAGAAAGCCACGGAATCGGTCGTTTAGAGGGTATTTTGGAATGCTATTGGACATACGTCCATCATACCGTATCGATTGGCGATTTGTAGGGGCGAACCCACGTGTTCGCCCGTTGGTATACATAATCGATTGGGCAGACACGTGGGTCTGCCCCTACGTGATTCGAATATTCCCACAGGGGTAGTTAATGGCAATTATTCGCTGGTATGATCGTCTTTCTTGCGCTCGCCTTCTGGCATTTCGCCATGCACCACAAAATAGGTGTTCTCGGCAATATTAGTGGCGTGGTCGCCAATACGTTCGATGTTTTTAGCCATAAACAATAAGTGCGTGCACTGCCCGATATTGCGTGGATCTTCCATCATGTAGGTTAGTAATTCGCGGAAGAAGCTGGTGTATTGGCCATCTAATTCGGCATCGGCATCGCGTACTTGCATCGCCAATTCGGCATCACTGGTTTTATAGGCTATCAGTGCGTTGGTAAGAATTTGGTTAGCGGTTTTAGCCAAACGGCCAATACGCGCCGAGGCAGGCAGTGCTGGGGTGTTATTTAGAACCATTGAGCGTTTAGCGACGTTTGAGGCGTAATCACCAATGCGCTCGATATCAGAGGAAATTTTTAAAGCAGCATACACTTCACGCAAATCTCTGGCCATTGGTTGGCGTAAGGCGAGCAGTTTTAGTACGTCGTTACTAATTTCAGTTTCTAGGGCGTTAATGGCGTCATCGTTTGCTACAACTCGTGCTGCAGCATTGCTATCTCTGCGGGTTAATACATCCACAGCAGCATTTATCTGTGCGATGGCTAAATCACCCATTTGGCTAATTTCACCATATAAGCGGTTAAGTTCGGAATCGAAGCTTTTAACGATATGCTCTTGTGTGTTCATAATATTCTCTTAGCCGAAACGGCCGGTTATGTAGTCTTCGGTTTGTTTCTTGGTGGGTTTAGTGAAAATGGTTTGAGTAACACCATGTTCAATCAGCTCGCCAAGGTACATAAACGCAGTGAAATCGGAAACACGTGCAGCTTGTTGCATGTTGTGGGTAACAATTAAAATGGTGAACTGTTCTTTCAGCTCGGAGATCAACTGTTCAATCTTACCTGTAGCAATCGGATCAAGCGCAGAAGTTGGTTCATCGAACAAAATAACTTCCGGCTTTAAGGCAATGGCTCTGGCAATGCACAAGCGTTGCTGTTGTCCGCCCGAAAGGCCTAATGCACTTTGGTTCAGTTTGTCTTTTACTTCATTCCATAAGGCACCTTGAACCAAGGCTTGTTCAACGCGCACGTCCATTTCTGATTTCGACAGTCTTTCATAATGTTTAATGCCATAAGCAACATTGTCATAAATAGACATAGGGAATGGCACTGGTTTTTGAAATACCATGCCTATTTTGCTGCGCAGCTTATTGAGTGGATAGTTTGGATCAATGACATTTTCGCCATCTAACAACACTTGCCCGGTGGCGCGTTGTTTTGGATAAATGCTGTAAATACGGTTGAAAATACGTAGCAGGGTAGATTTTCCGCAACCAGATGGACCAATCAAGGCAGTGACTTTATTTTCAGGTACTTCCAAAGAGAGTTCTTTAATCGCTTTAAAGTCACCGTAGTAGAACGCTAAATCTTTAGCGGCTAATTTAACCGGTGTTGCTTTCGCTGGATTAGTCTGTGGTGTGGCAATATGCAAATTAGTCATGTTTGGTATTCCGGGCAAGTATGATTCGAGCAAAAACGCTGATGCATAATACAAATAGTGTGACAATGAGCGCGCCAGCCCAAGCAAGTTGATTCCAATATTCAAATGGGCTCATGGCGAATTGGAAAATCACACCTGGCATACTGGCAAGTGGCTCAGTCATGTCTGTGCTCCAGTATTGGTTATTCAATGCTGTAAATAAAAGCGGTGCAGTTTCACCACTGATGCGTGCAAGCGAAAGCAATACGCCGGTGAGAATTCCTGGTAGGGCGGCACGATACAAGATTTGTGTGTTCACCTTCCACTGAGGAATGCCCAAAGATAAGGCCGCCTCGCGCATCTGTGTAGGAACTAAGCGAATCATTTCATCGGTGGTTCGTACAACTACAGGTAGCACGATGAAGCCCAGTGCTATGGCTCCTGCCCAACCAGAGAAACCACCGAACGGCTCCACCACCAGCGTATAAACAAATAAGCCGAGTACGATTGATGGTGCGGACAACAGGATGTCATTGACAAAGCGTATGGTCTCACCAATCCAATGGTAGTTGACGTACTCAGACAGATACGTTCCCGCCGCTATTCCGATTGGCGCAGCCATCAGAACGGCTATCGTACACATCATTAAGCTACCAACTAAAGCATTGAGCAAACCGCCGGTCTCCTCGCCAGGTGGGGGTGTCATCTGGGTGAATAGATGCAAGCCGAGTGCGTCAAAACCTTTGCTGAACGTGACCCATAAAATGGAGATTAGGAAGAATAGTCCGAAAACCGTGGCCATGCCGGATAACAGCATAGTGAATAGATTTTTAAGCCTGCGCTGTTGGTAAAGTCTTTCTACTTTGTCCATTAGTTGCCGGCCCGTTTATTGTATTGACGTAGCATAAGTTTAGAGATACTGAGTACGATGAAAGTTAGTACAAACAACGCGAAACCCAATGCCAAAAGTGAAGACTTATGTAGCGGATCAACAGCCTCTCCGAATTCATTAGCAATGGTCGATGCAATCGATGTGCCTGGATTGAGCAGACCGGCGCTAATTGAATAGGCATTCCCGATGACGAAGGTAACCGCCATGGTTTCACCAAGTGCGCGGCCAAGCCCTAGGAATATGCCTCCTACAACGGCAGATCGGGTGTACGGCAATACGATATTCCAAACTACTTCGGTAGTTGTGGAGCCAAGCGCATATGCAGACTCTTTTAATTGGCTAGGCACTGTTAGGAATACTTCGCGCATCACCGATGAGATAAATGGGATGATCATGATTGCCAATACGAGGCCAGCTGTGCCAATTCCGATGCCGAGTGGCGGGCCTTGAAACAAAGGGCCAAGAAAAAGCCATTCCCCCATGTTTTCTGAAACCCATGGATAGACGTGTTCACCAAGAAATGGCACTAGGATAAAAAGTCCCCACATGCCATAAATAATGGAAGGTATGCCTGCAAGCAGTTCAATGGCTGATGCGACAGGCATGCGCAACCAGTTTGGTGCAAGTTCGGTCAGAAATATGGCGATACCGAAGCTAACCGGAACGGCAATCAGCAGGGCAATTAAAGAAGTGACAACTGTGCCAAACACCGGCACCAATGCACCAAATTGACTTTGTACGATATCCCAGTTTTCGCTGTAAAGAAACTTGACACCAAATGCACGAAAGGTATCAAAGCCACCTTTAAACATCATCAGCGCAGCGGAGACAAGGGTAATTAAAACGAAGAAACCGGCCAAAGTGACTGCCCATCGAAACATTGAATCGTTTCGGCTGTCGCTCTGGTTACGCTGCTGGCTTATGGATAGTGTCATATACCTTCACTGCAGAAAGAAAGAAATAGACCCGATATATGTAAGGCATATATCGGGTCATAGGATAGCGCAATTACTTGATGTTCGCGGCCCAGTAGGCTTTGATTGAATTGGTCAGATCGGCTGGTAGTGCCACGTAGCCCAAATTCTCGGCAGACGCATCACCATTGGTATAGACCCAGTCGAAAAACGCTAACGTGTCTTTTGAGCGCTGCGGTTTTTTCGGGTTCTTAAAGACAAGAATAAAGTTAGTGGCTGAAATCGGGTAGGCTTGTGCGCCAGGTGCATCAGTGATGACAAGCGAGAAATCTTTGACGTCATTCCATTCAGCCGAAGCTGCTGCTGCCTTGACACTATCTTTACTCGGCACAATGAAATTGCCGGAGCGGTTTCGGACGGCCGTATAATTCAATTTATTGGTGATGGCATATGAAAGCTCAACATAGCCAATGCCACCTTTGATTTGCTTGGTATATGCGGCGACGCCTTCATTACCCTTGCCGCCTATGCCAACTGGCCATTTAACGGAAGTACCTTCACCGACTTTACTGCGCCAATCGAGACTGACCTTGGATAAATAATTGACAAAGTTGAAGGTGGTGCCAGAAGCATCTGAGCGGTGTACGACGGTAATTTTCAGTTTCGGAAAGGCCATGCCTGGATTAACGGCGGCGATGGCTGCGTCATTCCAGTTGGTGATTTTGCCCATGTAGATATCGGCCAAAATCGGTCCAGTCAATTTCACATCGCCCTGTTTCAAGCCTGGGATGTTTACCACTGGAGCAATTGCACCCATCACCGAAGGAAACTGTGCCAAGCCAGAAGCTTGTAAGTCACCGGATTTCAATGGCGCATCGGATGAGCCAAAATCCACAGTGCCCGCTTTAATCTGTGCAATACCACCACCGGAACCAATGGATTGGTAGTTAACCTTGTTTTTTGTGGCTTTGTTGTAGTCAGATGACCATTTTGACATGGCTGGAAATACGAAAGAAGCACCTGCACCGGTTGTATCTGCAGCTTGAGCGCTAAACGCGAAGCTTGCGGCCATTGCAATGGCAAGTAGTGAATTTTTTGCTTTGTTCAACATATAAATGCTCCAAAACCAAGCTCGGACTGAGCTTGGCATATGTTAGTAGATGTTTGTTACAGCATTATGACAATAGTTTACCAGTAGAACTGGGCGCGTAAGGACAAAATGTTTGGATTGTCGTCTTGGTAGTTTTTGATCGAACTGCTGTACTTGCTGGAGTCAACCATCACGTAGTTAGCTGAAAGCTTGAAGTTCGAGCGCAAATACCAGTTCACACCCACTGTCCAATTGCTTTCTTCGCCGCCCATCACACCGGTTACCACCGGAATCAATGGATTGGCAAAGTTCACATTGCCGTCGTTCAGGTTAGCAGTATCGTAGCGCACGCCCAACTGCCACATGCCTTTGCCAGGCTCGTTTGGAAGGCCGGTAGTGATGATACCGCCTTTATAGCCCCAAGTTTCGCCAGTGATATTCCAAAGGCCATATACATACCAACTGTCGGCAGTGTAATCAGCATTCGTTGTGCGGCTGATGGTGGTGGTCATATGCTCGGCTTGTAACTTAAACGGGCCGGATACAAATGCAGCTTCGAAGCCGAGTGTTTTCAAGCGATCAGCATTGATAAACTGACCAGAATCCACTAAACGTTGTGCCGATTGATCGGCATCAGGGCGAACGCGTAAGCGGGCTTTACCATCGCCGGTCGCATCGCGTGCTTCCATATCAATGTACGACAAACCGAAATGAAGCAAGCTATCATCGTCCTTGATCGGTGCATAGAAAGCACGGCCACCGAAACCGTCGCCAGTTCCAAGTGAAGGTGCCTCATTGCGGGTGATTTCATTGCCGAAATAAGTTAGCGTGCCGCCCCAGTTGCCTTGATCAGTTTCAACCTTAGCGCCGAAACGACGGCCCATGCCTTGCAGGTTGGTGGTCATTGCTTTAGAGATAAAATCGTTGTTTTTGGTGCTAGACAGTTCTTCCAAGCTGTTTGGCTGCTTGTATTGACCGACAGTTATCGAGGTCTCGCCGTTCAAACGGTACTGCAAGTTAACATCTAGAAACTTATCGGAACGAGCGTCATAGCCTAAAACCCAGTTCCACATGCCCGGGCCTTTGCCTTTCAAGATAATTTCGGCACGACGCATACCAAAGTCGCTATCGACACCATCCACAGCATCAGAGCTTAAGAAACGGAAGCTGACATCATCGTCATACCAGTAAGAGTCAGCCTGAATCAAGCCTTCAAAGGAAACTTCGGAGCCACCGATTTGATCAATAAATATTTCAGCATTGGCATTGCTGGATAGTGCAGCTAAAGTAGCGAGTGTTAAAACATTAAGGGTCAATTTCATATACGTTCCTAGATGGGTATTGGGACAACGTTGCCATCATAAGTGGTAAATATTTCATTAATGTTACAAAAAATGCATTATTTGCAACAATGACTACTTTCTGTAAAACACGGTTAGATAGGGATTGATGGCACATTATCGAAATATCCACGATATAGCTTGCAAAATCCAAATAATGCCGAAATTGCAATAAAACATTCATATTGGCGTGCCTAAATAGCGCCATGAACCAATATCGAACAATATTTATATCCGATGTGCATTTAGGCACAGCTGGTTGCCAGGCTAATTATCTGCTGGATTTCCTTCGCCATAATGACGCGCAAAGCATTTATCTGGTCGGCGATATCATTGATGGCTGGCGCTTGAAGAAATCATGGTATTGGCCGCAAGAGCATAATGATGTGCTCCAAAAAATACTAAAGAAAGCTCGCAAAGGCTGCAAGGTAACCTATATCCCCGGAAATCATGACGAAGTTGGTCGGCAATTTGTCGGTATGTCGTTCGGGCAAATAAAAATTCGCCAAGATGCTATTCATACCTTAGCCGATGGCCGACGTTTATGGGTTACCCACGGCGATATGTTTGATGGCGTGATGCAGCATGCCAAGTGGTTGGCATATGTTGGTGATTGGCTGTATACCGTAATTCTGGTGGTAAACCGTTGGTTCAATAGTCTGCGCATTCGCATGGGTTATCCGTATTGGTCGCTATCGCAATACCTCAAACATAGCGTGAAAAATGCAGTGAGCTTCATCAATAGCTTCGAGCTTATTATGGCGCGCGAAACCAAGCACAGAAAATGTGACGGTGTGGTTTGTGGGCATATCCATAAAGCAGAAATCAAAATGATTGAAGGGGTTTTATATTGCAATGATGGCGATTGGGTTGAAAGCTTATCGGCGTTAGTTGAAACACTGGATGGTGAACTTAAAATTGTCTATTGGAATAAAATTTTAACGCCGCAAGAGACAATAAAAAAACTGACTCATGACAAAAATGATTCAGAAACTATTAAACATGCCTTGGAATTGGCACAATGAAAATATGTATTGTTACTGATGCGTGGTCTCCGCAAATCAATGGAGTGGTTAAAACTTTAGAGAATACAATTCTTCAGCTAAAAATCGCTGGGCATTCAGTGTTAGTTATTGAGCCATCGGAGTTTTTCAATATTCCATGCCCAAGTTATGCAGAAATACGTTTGTCATTGTTTAGCTATAAAAAAATGTCAAGAATGCTAGAAGAATTCAGCCCGGACGCGTTGCATGTGGCCACGGAAGGCCCTTTGGGGTTGTCGGCAAGGCGTTATGCTGTAATGCATACTATTAATTTTACTAGCGCATACCACACCAAATTCCCTGAATATATTGAGGCCAGAACTGGTATCTCAGCTAATTGGTTCTATCCTGTTATGCGCTGGTTCCATAAGTCGTCTAAAGCGGTCATGGTTTCAACTGATTCAGTAATACAGCAATTAAGTGAGCAAGGATTCCAACATCTGGTGAAGTGGAGCCGCGGTGTTGATTTGGATATGTTCGCTGTAAAAAATTCAACCTGCTTAGAGTCTGACGGTATCTGTAAACCTATATTTTTGTATGTAGGTCGTATTGCCGTTGAGAAAAATATTGAAGAGTTTTTACAGCTTAAATTGCCAGGCGAAAAATGGTTGGTAGGCTCAGGCCCTGCGTTGAGCGAACTCAGTGAGAAATACCCAGAAGCCATATTTTTTGGTGCTAAATCACACAGTGAATTAGCTGAAATCTATCAGCAAGCCGATGTTTTTGTGTTCCCGAGTAAAACCGATACCTTTGGTTTAGTGCTTTTAGAAGCACTGGCATCAGGCTTGCCAGTGGCTGCGTTTCCTGTGGCTGGCCCAATTGATGTATTGCAAGGTTGCGAGGCTGCCGCGCTTCGCCATGATTTACTTGAAGCGTGCCTGACTGCCTTGGAACTAAACCCTAAGCATGCGCGTGAGCATGCTGAAAGATTTACCTGGCAACAAACAACATCCCAATTCATTAGCAATCTTTGGCCAAATAAAAAAAACTGTTTGGTATTAATCAATAGTGAATCAATGGTGCGGGAAGATTCTGCAAAGATGGCAAATAAAATTGGTTAGTTGTATCGCTTAAAGTGCTTTAAACAGACTTTTCTTTATAACCGCATAAATCTTGTACTACGCAATTCCCGCATTCTGGCTTGCGCGCTTTGCAGACATAACGGCCATGCAAAATGAGCCAATGATGCGCGTCAACTAAGAATAGCTGCGGAATAGCTTTAAGTAGTTTGTCTTCAACTTGCCGAACCGTCTTGCCTGGCGCAAGTTTTGTTCGGTTGGCTAAGCGAAAGATGTGCGTGTCAACTGCCATGGTGGGTTCACCAAATGCGGTATTGAGCACCACATTGGCAGTTTTGCGGCCCACGCCTGGCAAGGCTTCCAATTGTTCTCGTAGCCGCGGTACGTGGCCGCTGTGTGTTGCAACGAGCATTTGGCAGGTTGCCAGAACATTTGCTGCTTTGGCGTTGTATAAGCCTAAAGAGCTGATGGCTTGCTTAATTTTTTCTAAGCCCAACGCCGCCATCGCCTCTGGCGTATTGGCCATGGGGAACAGTTTGCGAGTCACTTTATTGACACCAACATCGGTGGATTGCGCCGACAACATCACTGCAATCAACAGCTCGAAGGTGCTGGTATAGAGAAGCTCAGTTTTGGGATGTGGATTGAGCTCTTGCAAGCGGGTGAAAAACTCAATGCGATCGGCTAATTTCATGTGAAGGTTCTCTGTACTTTTTGGATTACCCGCTATCGTTTCCAGCAAGGGCGTTCGCTTTCGCCAAGGCTTTGGCAATCGGATCGAGATTCGGCTGTTGGCGTTTGCGCTGTAATTCTATTTGGCGACGCGCAACACGCATTTGACGGTGCTCAAAACGCAGCCGCGCGGCATTAGCAATTTCACGTTTGGCAGGGCTGATTTCAGCCAGTGCTTGTGCGAATCGTTCAGTGTTGTTCAAATTCGGCATTACGTTCCTTTGAACTGTACCGGTATTTTTTGCAGGAACGCTTCGGTGCCAGCGCGCATATCGTCAGTGGAAAACAGTAGGCCAAACATTTGGCTTTCATAATCCAAGCCAACATCCAAACTCGCTTCAGAACCATAGCGTATGCAGTCTAGAACGCCGCGCAGTGCTAAAGGTGCTAAACCAGCAATATGCTGAGCTAATTGCTTGGTTTCTTCGTGCAACCTTTCTGGCGGGCAAATTCGCGTGACTAAATTAATGGCGAAAGCCCGTTCAGCACTGATGGACTGGCCACTTAAACACATATCCAAGGCCACGCCTTTACCGCATAATTTAACTAAACGTTGGCTGCCACCAAAGCCTGGAATTAAACCCAAATTCACTTCCGGTTGGCCCATTTTTGCAGTGCTTGCGGCTATGCGAATTGAACACGCCATAGCGAGCTCAAGGCCGCCACCCAATGCGAAACCGTTAATCATGGCAATCACCGGTTTGCCACATTGCTCAATGGCCAACATTAGGTCTTGGCCGTGTTTTGAAAAATTGCGCGCTTGGATGGGTGTAATTCCACTCATTTCAGCAATATCGGCGCCAGCCACAAACGCTTTCGGACCAGCGCCAGTGAGTACGATTACGCGCACTTCGGGGTCATTTTTGAGCTGATTAAATGCACGATGAAGTTCGCTTAGTGTTTCTTGATTTAAAGCATTCAGCTTGTCAGGCCTATTCACCGTTAGCCAAGCAACCGTTCCGTCTAATTCAATCAATAACTTAGAGAAATTCATAGCTTAAATCCAATGTGTTGGAACTAAAGTATCGTTTATTCGGTCTTATTTGGGTATTTGTTCACTAGCCGAAAAGCGCGTGAATGAGTATTCTATCAAGCTGTGGTGAGCACAATGCTCTTTTTTTACTCTGGAGAAACTATGAAGTTCCGTTTGATGTCGGCCGTATTGGCCTCTGTACTTGCTACTGGTGTTATGGCACAAACCGCGCCTGTTGCGAGTGGTCCTGTTGATAAAGCCGCTTTGGCGTATGCTTTAGGTTATGATTTTGGCCGTGGTTTGGCTGATCAAGCACCAGGCTTGGATGTAATGGCCGTTAATCGCGCAGTTCAAGATGGTTATGCGAAAAAACAACCGACCATTGCACCTGAAAAACTGCAAGCAACGGTTACTGCGTATCAAAAACAACGCGAAACACAATTGAAAGCGGAGTTTGAAAAAGTATCGCGCGAAAATAAAGTGAAGTCCGATGCCGCGATTGCAAGCAACAAAACCAAGCCAGGTGTGATGACATTGCCAAGCGGCATTCAATACAAAGTGGTTGAAGCAGGTGCAGGTGTGAAGCCAACTGCAAATAGCACCGTGGAATTCAATTTCTCCGGCGCATTAGCATCCACAGGCCAAGTGTTTGCAAGCACGTTTGCCAACGTCAAACCTGTATCCGGTAAGTTGAGCGAGCAGGCTAACTTGCCAGGCATGAGGGAAGTGATGCAGATGATGCCAACCGGTGCGCGCTGGCAGGTTTTGTTGCCGCCAGAAAAAGCCTGGGGCAATGGTCCTGAATCCTTGCGTGGTGGCCCTGGCCCTAACCAAGCAGTATTTCTAGACATCAAGCTAATTTCCGTTAAATAATATTTTTAATAACCCCGGTTCGCCGGGGTTTTTTATCTCATGAATAAAGTTGTATTAAGCCCCTGTATCGGCATCTGCACCGTTAATCCTGAAGGATTATGCGAAGGTTGTTTCCGTACGCTACAAGAAATTGGCAATTGGTTACATTACACGCCAACACAACGCGAACATTTAATGGATAGCGTGTTGCCAGAACGCGAGCAGCAGCTGTGATATGAGCGCCATATTGCTCGCGCAGATAGAACTCGTTTTGTTAAGCCAAGAGCAAGCAACACACAGCCCTGAACACAACCGCTTAGACTTAGCCGAGTTTTTAGACATTGCACCTAAACAATTCAGCCCGGCATCGGTATTATTTGGCTTGGTGGCGCGCGATGATGGCTTGCATGTCTTGCTCACTAAGCGTGCCGATCACCTGCGCCATCATGCTGGTCAAATCAGTTTTCCCGGTGGTCGGATTGAACAAAGCGACGGCAATCCTGCACAGGCCGCCTTACGGGAAGCGCATGAAGAAATCGGGCTCAACGCCGATTCAGTAACGGTGCTCGGTTATTTAGAACCGATGTTGACTATTACTGGCTTTCGCGTGTATCCGGTGGTGGCGTTGATTAACCCTGATTACTCCGCGCAAGCAGATGGTGTTGAGGTGTCTGAATTATTTGAAGCGCCATTGGATTTGTTTTTAGACCAGAACAATGAGCAGCCTTTTGAAATTATGTTTCAAGGAAAAGCACGACATTTAGTCGAATTTCATTGGCAGCATTTTCGCATATGGGGCGCCACAGCGACTATGCTGATTAACTTACGCCAGCGATTGGAGCGCAATGTATGAGCCTTATTTCCGCAGCGCAATTGTCTGAAATAATGGGCAACGAAAACCTCCGCATTGTGGACGCACGATTTGCTTTAAGAGATTCCAATGTCGGGCTTGCTGCGTATTCAGATGCGCATATTCCTAACGCCATGTATGTGGATTTGAATGCCGATCTGTCCAGCGAAAAAACTGATCTTTTGCTTGGTAGGCATCCGTTGCCAAGTGCTGAGCAATTCAGCGCTGTATTATCGCGCATGGGTATTACGCCACAGATGCATGTTGTTGTTTATGACCAAGCCGATGCAGCAATGGCCGCCAGCCGATTCTGGTTTCTACTGCGAATGGCGGGGCATGAACATGTGTCGGTGCTTGATGGTGGCATGAATGCATGGCTTGCAGCTGATTACGCTGTTCAGAATCGGGAACCGCAACCCATAGCCACACATTATCCTGTGCACTTTCAAGAGAGCATGCTAGTTTCAACATCCGAACTGAAAAGCTTGCTCGCTAATCCTGCTGAAACAGTGTTGCTTGACGCGCGTTCTGCAGAACGATTTTGTGGTGAAGTTGAGCCACTTGATAAGAAAGCCGGGCATATTCCAGGCGCAAAAAACCGGCCATTTGGCTTAAACATGCAAGCTGGTTTTTTCAAATCGCCAGAGCAGTTGCACACTGAATTTTCGCCATTGATTACTGGCAAAAGCAATATTATACTCAGCTGCGGTTCAGGTGTAACCGCCTGCCATAATGCATTAGCACTTAGCCATGCTGGTATTGAAAACTACCGCTTATTCGCACCTAGCTGGAGCGGTTGGGTGGCTGATGATGAAAATCTAATTGCGGTTGGTGATTGAATAGCAGTTTATATCTGTTTGCTGAAGCTTGCCCTATTACAAATGTTATAAAATTACGCTACTTTTAGAATCAATTTCCTGCCACATGCATTGGCGTATTTGCGCAGTGTGGCTAGGGATGGTGAATGCTTGCCATTTGCCAATGCGCTTTCAAGGCGAGCAATTGCGGGTGCATGCGTGCCCATACGTTCGGCTAGCTGAGCTTGGCTTAAACCCGCACCATGCCTAGCTTTGAGCAATGCATCAAGTAGTTCGCCTTCTTCACGTTCAATACGTTCCACTTCTGTTTTTACTGCTGCTCGTTTCAATAAAGTGTTTACTAAATTATCATGCTTACTCATTGGTTAAATCCTTCATGCGATTAATGGCTATGGCCAATTCTTTAGTCGGAATTTTTTGGCTTTTTTTAATAAAACAATGCAGCATAACAATGTTCCGCTCCGGTCTGATGCAATAAATTACCCTTGCGATTCCTTCCGAGGCTTTTAATCGAAGTTCGAATAACCGATTTCCAAGTGCTTTACTGTGTGGTTCGCCAAGGTTTGGCCCAATATGTAATAAGCGTCTACTCAGAAATACATAACGAGCAGCAAGGCTGTCAGGCAAAGCTAGGATTTGCTTTTGAACCAACTTATTACAGTAATTAATTGTGTAGCCCGACTGCGAATGTAACATATATGTTACTGCCATGCAAATTATTCAATACAACAATATTGCAAGCAAACTAAATGTCTATCTATCAGGTTTTGTTAGTGATTATTGTAGGTAAATTCTGATTATCGAACACTTATTGATTCAACCCAGAATAATTCGCATGCGCCAGCGCCGGTGTCTTCTCGGGTCAGCGATGAGCGCCAATGCCAGCCATCTGAGGTGCGCGCTTCAACAAGTTGCCCAACAAGGCGCACCACTTGGCCAACACGTACATCATGCATTTTTTTCTCTACACCCGAATTAGCTGGAATAAGATGCATATTGGCGCTCTGCGAAGTGATTTGTTCGGGCGGTATGGGCGGTTCGTTTTCCCATCGGTAATAATAAAAACGACCACCTTGGCTAATGCTAAGTTTTGCTAAAACCGATGAATCTGACATAGCTCCCCAACCCAAGGCTAAATCTAGTGGCGATAATCCTGCTTCGCGGCCAATGCTATATGATTCTTTGCTGAGCACGCGTGCTTCAATATCGAAATTCGCTAAGGGCTCTAAGCTGTAGTCGCCCATTGTGTAGTTCTGTGTGGCTGATGGCGTGGTTTGAATAGGATCTTTAGGCGCAATGCTTCCAGGTAGTGCGGTAACTTCACTCGAACCTAAGAATTGCCATACACCGAATAGCACCAATGCAATAAATATCCAGCGCCAGCGAATTCCAAACATATTTGTAATGCCAAATGGGTTTTAGTTAATGAGTTGCATCACTTTTTCTAGCTCTACATCACGGTCTTCGGCGCGAGCTTCAAAGCTTGGCTTAACAATAATATCAGGAATTACACTAGCGTCGGGCGTGGTACTTGTATAGGTTGCGGCCAGCAATGGAATATCGACAGCAACACCTGAATTGGGTAATACAAGCCAAGCCAGTTGCCCGCCATTAAGACCACGTTGGTTGCCGCCGGTAGTCTGCCCTACTAAAGTAGCCGCAGCACTTTGCTTGGTTAATAAAGCAAACTGGAAAGTGGCTGAACTATTTTCAGTGCTAATCAAAATATACGTTTTACCATTATACGGTTTTGCTACAGGTGTAATAGTTTGTCGTTTTTGTGCGTTAGGTAGAAAGCGATATTTGCCGGTCGCAGTACCCTCGGTAATTTTTTCAACTTGTCCGGTACGATCAAAGAAACTGTAATCCCAGGTATCTAAATATTTGGCAAGGTTGTAGGGTGCTCGTTCATAACTCGAAGTTGATTGATCTGAGGTAAATTCGAAGGGTTGTTTTACTAAATGCGTGAGTATTTTTCCACCAATTGCGCCATTACCACCTTCGTTAAGACGAATATCGATAATTAGGTTTGGTATTTTTTTAGCTCGTAGTTCCGCAAATGCATTGTCGATAAATGCGGCCCAATCGAAATCGGAGTTCCAGAACGAGAAGGTTGGTAGTATCATGAATGCAGTTTTGCCGTCAATACGAAAAGTCCAGTTTTCGCTCGCGGGTTTAATGCCTTGTTCGGCAAGTGACTTCTCACGTATTGCAAGTGTTGTGGATTTAACTGTCAATGAAATTTTCTGTCCAGATGATTTACGAATAGCTAATGCATAAAGACCATCTTTGGGTGGTGACAGCAAAGGCCAAACGATGTCCATTTGGCTATAGTCGCCACGGTTATGGTTAAGCTGTTGCAGTCGTTTGCCATCGCTATTACCATCGGCGCGCAGGTAAGGCATCATCATAGAAACCATAGCGTCGGCTTTCATGCCATTCACAGATAGAATTTCATCGCCTGCGGCAATTGAAGCATCGGCGCTTGCTAACACTAACCAGCGATTAGCGACCAGCATCATTGTAAATGGCAGTTTATCGGCTGTTTCGAGCAAGGTGTCTTTTGAGCCACGTTCTTGATTTAAGACATTTGTCCAAGTATGTCCACAACGAATAGCAGAAGCCATTTCTGTTGCAGCAAGATACATCTCGCCGGAAGATCGCGCTGCTTTACCTCGGCTTTCAAATTGAACAAAGGCAGTATCAATTTCTTGCTGTGTGCGATATTTGGTTAGTGCTGGGTGCAGTGCTGTTAGTGCGCGCTGCAGAATTTTTACGTCTTGTTCGGCTTGCTCTGCGGTGAGTGTCTTTAGATCGGATTCTGCAAATGCCAACGTTGTATTAGCGAAATATAGCAACATTGCCAATATAACAAGCAAAAAAGACTTTAAAATATTCATGTGATGTGCGCAAATGGATTGGCATTTATTTTAATCAGTCTTTGTGCTTTATATGTGAAATTGCACTTACATGCAGATAAGTTTATCAAGCAACTGCTGGCGATAGTCGGAATTTCGGAAACTGCCAATAAGTTATACCCCGCCAAATCCATTCCATTGGCCCATAGGCAAATCGGTTTAACCACCAATGGCTAAAGATAATTTGCAGAAGAATGATCGCAATTGCGAACAATAATTGATTAGCACGGCCCATGCCGAAATAGCTCAAGCCCCAGCCATAGAAGAACCATGCTTGAAATAGCGATTGCATCAAGTAATTAGTTAATGCCATGCGGCCATAGGGTGCTAAAACGCGGATGTGACAGAATATTGTTTTGCTATGAAACATTAAGATGACAATGCTCATATAGGCCAAGCAAGCTGGTAAGTTGGCTAGTTCTAAGACCGCATTGGCAGCCATCCAATGGTCACCATTTTGTCCAGGCAAGTGACTTACCGTAATCAGGCTAGACAACACACTTAGGCCCAAACCAATTGGCAGTCCGATAAGTGCAATACGGCGGAATAGAGGTAAATTATCGCGATCATGAGTTATGATTCCAGAGCGCACGAACCATACGCCCAGCAAAAACATTCCGATAGCAACAAACATCAGTCCAGCCGGATCAAACGGGTTTTTAAAGAACACTTCGGTGCGGTGTTTAACGGTTTCCGTATACGTTCCTTTGCTTAGTACAATAATTTCTTTTGCAACATCTGATTTCATTTCAGTTATGCGGTTAATGCGCTCAGCATCTTCTTCAAGCTTCTTTTTTTCCTCACTCATCGATTTACGAGCTTTATTATTTTTGTCTTGCAATATCTTTTTTTCTGTCTCGGTTAGCTTTTCTAATGCAATCTTTTCCAAGGCCTTTTCAGCTGCAAGCGCTACAGCAGCAGGGGAGTCCATTACATTACGTACAGGCTCATTCCACTTAGTAAAACTAAATGCGAGCATCACTAGGAATGGAAATGTATACAAGTAAGCACCGATTCGCCAGAGGCGTGATTCAACAGGCTGATGGAAGCGAGTAGAAAGCCAGGCAGTAAGCAATGTGAAAAATGCTGCTAGGCACAACGGCGTTCTTGCATCATGCATTTTTGCAATGAAAAAACTTACTACAGCGGCACAAAAAAGCAGCGTACCAATCACTGCCAAAATAGCTGAAAATAAGGGTAAGCGAACACCAAATAGGGTGATGATTTTCTCGTTGCGCAAATACAAGGCAATAATGGCCATGAACACAATGCCACCTAATACAGCGCCGAACGACTCCATGCCAGGGATAAAAACAAATCCGGCAAGCCCAGCAAGACTGATCAAAATCCATTTCCAGCGTCCGAATAATATAATTAGCAAGCCTGCCGCTGTGAACGCATAGCTATACAAGATATCGCCAGGCCATAAAAGCAGGGTATGCAGAATCCCGAACGCGCCTAAAGCAAGAATGCGGCGGATATATAGCTTGATAAACGCATTGCCATTTTTCTCGGCACTGCTAAGCATCACTGCAAAGCCCATGCCAAACAGTAGCGAGAAAATAGTCCAGAATTTACCGGCTACGAAGTAATTGACGAAATAACTCGCCCAGTAATTGATGCCATTCAAACCGGGCTGGATGCCATTTCCAAAATCACCGAACGCACGGTTGAACCATTCAACGTTCATGAAGAATATGCCAATCAAGGCAAAACCACGAATCACATCTATTGATTGAATTCGTTCACCAATCGCAATTGGCATAAGCGTTGCAGTGCTGGCATCAGTTAAGTGCATAGTATTTATAGCATCGGTATTGCTAGTCATTCGCTTGCCAAAGAAGTCTGTATGTTTGAATCTTCACATACGCTTTAGCAGTTCGCAAATGACAAAAGTCATGGTTGCAAAATTTAACTATCGCTAAATATGCTAATGCTTACCAAATCACTACTATTTTTCTAGTAAACAAACTCTGTGAAATTGCTTGTTTTGCTGGGTAAATACGTTTCAGTCTGGGAGTTAGTTAAAAATGCCATGAATTAATTCACTAAAGTGAATAGGCAGTTTACTAGGCTAGCTTTGATAATTTAGCTAATCACAAGGAGGGCAAAAATGACGCACGAATTTTATTTGGTTACTTGAGACTTATTTGCTAGAACCCACGCTTCAAGTGCTTCAAGCCCCGCATTTTTATTGGTACTGGAAATAATACCACCTGTTTTTGTGGCAATTAGTTTGCCTTCAGGAGAAACCAAAACGAGCGTTGGATAGGCACTAATGCCTAGTGCATCGATGAAGCTTTGTGCATTGGCAATTATCGGCCATTTTAGTCCGTATTTTGAAACAAATATTTCAGCATTAGATTTAGGGTCGAATGTAATTGCCAGTGCATTCATGTCTTTATGCAGAGCGGCATAAGTGTTTAGTTCGGGTATTTCTTTAATACATGGGGCGCATTCTGAAAAATAAAAGCTGAGTAAAGTATAGCGGCTATTATTATTGCTCAGCTTGTGTTGAGCACCATTTAGATCGCGGTGTTTCAATGCAGGTATCAAGCCGCCTTTCGCAATTAGTAGTCCAGATTTTTTATTATTGCCTAGTGCTACTGTTGCTGATGATTCCGCAATAATACTTATTTCTGCGGTTAGAGTTTCAGGCTTCTTCAAGTCTTTAAAGCTTTTTCCAGCACTGACAAATTTGGTAAATACTGAAAATGGGATTGTCTTTCCATTTTCGTCTTTATAAATTACGGCGTATTTATCAAGGCCAAGAATCATCTTGATGTCAGCTTCAGACATCGTACCTGCTATGAGAGCTTGGCTAAAGAAAATATTTATGCACAGCACTACGGAATAAAATATCGATTTCAGTTTCACTATTAGTACCTTAAAATTTTATTCAATGAACACATACGTTGGTAATTAGAAAAACAGAAAAATTCTTTGAGACTTTACTTCTATTTCTTCACAAACAAACCCTGCAAAACCGTCTGCGTTTCTTCGGAAAACCAGCCTTGCATAAACTGTTCCATTTCTGCGTCTTTGAAGCCATTCAATGCGTGAATGATGTCGGCGCGGGCGAGGGCGCGGGTGGTGCGCATTGGGCCTTGAGGCAGTGCGGCATGCGTGCGCAGCCAAGCCAGTGCGGTTTCTACCACAACTTCTTGCGCAGCGAGCTGGTCGATAATGCCCAGTTCAAAGGCTTTTTGAGATTCAATCATGGTGCCAGCCACAATCATGCGCTCGGCACGGTGCGCGCCAACAATACGGCGCATCAAATATTGAATGGCATCTGGCACAGCAAGCCCAACTTGGGTTTCATTCAAGCCAATGCGGAATGGGCCTTCGGCCATCACTCGATAATCGCAGCATAAAGCAAGTACACAGCCGCCAGCTGGATTGTGTCCGGCAATGGCCGCCACCACGGGCACCGGTGAGTTAGCGATGCTGCGCGCAGCATCAAAGAAGCGTGACCAACAGGCTCTTAGATCGGCAGGTGAACTGCTCAATAAATACGGTACATCCAAACCACCGGAGAAAACTTTTGCGCCACCACTTAGCACAATGCCCTTCGCGCCAGATGCAATCACTTGTTCGAAGGTGTGCACCAGTTGATCGAGTAATTCGAAATTTAGGGCATTAACCGGCGGGCGGCTAAGTTTAATTTCAACGAGGGAATCATGGCTAATCGTTTCAATCACGGTGTATTTCCAGTAAAAAACCGCCCAAGTGGGGCGGTTTCTATTCTAAACCAAGCAAGCCGATAAGGGCAGACTCGTGGCGTGAAGCTTAAGGAATTTTGACGCTCGGTGCCCAACGGTAACGAACTGTGTAGGTCAAAGTTGTTTCGCCTTCTGCGGCAATCGGTACATCAAAGCTGATGCTTTGTGCATTGCGCTTAACAAATGGTTGGCTTGAGTTGAGTATTTCCCATTCACTCCAGCGCGGTAAACGTTCGGTAATGCGTATGCTAGCGGAATTTTTCTTGGCATTGCTGAGCGTGATACTAACTTTCTCAATCATGCTTCGGCCATCGCGATCAATCGTGAAGCTATCACGTGTGCGTTTTGCTTTTAAATCGAATACCGAACCAATCGGCAAAATAACATCTTGATTGCCGGCAGTGTGATTAAGCTGCGCTTCGCCTAGGAAATCTTTGCCATCGAATAAACGCACACGGCCAGCTGGAAGAGGCATGCCTAAGCCAATCGATTTGCTGTTCTTAAAGCGCAAGGTGGCCAACACCGGCAATTCTTGATTTTCACCGGCGCCATAGTTTTCATCAATAATAGGGTACGGCGGCGTCCAATCGCCCATGTTGTAGGATGTTTCGTAGCGCCGTTCGCAGGCAATGCCGGTGCTTGCATTCACTAAGGGCAAACGTTGCACACTGCCTTGTGGCAAAGAGCCGGCATTGGGTAGTTTGTAGGCTTGGTATTCACCGGAGGCTTGCGCTTCTGGTGCGCTATCGGCCATCACCATTTTGCTACGAACCATAGGTGCGGCCATCGCCATTTCAGGGCCGCCCGAGCGCGTACGGTTTGGCTCGCCAGCTACCAGCGTTAGCATGACATCGTTGAAATCAACGCCGCTGCGATTAACCACCATCGCTGCGCCTTCCATATCCATTTTGCAATCGGAGCCTAGCCCACGGGTATTAATTAAATACTCGGCGCGCCACGCTAATCCAGCTGTGGCATACGACAGTGCAAAATTTTGTTTGCCCGCCGCCGGGCTTTGCAATGCCCAATGCAGCGTGGGTTCATTAACCACCCCATCGGGCATGCGCGGCAATTCAAAGCTGGCATAATTCGATAAAACTTTTATGCGACCATCGGCAAGTTTCAGTGTTAGGCCGTTGCCAGCAGACATCAATATGCCGGTATAGCTTTGCCGATCATTACCAACCGATTGCTCAACAGTGACGGTTTGTCCGAGTGCGCGGCGCAGCAATTCTTCTTGTCCGGCAATGGCGAAATCAAAGCGTTGTCCGCGAACGCTTGCACTACCCTCTGGTTTGAGTAGTACTGAACTAGAATCTAAGGCGCGCGGCAAATGCGAATACGCAACCTCGTTAGAACCAGATTTTAAATCAAAAGAAATCAAGCGATCGTATAAGGCAAAACCTGAGCTGCCCACTTGGCCTTCAGATTGTGCAACCGATTCGAAATCACCACTATATACCGTTAAGTTGCCTTCGGCAGCGTGGGTAGTTGTGTTCAACAGTGTTAGCGCCAGAGTTGTGGATGTGGCAAGCAGGGTGTGATTCATGGGTGCTCCAATGTAAGTGAATTGCTATGACTATGCATGAATTCCTGCTAATCGGATAGACGCGAGCAAAGTTGCTTCAGCTTAGGTTAGGTTGACTCAGCCTTGAACAGCTGGCTGACGTATTCTGGCAGAGCCGTTGTCTCGCCATTTTTATTAACCCAAACCAAAACCGTATAGCCTTCAGCATAAATTAAATCTGGCTGTTTGGAAGACACAATGTGATGGCCAATAGTCACGCTTTTCGTGCCTTTTTTGGTGGCAAATAATTGTACGCTAATGCGTTCTGGCCAATGCAATGGCTTGCGAAAATCGATATGAATACCAGCAACGATTGGCGCGGAAAGACTTTCCTGCCAATTATTTTGCATGGCGTTGAACCATTGCACGCGGGTTTCTTCCACATAGCTCAAATATTGCGCATTATTTACATGCCCAAGTGCATCTAATTCGCGCCAACGCACATCCATGCTGTAGCTGAAGATGGGACTCATTTTTTCGCTCCTTTCAATAGTGGCGCCAAGTAACGGCCGGTATGCGAGGCAGGGTTTTCAGCCACTTGTTCGGGTGTGCCTTGGGCAATAATCTGACCGCCACGATAGCCGCCTTCTGGCCCAAGATCGATAATCCAATCCGCGGTTTTGATGACATCTAAATTGTGTTCAATCACCACCACGGTGTTGCCATCGTCGCGCAGTTTATGCAAGATGCTGAGCAAGTGATCGATGTCGTGAAAGTGCAGGCCGGTGGTTGGTTCGTCCAGAATATACAAAGTACGGCCGGTATCGCGGCGCGATAATTCCTTCGATAATTTCACCCGTTGTGCTTCGCCACCAGAGAGCGTGGTTGCCGATTGACCGAGCTTGATATAACTCAAACCAACATCCATCAAGGTTTCAAGTTTACGCGCAAGTGTTGGCACTACTTTAAATAATTCTAAGGCATCTTCCACCGTCATATTTAAGATATCGTGTACCGAATAGCCTTTATACAAAATTTCTAAGGTTTCGCGGTTGTAGCGTTTGCCATGACAAACATCGCAAGACACATACACATCGGGCAGGAAGTGCATTTCAACTTTAATTAAACCATCACCTTGGCAGGCTTCGCAGCGCCCGCCACGCACATTGAAACTAAAACGGCCAGGCGCATAGCCGCGCGCACGAGATTCGGGAACTTGCGCAAACAACTCACGCAGTGGCGTAAATAAACCGGTGTAGGTGGCTGGGTTAGAGCGTGGTGTACGGCCAATCGGTGATTGATCAATATCAACGACTTTATCGAACAGCTCAATGCCTTTAATGGATTTGTAAGGTGCCACGGTGTGTGAAGCGCCGTTTAGGTCGTTAGCGATAATTGGGAATAAAGTGTCGTTGATTAAAGTCGATTTGCCTGAACCGGACACGCCAGTAATGCAAGTGAATAATCCGGCGGCCAACGTTAAATCAACATTCTGCAAATTATTGCCGGTTGCACCAGTGAGCTCCAGCAACATGCGTGGATTGGCTTTGTTGCGTTTGGTTGGCAGGGCAATGGATTTTTTGCCAGACAAATAATCGCCAGTCAAGGAACGTTTAGCTTTCAGAATATCGCTGATCTGTCCTTGTGCAATAATTTCACCGCCATGAATACCTGCACCCGGGCCAATATCAACAATATAATCGGCTGATCGAATGGCATCTTCATCGTGTTCAACCACAATTACGGTGTTGCCGATATCGCGCAAGCGGGTTAGGGTGCCAAGCAAGCGTTCGTTGTCGCGTTGATGCAAGCCGATCGATGGTTCATCAAGTACATACATCACGCCAACTAAACCTGCACCAATTTGCGACGCCAAGCGAATACGTTGCGCTTCACCGCCAGACAATGTGTCAGCCTTGCGTTCTAGGCTTAAATAATCCAAGCCAACATCAATCAGGAATTTTAAGCGTTCAAGAATTTCCTTGACGATTTTTACCGCAATTTCTCCGCGCCAACCGGCTACTTTTAAGTCTTCAAAAAAGCGTGTGCAAATATCAATCGACAAACGGCTAATATCGGTTAAATTTTTATTTCCCACCAACACATGCCGCGCTGAGCGATTCAAGCGCGAGCCTTTGCATTCCGGGCATTCGCGCATCGACACGAATTTGCTCAGCTCCTCTTTAACAGCCTGTGATTCGGTTTCTTTGTAGCGTCGCTCAAGATTCGGGATGATGCCTTCGAACACATGCTTACGCACCGTGCGGCCGCCAGCTTCGGTGAGGTAGGTGAAATTGATTTGCAGTTCGCCACTGCCATAAAGCACAGCGTGCTGAACGGCTTCCGAAAGTTCTTGCCAGCTAGTTTCAACGTCAAACTGATAATGTTTTGCTAAAGAGTTTATAAGCTGAAAATAATACGCATTACGACGATCCCAGCCGCGAATGGCGCCAGTGGCTAAGCTAAGTTCTGGATGCAACACCACTTTGCCTGGGTCAAAAAATTGCGCAACACCCAAACCATCGCATTTGGGGCAGGCACCCATTGGCGAGTTGAATGAAAACAGTCGTGGCTCGAGTTCTGTTAAGGAATAATCGCAGACTGGGCAGCTGTATTTCGAGGAAAATAAAATACTCGGCACATCTGCATTGTCCATTGAAGCCAGTTCAGCGCTGCCATCGCCGAGCTTTAAGGCGGTTTCAAAGCTTTCTGCTAAACGCTGTTTTAAATCTTCACGTGGTTTGAAGCGGTCAATCACTGCGTCAATACTGTGTTTTTTGCGTAGTTCTAACGCCGGCACCTCGCTTAATTCATACAAAACGCCGTCCACTCGCGCCCGCACGTAACCCTGCGCACGCAGTTGATCAAAGACTTGCATATGCTCGCCTTTGCGGTCTTTCACCACCGGTGCGAGCAGCATAAAACGCTGTTCCGGGTCTTGCGCCAAGGTCTGGTCAACCATTTGGCTAACCGTTTGTGCCGCCAGTGGGTAATTGTGATCGGGGCAGTGCGGAATGCCTACGCGGGCAAACAATAAGCGCAAGTAGTCGTAAATCTCGGTGATGGTGCCCACTGTTGAACGCGGATTATGCGAAGTTGATTTTTGCTCGATGGAAATGGCTGGTGAGAGGCCTTCGATGTGATCAACATCCGGTTTTTCCATCACACTCAGGAATTGCCGTGCATACGAAGAAAGCGACTCCACATAGCGGCGCTGGCCTTCGGCATAGATAGTATCAAAGGCTAAAGAGCTCTTTCCGGAACCGGAAAGGCCGGTAATCACAATGAGTTTATCGCGTGGTAAATCTAGGTCAATATTCTTAAGATTGTGCGTGCGAGCGCCCCGAATGCGGATGAAGTCCATAGTGCAATATGTGCCGTTTTATCAATCAATCAGTTTAACAGGAAGCCCTAGGCTGACGGTAGTCTGAATGTGAATACCAAACAAGGCCGGTTTTGGGCCTAAAAAGTCAGGTAAGTGTTGACTTTTCATACCCTTTATTGGATAATTCCGCTTCTATCCCGTGACCTCGGGCTAGTGTTTTCATTATAACTACAGAGGAATTCTGGTCATGTATGCAGTAATTATCACCGGCGGTAAACAATACCGCGTTATGAACAACGAAACACTGCGCGTCGAGAAAATTGATCTCGAAGCTGGCAGCGCGTTCGAAATCAAAGATGTCTTAATGATTGGCGATGGCGAGAATGTCACTATCGGCACCCCAAGCATTGAAGGCGCAACTGTCACAGCAACCGTCAAATCGCACGGCCGCTTAGACAAAATCCGCATTGTGAAATTCCGTCGTCGTAAGCATCATCGTAAGCAGATGGGCCATCGTCAGCATTTCACAGAAATTCAAATTACCGGCATCACAGCCTAAAACGAGGAGAACACGTCATGGCATCGAAAAAAGGCGTAGGCTCGACCCGCAACGGCCGCGATTCTAACCCAAAATATTTGGGCGTTAAAATTTACGGTGGTCAAGCTATCGAAGCAGGCAACATCATTATCCGTCAACGTGGCACAGAGTTTCATCGTGGCGCCAACGTTGGTATGGGCCGCGATCACACGCTGTATGCGTTGAAAGATGGCGTCGTGGATTTTGCTGTGAAGGGGCCTAATCGCCGCCGCACAGTGAGTGTCGTTCCTGCAGAATAAGTACTAAGCGACTGTTTGAACAACCCCGCTTAGGCGGGGTTTTTCATTTAAGCTAAGCGTTCACCCCTACTGGGAGCACAACATGAGATTTGTCGATGAAGCGATCATCACCGTTACCGCAGGCAATGGCGGCAATGGCTGTATTAGTTTTCGCCGCGAAAAATTTATTCCCTTAGGCGGCCCAGATGGCGGTGATGGCGGCAATGGCGGCAGCGTTTGGGTGGAAGCCGACGACAGCCTAAATACCTTGGTGGATTTTCGCCATGATCGTTATTTTAAAGCGCAACGCGGCCAAAATGGCATGGGTCGGCAGATGTTCGGCAAAGCCGGCGAAGACATCACCATCCGTGTGCCAATTGGCACGGAAATTGTTAACGTTTCAACCGATGAAATCATCGGCGATTTAACCAATCACGGTGATCGCATTTTGGTGGCGCAAGGCGGCAGTGGCGGTAAAGGCAATGTGCATTTTAAGAGCTCACTGAACCGTGCCCCACGCAAGGCCAGCACCGGCAGCGATGGTGAAGAACGCGAAGTTCGACTAGAAATGAAGTTGTTAGCCGATGTGGGTTTACTAGGCTTTCCGAATGCCGGAAAAAGCACGTTTATTCGCGCAGTTTCGGCAGCCACACCCAAAGTAGCTGATTACCCATTCACCACCTTGCACCCGAATTTGGGCGTGGTGAGTGTTGAGGCATTCCGCAGTTTCGTGATTGCCGATATTCCCGGCATCATCGAAGGTGCAGCTGAAGGCGCTGGCTTGGGCAGTTTGTTTCTGCGCCACGTACAACGCACCCGCGTGCTTTTGCATTTAGTCGATATGGCACCCTTCGATGGCGAATTCGACCCAGCCGAGCAAGTGCGCGCTATCGAAAACGAATTGCGCCAATACGACCCAGGCATGCTCGAAAAACCACGTTGGTTGGTGCTCAATAAAGGCGATTTGCTCAGCGAAGAAGAGCGCAACGAACGCGCGCAAGCCATTATTAAAACATTGGATTGGAAAGAACCTTGGTTCGTCACGTCGGCTATTGGCCGCGACGGCACTTGGCCAATTATGCTGAAAATTCAGCAATTCTTCGATGATCAAAAACAAGCGGCATTAGAAGCAGCGGAAGATATTGCCGAACGCGCCAAGATGGGTGTTTGATGTAGGGCGGGCCTAGGCACGCCGTTAGTTCGTGTGTTTTATCAGAGCGATCACTCGTCGACAAGCTCAGGGATCGAAACTCAGTGTTCTTCTAGAATGAAATTCCCGCGCGCAGCCCAAAATTGGATCTGTAAATGCAATTTCGCTAGCCAGTAATTGCAGCGGATTTTCAAAGTTTTCCTGCTCTGCCGCAATATAATGCGGGTAGATCTGATCATTGATAATCGGAATACCAAGTGACGCCATATGCACGCGCAGTTGGTGTTTTTTGCCGGTAACCGGCGTGAGTGCGTAGCGGCCTAGCCCTTTGTAATGTTCAATAAGCTCAATACGCGTTTCTGAATTTGGCGTGCCCGCCACTTCCTGCATACGCATAAAATGCTCGCTCACCTGAAGTCGGCTTTTATGAGTGATTGGCAACACTAATTTTTCGTTGTATGACGCAATCGCTTGGTATTTTTTCTGCACACGTTTGTTAAGGAATAGCGATTGATAGGCGCCGCGGGTTTCCGGCTTAATGATGAATATCATCACGCCAGCGGTTTCTCTATCCAAACGGTGCATCGGCGTTAAGGCATCAATGCCGGTTGTGCGCTTTAAGCGCACCAATAATGTTTCCTGTAAATATTTTCCGGCCGGCATCACCGGCAAAAAATGCGGTTTATCAACCGCAATGATGTAGTCATCCTGAAACAAAATGTGTTGTTCGAAAGGAATAGGTGTTTCCTGTTCAAGCGCGCGGTAGTAATGCACAATGCTGTGTGACTGATACGCGCTTTCAGCGCCCAGTGGCTTACCATTTGAATCGATGACTAAACCGTCCTGCATACGCACGAGCCAGATTTCGCGGGGAATACCGGTGAATTTATGGCACAGAAAATCGAGCAATGTGCTCCAACTGCCAGCAGGCAACGTAACTGTACTTGCGCTAACGCCTTTGCGCACAGGTAAGCTAGATGCAGTGTTGCTGAACATATCTGGATACACCGTAAAAATTTAATTGGCTGGCATAAAAAAAGCCGGCAATGCCGGCTTTTCTATGAGTGACAACATCAAAACTTAAGCGGCTTTAAGCGCTTTGATGTGTGCACTTAAGCGACTCTTATGACGAGCTGCTTTGTTTTTGTGAATCAAGCCACGGGCTGAATAACGATCCAACACCGGCAAAGCGCTGACATAAGCGGCTTCAGCAGCGGCAGCATCTTTAGCTTCCAAGGCTTTGAGAACTTTTTTCACCAAGGTACGCAACATCGAGCGATGACTGGTGTTACGCGCATTACGAACGACGGCTTGCTTGGCGCGCTTTTTAGCAGATTTAATATTGGCCACAGCGGGCTCCTGAAAAACGGGTTGAAGGTTACAATAAAGATTGAAAATTATGACAGAAACTTAGCGTTGAGTCAATAATTGCTTTACTCTTAATGTTCAGCTTACGGTGAAATTTGTGACTAAACACGGTTTATTGCGTTCAACAGCCATTTTTGGCTCGATGACCTTCCTTTCGCGCATGGCAGGCTTCGTTCGAGATCTCCTGCAAGCAAGCCTATTTGGCACCGGTGCTGCGGTCAGTGCATTCGTGGTGGCATACCGAATTCCTAATTATTTACGCCGAATTTTTGCTGAAGGCTCGTTCTCTTCTGCCTTTGTGCCGGTGTTGTCGGAGCTGAAAGAAACTGGCGATGATGCGCAAGTGCAAGATTTCCTTGATCATATTGCTGGCGCGCTACTGGCAGTGGTGTTAGTGGTCACTGCATTAGGCATTGCATTTTCACCCATTATTGCACAAATATTTCTGGCATTTGCCGATAAAGACTCTGAGCAAGTTGCATTAACCGCCGACATGCTGCGCATTACCTTTCCATATTTAACCTTTATTTCGATGACCGCACTGGCTGGCTCGGTGATGAACAGTTTTCGGCATTTTGGCCTGCCGGCATTCATTCCTGTGTTGCATAACGTCGCCATTATCTTCGCCATGTTGGCCTTGGCACAGTATTTTGAAGTGCCTGCCTATGCCTTGGCATGGGGCGTATTTTTGGCCGGACTACTGCAGTTTTGCGTGATGTGGCCAGCCTTAGGTCGTTTTGGCTTCAAGCCAAAACTCAAACTGAATTTCAAACATCCAGGTGTTCAGCGCGTATTTAAACTGATGCTGCCAACCATTTTTTCTTCGTCGGTGGCGCAGTTG
Organism: Arenimonas sp.; assembly: GCA_031428155.1. GTDB lineage: Bacteria > Pseudomonadota > Gammaproteobacteria > Xanthomonadales > Xanthomonadaceae > Arenimonas. Next base: position 11,195 of record JANPOU010000062.1, on the reverse strand, counting down.
AATTTATTGGTGGGCACAATTTTCGCCTCCTTATTAGTGGCTAATGCGCAGAGCTGGTTGTATTATTCCGACCGTTTAACCGAATTCCCATTAGGGCTGTTTGGAGTAGCGATTGGCACGGTGATTTTGCCGCATTTGTCACGCCAGCACGCCGCACAAGACAGCAAAGGCTATAACCACGCTTTAGATTGGGGTCTCAGAATGGTGTGCTTTATCGGCATACCAGCGGCAGTGGGTTTAGTATTTTTAGCCGAACCGGTGTGCGCTAGTTTATTTCAATATGGCAAATTCACCCAGCAAGATACCCGAATGGTATCAGCGGCGGTTTCGGCGATGAGCATCGGCATTCCGGCGTTTATGTTATCGAAAGTGCTGTTGCCAGCATTTTATTCGCGCCACGATACGAAAACCCCGATGAAAGTGGCTATGTGGACGGTATTGGTGAATGTGCTGTTAATTGCGCTATTCGTTAGCTTGCTTCAATACTATGGTTCTGCCTTTGGGCATGTTGGTATTGCCTTAGCTACAGCATTAGCAGGCATATTCAATGCCGCCGCTTTGTGGTGGTGCTTGGACCGGGAGGGGGTGTATTCGCCGGAGCCGGGTTGGGTAAAATGGATGCTGAAAATTGCGGTTGCCAGTGTGCTTATGGGAATAGCATTACTTAGCATCCGCTGGTATGTGGGTGATTGGCGGCTATTGCCAGGTTTTTGGCGACTTGCATGGTTATTCGCGGCAGTTGCGGCTGGTGGCTCAGCCTATTTGGCCAGCCATTGGGTTTTTGGTCTGCGTTTAACGCATTTACGTGAAGTTTAGGCGCAAACCAGTATAATTTAAGTCTATGACGGTTTTATTCAGAGATTTTTCCGGGCCAAGCTTGTGCTCTCGCGGTAGTGTGGTCTGCATTGGCGCATTTGATGGCTTACACATTGGCCATCAGTATTTGCTTGGGCAAGCAAAACAGCGGGCAGAACTTGCAGGCTTAGATTTATGTGTGCTCAGTTTCGAGCCGCTACCAAGAGAGTATTTCGCTAAAAATAATCCACCACCACGGCTTATTTTAGCTGCACAGAAAATTCGCCAGTTAACACGCTTAGGTGCAAACTTCATTGGCTTGCTACGTTTCAACCAACGCTTAGCCAACACCACAGCGGAAGAGTTTATTGAACAATTGTTGGTTAATAGACTCAATGCTAAACAGGTTTTGGTTGGCCCAGATTTTTTCTTCGGAAAAAATCGCCAAGGAAATTTTGAGTCACTGAAGGCTGCGGGCTTGCGTGATGGTTTTGAGGTCGTCAGCGTGCAGCCGCAAGTACAATGCGATTTACGGGTGTCGAGTTCATTAATTCGCGATGATTTACAAATGGGTCGTTTGCAGCAAGCAGCCGAAAAACTTGGCCGCAATTATGCCTTGGAAGGCCGCGTGGTGCGTGGCAAACAATTGGGACGAACCTTGGGCTACCCAACCGCCAATATTCGCTTTCAAGGAAAAAAACCGGCCTTGATGGGTATTTATGCCACATGGGTTCACGGGGTAACCGATAAACCGATTGCCAGTGTGTCCAGTGTTGGTACTCGTCCTACGGTGAATGGTCGTGAGCCGCTTTTGGAAGCACACTTATTTGATTTTGATGGTGATCTTTACGGTAAAACAATTTGCGTAGAATTCATCCAAAAATTACGCGATGAACAAAAATATGACGATCTTGATTCGATGGTAATGCAGATACATCAAGATGCCAAACAAGCGCGTGCCGTGTTGGCAGGCCAGACTTTAGGAGAATGTGCGTGACTGCACAAGAAAATAGTAAAGACTACAAAAACACCATCTGTTTGCCGGAAACCGATTTTGCCATGCGTGGCGATTTGCCTAAGCGCGAGCCGGTGATGTTGGCGCAATGGCAACAGCACAACTTGTATAACAGTATTCGCAGCGCTAATGCCGCTAAGCCAAATTTTATTCTGCACGATGGCCCGCCGTACGCCAATGGCAATATTCACATTGGCCATGCGGTTAATAAAGTCTTAAAAGATATTGTGGTGAAATCCAAAATGCTGGCTGGCTTTGATGCGCCGTATGTGCCGGGCTGGGATTGCCACGGCTTGCCGATTGAATTGGCGGTCGAGAAAAAATTCGGCAAGGTTGGCGTGAAACTAGATGCCAAACAATTCCGTGAAAAATGCCGTGAATATGCCGCTGAACAAATTGCCGGGCAATCAAAAGATTTTCAACGTCTTGGTGTCATTGGCGATTGGCAGAATCCTTATCGCACTATGGATTTTTCGTTTGAAGCGGAGATGTTGCGTTCACTGGCGAAAATCATCGAACGCGGGCATTTATCGCGCGGCGCTAAACCGGTGCATTGGTGTTTCGATTGCGGTTCGGCATTGGCTGAAGCTGAAATTGAATATGCCGATAAAATCTCGCCAGCTGTTGATGTGGCATATTGTGTGATTGATCAACACGCGATGGCAAAAATATTTGCTGTTGAAAAGTTGAGTGGTGAAATATCGGTGCCAATTTGGACCACCACACCGTGGACTTTACCAGCCAGTATGGCGGTTACCTTAGGTCCGGATATTGAGTATTTGTTAGTGCGTGGCCCAGTGTTAGGTGGCAAGCAGACTTTGCTAGTTCTGGCTGATGCTTTGGCGGAATCGGCTTTGCAACGCTATGGTGTGGAAACCATGGAAATCCTTGGTCGTGCGCAAGGCAGCGCTTTGGAGTTACAACAACTGCAACATCCGTTTTATGCGCGCATTGTGCCGATTATACTTGGTGAGCATGTGACTACTGATGCCGGTACCGGTGCGGTGCATACCGCGCCAGGACATGGCCAAGAAGATTTTATAGTAGGCCAAAAATACGGCATCGAAGTCGTTAATCCGATTGATGCTAAAGGCGTGTATTTGCCAAACACTGAACTTTTCGCGGGCCAATATATTTGGAAAGCAAACGATACGATTGTTGAATTACTGCGCGAGCGAGATGTGTTGTTGGCGTTTTCTAAACTTAATCACAGCTACCCACATTGCTGGCGACACAAGTCGCCGGTGGCCTTTCGTGCCACGCCACAATGGTTTATTTCCATGCAGCAAGCTGGCTTGCGTGATGCGGCATTAAACGAAATTCAAAACGTACGTTGGATTCCCGATTGGGGCCAAGCGCGTATTGCTGGCATGATTGATGGCCGGCCAGATTGGTGCATTTCTCGGCAACGCACATGGGGTGTGCCGATTGCTTTGTTCATCCATAAGCAAACCGGCGAGCCGCATGCCAACTCGGTGGCCTTGATGCATCAGGTGGCCGATTTAGTCGCGCAAGCGGGTGTGGATGCGTGGTTTGACATGCCTGCCGAGCAACTGCTCGGCGCAGAAGCAGCCGACTACGACAAAGTTACCGACATCCTCGATGTGTGGTTTGATTCCGGCGTAACGCACCAAGCTGTGCTAGCTGCGCGCCCACAAGATGGCTTGCATAAACCGGCCGATTTGTATCTGGAAGGTTCCGATCAGCACCGTGGTTGGTTTCAAAGCTCATTACTCACCGGCGTGGCGATGGATGGCGTAGCACCATACAAGCAAGTGTTAACGCATGGTTTTACGGTTGATACGCAAGGCCGCAAGATGTCGAAATCAGTGGGCAATGTGGTTGAGCCGCAGAAAGTGATTGATGCCTTAGGCGCCGATGTGTTGCGCTTATGGATTGCCAGCGTGGATTACCGTAATGAAATGTCGGTGTCAGATGAAATATTAAAACGCAGCGCTGATGGCTATCGTCGTATTCGTAATACCGCGAAATTTTTGCTCGGCAATTTAGCTGGCTTTGATCCAACTCAGCATCAGCTTAAACCTGAACAATGTTTGCTGCTCGATCAGTGGGCGATGGCAAAAACACGGCAGCTGCATGAGCGTATCACACATGCTTATGATGACTATGATTTTGCCAGAGTGGTGGCCAGTGTGCAGAATTTCTGCACCAATGAAATGGGCGCGCTGTATTTGGATGTTACCAAAGATCGTTTATATACCATGCAAGCGAATAGCCACGGCCGGCGCTCTGCACAAACCGCGATGTATGCCATTGTGCATACATTAGTACGCGCACTGGCGCCGATCACCAGCTTCACCGCTGAAGAAATTTGGCAGCAGATTCCAGGCTTTGATGGCAGCACAGTGTTCAGCGCTGATAACGCAGGCTTAGATCTACTACTGCCACCAGAAGGCGCGTATTTACTGGTTGATAGTGAATTGATGCAACAGCTGCTTACTATGCGTGAGGCCGTAAGCAAAGTGCTTGAACCGATGCGTGCTGATGGTAAGCTTGGCTCATCATTGCAGGCCGAGGTTAATATTTATGCAGATAATATTAACTTAGCCAGTTTGCCAGATGTGGAAGTCGAATTGCGTTTCCTATTTATTAACTCGGCATTGACTATTAAACCAGTGCATGATGCGCCTGAGCAAGCAATTGCTGTTGAAGGGCAGACATTTAAAATTTTTGCCAATGTGTCTGAATTCAAAAAATGCGTGCGTTGCTGGCATTATCTTGCAAGTGTTGGCCAAGATCCGCACGATCCAGAATTGTGCGAGCGTTGCATAAGTAATGTTAACGGCAGCGGTGAACTGCGGAGATATTTTTAATGAGCGCTAAAAAACTCCATGCATTGCATTGGCTTTGGCTTTCTTTTGCAATTGTCATCGCAGATTTTCTAACTAAGCTATGGGCATTATCGAAACTGCAGTATATGCAGCCAGTAGAAGTGATTCCCGGTTTCTGGAATTGGACGCTGGTACATAACACCGGCGCAGCATTTAGTTTTTTAGCTAATGCCGGCGGCTGGCAGAAATGGTTTTTCAGCATTTTAGCCATCATCATATCTGCGGTATGTGTTGTTATGTTGAAAAAAACGGCACGTAATGATTGGCGCACGGCGTTACCTTTGGCATTGATTGTGGGCGGCGCACTGGGTAATGTGATTGATCGATTGCGCTTCGGTTATGTTATCGACTTTGTGCATTGGTATTGGAATGATTTTCATTGGCCAGTATTTAATTTAGCCGATTCGGCCATTTCAATCGCAGCGGTATTGCTGATTGCATTCAGTTTTATTTCGGATAAAAAGCTGAGCGCGACATGAATATCGTACTGGCAAATCCGCGTGGCTTTTGTGCTGGTGTTGATCGCGCGATCGAAATTGTAAATCGTGCTTTAGATTCTTTAGGTGCTCCGATTTATGTGCGCCATGAAGTGGTGCATAACCAGTTTGTGGTGAATGACCTTCGCGCTCGCGGCGCCATTTTTGTGGAAGAACTTGATGAAGTACCCGCTGGTGCAACGGTTATCTTCAGTGCGCATGGCGTTTCGCAAGCGGTGCGGGTTGAAGCTGAAGCGCGCGGCTTGAAAGTGTTTGATGCTACGTGTCCGCTCGTGACCAAAGTGCATATTGAAGTAACTCGGCATTGCCGAGCCGGCCGCGATGTGGTGTTAATCGGTCATGAGGGCCACCCAGAAGTGGAAGGCACCATGGGCCAGTGGCTGAGCGAAGGTGCGCTAGGAAAAATTTATTTGGTTGAGAACATTCAAGATGCAATGGCGTTGAATGTTAGCCAGCCTGAACACTTTGCCTACACGACACAAACTACACTTTCAGTGGATGAAACCCGTGACGTGATTGCGGCATTGCGTCAGCGCTTTCCAAAGATTCAAGGGCCGCGCCATGACGATATCTGCTATGCCACCCAGAACCGGCAAGATGCTGTGCGTGTATTAGCCGAGAAATGCGATTTGATTTTTGTGGTCGGTTCAGTGAACAGCTCGAATTCTAATCGACTGCGCGAATTAGCTGAAAAAAATGGCTCGCGCGCGTATTTGATTGATGGCGCACAAGACATCAACAGCGAATGGTTGCAGGGCGCCAAACAAATTGGCGTAACCGCAGGAGCTTCTGCGCCAGAAGTTCTAGTGCAAGGTGTTATCGCACATTTACAAACACTAAGCGGTGCAAGCGTTCGAGAGCTTGACGGCGAGCCAGAGAACATGGTGTTTGCTTTGCCGAAAGAGTTGCGCATCAAGCTGGTTGACTAGATTTTATTGCGCAACACTGCCAAAAATCGTAAAATTGCTATACGCCGAAATAGCTCAGTTGGTAGAGCATCTCATTCGTAATGAGGGGGTCGCAGGTTCGATTCCTGTTTTCGGCACCAAATCTGTAGAGGCGGATGATATTCGCCCTAAATTGGCGGGTGCATACATTGGGCAAATGTCATTTGCCCCTACATAATAAGGTTCACCATGGCCGGTTCCAGTTTGCTTGCACTCATTGATGATATCGCCACGCTGCTGGACGACGTCTCAGTGATGACAAAAGTTGCCGCGAAACAAACCGCAGGTGTGCTTGGTGATGATTTGGCCTTGAATGCACAGCAGGTTAGTGGTGTGAATGCTGACCGTGAATTACCAGTGGTGTGGGCTGTATGTAAAGGTTCATTTCTCAATAAGTTGATTCTGGTGCCATCCGCACTGCTAATCAGTGCCTTTATTCCTTGGCTGATTATTCCTTTGCTACTGATTGGTGGCGCATACCTTTGCTTTGAAGGTTCGGAAAAACTGGTGCATAAATTTTTTCATAAGGCCAGTGAAGATGAAGCGCACTATCAAGAATTGGTTGAGGCGGTCAGTGATTTGTCACTGGATTTGGTTCAGTTTGAAAAGGACAAAATCAAAGGCGCCATCCGCACCGATTTTATTTTGTCAGCAGAAATTATTGTCATCACACTTGGCGCAGTTGCATTATCCACATTGAAGGTGCAAGTGCTTACGTTGTCGGCAGTTGCAGTGCTGATGACTGTGGGTGTGTACGGCCTTGTGGCAGGTATCGTTAAGCTTGATGACGCAGGGTTACATTTAATCAAGAATCCAGCGCAATCGATGTTGGCAAAACTAAAGCATCAAACCGGTAATTTTTTATTGTGGCTAGCGCCAAAGCTGATGAAGTTTTTATCTATTGCCGGCACAGCCGCAATGTTTTTGGTGGGTGGCGGTATTTTTACCCACAACGTGCCAGTTTTGCATCATGCCATTGAAGCGATGAGCAAAATACTGCCAGCCGCGCCATGGTTAGTTTCAGGTGCATTGAATTTGGTCTTTGGCGTGTTGCTTGGTTTGGCGGCGGTTGTTGGCGTACTGGGCTTTCAAAAAATATTTAGGCGCAACAGCAACTAAGTCTTCAACACTCTACGCAACACGCTACACTAAAGCGCATGGCAATTTCAAAAATAAAACCCCCAAAAATTAAATCTGCCTACGTGTGCGGTGAGTGCGGCGCGTCTTATGGCCAATGGCAAGGCCAATGCGGCGATTGCGGCGCATGGAATAGTCTCTCGGAGCTAGCGTTAAGCGCGCCGAATGCTAAACCACAGCGCGCTGGTTATGCCGGGGCTAGTGCCGCGCAGATTACCGCACTAAAAAATGTGTCCGACGACCGACAAATCCGCCTGCATACCGGCCTAAATGAACTTGACCGCGTACTCGGCGGCGGACTGGTGGAAGGTTCGGTGGTGCTGATTGGTGGCGATCCGGGCATTGGCAAATCCACGTTGCTGCTGCAGGCATTGGCGAGCATGGCTGCGCAGGTGCCGAGTTTGTATATTAGTGGCGAAGAAAGCCTTGGCCAAATCGCTGGCCGTGCTAAACGTTTGGATTTAAGTCTTGAACATTTGCTAGCGCTGGCTGAAACCTCGATCGAAAAAATCATTGCGCATTGCGAAATCGCTAAGCCGAAATTACTGGTTGCCGATTCCATTCAAACCCTGTGGAGTGAGCAACTCAGCGCTGCGCCAGGTTCGGTTAGCCAAGTGCGAGAATGTGCCGCGCGCCTTGTGCGCTACGCCAAAGAAACCGGCACGTCGGTATTTCTGGTCGGCCATGTCACCAAAGAAGGCGGCATTGCCGGGCCGCGCGTGCTCGAGCATATGGTTGATGCGGTTTTATACTTTGAAGGCGAAAGCGGCTCGCGTTTTCGCATTTTGCGCGCGTTCAAAAACCGCTTCGGTGCGGTGAATGAATTGGGTGTGTTCGCCATGGCCGATAAAGGCTTGAAAGAAGTGGCCAATCCGTCCGCGATATTTTTATCTGGGCAAAGCCAAAGCGCACCGGGCAGTGTGGTGCTGGTCACTCGCGAAGGCACGCGTCCGTTGCTGGTGGAAGTGCAGGCCTTAGTCGATCAATCAGCCATGCCCAATCCGCGCCGAGTAACGCTTGGCTTAGACCAAAACCGTTTAGCGATGTTGTTAGCGGTTATGCATCGGCATGGCGGCGTGGGCGTTTACGACCAAGATGTGTTCGTGAATGTGGTTGGCGGTATTCGCGTGCAAGAAACCGCCGCCGATTTGCCGGTGTTGTTGGCGGTTTTATCTTCATTAAAAGATAGGCCTTTAGCCGAGAAAACCGTGGCCTTTGGCGAAGTAGGGCTGTCGGGCGAAATTCGCCCTGTGCCAAACGGCGAAGAACGCCTGAAAGAAGCGGCCATGCACGGCTTCAAACGCGCCATTGTGCCGAAAGCCAACGCACCGAAACGTGGCCAATATCCTGATCTGGAAATCATTGCGGTGGAGCGCTTGATGGATGCGTTGCAGGCTGGGTTTTGAGCAGTATCCCCTAAAAGGGATATTGACATATTAAACCTTATAGGGTATATATTGTATTAATACCTCATAGGGGATATAAGATGATGTTGCGTGCTCAAACTCCAGAACAATTGGCCTCGGTACTGCGCGGGCAGCGCCAGGCCAGAAAATTGACCCAGAAGCAGGCCGCGTCCTTGGTGGGCCTGTTGCCCAAAACCATCTCGGCACTGGAGTCTGATCCTGAACGGGGAAGCGTAGGCAGCCTGTTCAAGCTACTATCCGCACTCGGGCTGGAACTGGTGCTCCGCCCGAAAGTGGTTGCGAAACCCACGATTTCCCAATCGGAGTGGTAGCTGATGGCCCGCCCGCGTAAGACTCGCCAACTCGCTGTTTGGATGAATGCCGAGCGCATAGGCACTTGGACCTTAGGGGCAAACAGCGCCCACGCATTTTCCTACGAGGAAAGCTGGTTGGTATCATCGGCATCACGGCCACTCTCATTGTCCATGCCACTGCTACCTGCTGACATTTCATATCGTGACAATGTAGTGGAATCCTTTTTTGACAACCTGCTGCCCGACAGTCTGGAAATTCGACGCCGAATCCAGACACGCTTTCATGCTACCTCTACTCATGCCTTCGACCTTCTGGCTGAAATAGGGCGAGACTGCGTGGGTGCCGTACAACTGTTGCCCATCGATCAGGCCCCTGTCAGGTTAAATCGCATTGATAGCCAGACACTCTCGAATGCTGATATCGCCCAACTTCTGCGCAGAACGCCAGCCTCAGTTTTTTTTGGCCAACACGGCTATGACGAATTCCGCATCTCGCTGGCCGGCGCTCAGGAAAAGACCGCACTACTTTGGCACCAAGGTTGCTGGCAACGACCGCTCGGCGCCACGCCCACCACGCACATCTTCAAGTTGCCTATCGGCCGAGTGGGCAACATGCAGGCAGACTTCAGTACCTCAGTAGAAAACGAGTGGCTTTGTGCGCAAATTGTGGCCGCCTATGGCTTGCCAGTAGCTAGCTGCGAAATTTCAGTTTTCGAGGATCAAAAAGCCTTGATTGTTGAGCGTTTCGACAGGCGGCTTGCGCAAGCAGGAACACATTGGCTTCGCTTGCCACAAGAAGACTGCTGCCAAGCTTTGGGTGTACCACCGGCTATAAAGTACGAGTCCGATGGTGGGCCGGGCATCAAAGCCATACTAGACCTGCTGCTTGGCGCACAAGATGCCGCTGCTGATCGACTGTTGTTCTTCAAGGCACAAATCGTATTCTGGCTACTCTGTGCCACCGATGGTCACGGAAAGAATTTTAGTCTGGCCATCGAGCCGCAGGGCCGTTACCGCATGACACCGTTATATGATGTACTTTCGGCTTACCCAATCCTCGGGCGTGGGGCCAACCAATTGGCTCCAGAACGTGCTCGCATGGCGATGGCGGTCAGCGGACAAAACCGGCACTACGAATGGAGCTGCATCCTTCGCCGACATTGGTTTAGCACGGCACGCGAGTGCGGTATTTCCCAGCACGCCGCGCATGAGATAATCGACGAGCTCATTACGAATACACCGGTAGTGATTGCAAAGGTTTCTGAATCATTGCCTGCGGCTTTCCCTGCCGAACTCGCTGAAAGTATCTTCGCTGGTATCCAATCATCTGTGTCTCAGCTTTCTGAATCAGCGGCAGGGGTATGATGTATGTTGCATGGATCGCTTGATGGATGCTTTGCAGGCTGGGTTTTAGTTTTTTAACGTTAATTGATATTTAAACATTAACTACTTTAAGGCCGTTTTTTTCGTTATGAATAATATAAAAAACCTGTTCCATAAAATCAGCTATGTTCAATATCCTTTGATGTTGATAGCGCTTGGTTACACAATCGTTCCGTATATACGAGGCTTCGATTTATTTTGGCCATCAGTTAATCAAGCCTTGATATTCATGGGTCTCAGTATAAGCTTCTCGACATTGCAAGACACCACGAAAGTGCAGAATAATTTGTCGAAAAAAATCTGGGAAAGTCCGAAAAAAGGGCGTCGAGTACTTTTGTTTATGTTTATTTTTGCATTGACATTATTGCTGTTTGGCATGTATGGATTTTTGATAGCCAAGAGCGGTGTGCTGAAAGAAGTAGCATTCGGAATACTTATGCTGGGAATTAGTTATGTCGGCTTGTTAAAAAGTGCAATCGAAATGTTTGAGAACCATCGAACCGATAAAAATTCAGCGGCATAGAATTTTCAACTTTTCGATTCTGCCTTCAATATCAGTGTAATCATTAGTAAGTGACGGCTTCGGAGCGCCTCATGGATGCACTGCAGGCGGGGTTTTAACCACTGTGCAACAACATCTCCAACACAAACTTCGAGCCGAAAAACGCCAGTGCCAATAGCGCCATTGCGCCTAGTGTCCAATGCACAGCGCGGGTGCCGCGCCAGCCACGGCGCTTTCTGCCGATTAACAAAATCAGCAAAGTTAGCCAGCTTAAAATGGTTAACACCGTTTTATGCCATAAATGCTGGGCCAGCATGTCTTCCACAAACAGCATCCCACTCACTAAG
>JANPOU010000061.1:0-23946 GCA_031428155.1 Arenimonas sp. | reverse complement strand
ACCATTATCAACACTTAAGACTGTCATCACAGTGCCATCGTTTAAGCTAATAGTGCTGCCAGGCTTTGGTGCTTTAGACGCACCAATCTGAGCACGTACTTGCTGTGCTGGCAAGAGTCGCTCAATCAGTATTTCAACTTGTCCGCCAGTTTGTTTTTGGCCATATAAGCGTGCCGGAATAACTCGGGTGTCGTTGAATACCAACAAATCGCCAGCGTTCACATAATCCAAGATATCGCTGAACTGGCGATTTTCAAAGCCTGTTGAATTTTGCGGTACAACTAACAAGCGCGAGTCTGAGCGCCCCTGCAAAGGTGCCTGTGCAATGAGTTCAGTTGGCAAATTAAAATTAAAGTCAGATTTCTTCATAACACTCCAAAATAGTCGACTATTGTAACTTAAGCCATTGATTTTGCGGTTTAGGGGGTTACGGTTCGAATTTCGGCATGATAAAATCGCTTTTTACACAAACACAGCGCTTGTAGCGCTTGGAGTTGTTATGACTATTCTTGATATCCTCAGCCCACTTCGCCAACGCCAAGGCACCGTTCGTACGCAAGGCCTTGATGATGCCAGCTTGGTGCAATTGGCTGGGCAATATCCTGATTTACTGATTGCCGCCGAGCGCGCTGCTGAGTACTTCCCAGCCATTGCTGATGAGTTCGCCGATCTGGCCGATGCCGATGAGCAAACCCAAATTGATGCGACACAATCGGGTTTTATCAATTTTTACCCAGACGACGCGATTAACCCGTATGTGGCGATTGCGGCCTGCGGCCCGTGGGTGATTACCTTAAAAGGCCGCGTGCTGCACGATTCCGGCGGCTATGGCATGCTTGGCTTTGGCCATACGCCCGACGCAGTGATTGAGACCATGAGCAAACCGCAAGTGATGGCCAATATTATGTCGCCTAGCCTTTCGCATTTGCGCGTAGCCAAAGCCTTGCGTAAAGAAATAGGCCATACGCGCGGCGCATGCCCATTCGCCAAATTCTTAACCTTAAATTCCGGCTCGGAATCAGTGTCTTTAGCTGGCCGTATTGCCGATACCAACACCAAACTGATGACTGACCCAGGCGCTCGCCACGAAGGCAAACGCGTGAAGCGCATTGCCATGAAAGGCGCGTTTCATGGCCGCACCGAATTGCCATGCTTGTATTCCGATTCCTCCCGCAAAGCCTATGCTGAAAACTTAGCCAGTTGGAAGCATCACGAAAACCAACTGATTACCATCGAGCCCTATTCCATCGAAGGCCTGAAAAAAGCTTTCGCTGATGCCGATGCCAACGGTTGGTATATTGAAGCGATGTTCCTAGAGCCAGTGATGGGCGAAGGCGATCCGGGCCGCGCTGTGCCGCCAGAGTTCTATGCTGTAGCACGTGAACTGACCAAAGCACATGGCACGTTCTTGCTAATAGATTCCATCCAAGCCGGTTTGCGCGCACATGGCGTACTTTCAATCGTTGATTACCCGGGCTTTGAACATTTGGAAGCACCGGATATGGAAACCTATTCGAAAGCCCTGAATGGTGGCCAGTATCCGCTATCAGTATTAGCGGTGAATGAACGCGCCGCCAAAGTGTATGCCAAAGGCACTTATGGCAACACCATGACTACCAACCCACGCGCCATGGACATTGCCACCACTGTGCTGAATTCGCTAACACCGGAAATCCGCGCCAACATACGCAACAAAGGGCAAGAAGCGTTGGATAAACTGAATGCACTGAAAGCTGAACTTGGCGGCTTGATTACCAAAGTGCAAGGCACCGGCTTATTATTTTCCTGCGAACTCGACCCAAGCTTCAAATGCTATGGCGCAAATTCAACAGAAGAATACATGCGCGAACGAGGCATCGGCGTAATTCACGGCGGCACCAACTCGCTGCGCTTCACCCCGCACTTTGGCATCACCAGCGCTGAAATGGATTTAATGATTAGCCATATTCGGCTTGCCTTATTGAATGGCCCACGCAAGAAAGAAGCGGCAGCGGCGTAAGCTTAAACGCAATGAAATAAAAACCCGCTTCGGCGTGTTTTTTGTTGGTTGAAAAACTCTGGTTGACGAAATACCAAGCAACGTATGTAATGAAATCAAACGGGACGGAGGACATTAGCGTTTGAATATCAAACTCTAATCATTACATTTGCAAAAGCGGTTTAACAATGACACTCTAGCCAGAGCGTAAATTAACTGCATTCAATCATCCGAGAACATAATGGCCACAAACCAACGACCGCTTTGGATACAAACCGCTGCTCTGCCTGGCTGGATTCTGCTGTGTTTCACGGCGGCTGCAATTGGCGGATTTGGCTCAATGAGTGCTCCCACATTTTATGGGCAACTGGTACAACCCGAATGGGCACCGCCGGTTTGGTTGTTTGGTCGGGTTTGGACAGTGCTGTTCACTTTGATGGGCATATCCGCTTGGTTGGTTTGGCGTAAAGGCCCTTCTGAAGTTGTTCGCAATGCCTTATTGCTGTTTCTGATTCAGCTCGGCTTCAACGCATTATGGAGCTGGATGTTCTTCGCTTGGCGGCTTGGTGGCGGGGCATTCGCTGAAATCATTTTGCTGTGGTTACTGATTGCACTAAATATGCGCGCGTTCTGGAGTATCCAGCCATTAGCTGGGATGCTGTTTGTGCCGTATTTGATTTGGGTAACTATTGCAGCCGCACTCAATTGGACGCTGTGGCAGGCGAATCCGGGCATTCTTTGAACCAAACACGACGAGCTCATTAAGCTTTGAATTACTCTCTCATCCATAGTAATCAAAAAAACTTTCTAGCCCTTTTTACATCGCCGCACTCAGTACGAAAGACTCAAGCGATACAGCGTAATCGCGGCGCGAATGATTTGCGAATCTAAGCCATTAATATCGGCTACTTCATCAACTGTATGGCCGCCCGAACCCATCATGCCAATACCATCTAGCGCCATGTCCACTTTATCGGCTACAAACGAGATATCAGCTGCGCCCGCATTGCGCGGGTTGATGGCGATTACTGGGCCAAATCCGTAGTCTTCGCTAGCTTTGCTATACATAGCAAGCAGCTTGGCATTGCCTTCGGTTGGCGCCATTGGCGGATAGCCATCATCGAACGTTATGCTGGCACTAGCGCCCGCTAAATGCGCTTCAACAATCTTGCTCATGGTCTGCCGCGCAAGGTTTAATTGCTCAGGCGAAATAGCACGTAAATCACCATTAACACGCACGGTTTGAGCAATCACATTGCCTTTACCAAAAGCGCTGCCGCGCGATGTTTGTTCATCGAGTGTGATGTCGGTGCCGCCCACAATAACGCCGGGATTAAAACTTAGATTAGGCTGTGTTGATAAAGCAACACGAAAGCCATCAAGGATGCGCGCCGCTTCAAAAATAGCTCCATCGCCCACATTCGGCTGAAAAATCTGTGAAGAATGTGCAGGCTTACCTTTCACTTCAAGCTGCCAGCCACTGGCACCACGGCGTGAAATAGCCGCGGTTTTCGGATCGCCATCGCCATCTTCAAAGCCTAGTGCAATGTCAGCCCATTCGCCCGCCTCAAGCAAGGCTTTTTTAGACAAGGCCTTCGGACTTCCACTATTTTCTTCATCGCCAGTTAGCACCACGCGAATACGCATATTGCGCAGCTGTCCACTACTTTGCAACGCGCGCAAGGCATGGATGATGATTACATCGCCGCCTTTCATATCGGTTGTGCCAGGGCCACTGGCATTGCCATTGCTGAGCATCTGCATTTTTTGAAACGGGCTATTTTCTGCAAACACCGTATCTAAATGGCCAATCAATAAAATCTTTGGGCCACGCGTTCCATACTGGGCAAGCAAATGTCCTGCTCTATTAAAAGCCTTGCCATCAACCCACTGCGTTGAAAACCCTAGGGCTTTAAATTCTCGCTCAAATACCACGCCCACTTTACGAACACCGGCAAAATTCATCGTACCGCTATTGATATCAACCGTTTCTTTTAGCAAGTCAAGCGCGCGTTGGTGGTCGTTTTTAACATGCGTAACAATCGCCACTTCAACAGGCTTGCTAATTTGTTTGGCAAATGAATTAACGCTAAAAAAAATCAAACCGAAGGCGGCAATGCTGCAAAGAGATAAAGAAACACGATTCATATTTTAGCGCTCAATAGGATTTTGGAATTTGCATCATAACTGATCCAACAATTGCAAACAGCGCCATAATGATCATCGGCAACCAAGTGAATGCAATACCCCAGAAGCGGCCTTTCGAATAGCCTTCATTATGGCTAACACCCCATGCATGCGCCACTCGCGATAGAAAAAATACACCGCCTAAAATATGAATAACCATTGGCGGGTAGCCAGTTAGTTCAAGTGAGCCCAGCAAAATAAGCGCCAAAGGCATGTTTTCTGTGGCGTTGGCGTGCGCTCGTACTCGGCACTGCAGCTCAATGTTGTCGCCATGGCCTAAGCCAATTTTATGTTCACGACGCCACCTTACTACGCGCAGCGCCAAGAGAATAACCAACAAAGTGCATAAACCGGCATACATCATCGAAATCATGGCTTAATCCTTATAAAGCATGCGCAAGCCATGCGGCCTGCTCATGGGTGGTTGAATATTTGCCTTTGTCGTCGCGGCACACATGCGCCGTTGCACAATCAGCATCGTGGGTAAAAAACAGCGTAACGTTGCGAGCTTGCATATCGGCCAAGAAGGTTTTTTTCTCATCAATCACCAGTTCTGGGAAGCGGTCGTAGCCCATGGTGATCGGCAAATGTACCCATGCGCGGCCGGGGATTAGATCGGCGCAAAAAACCACGTGTTCATGCTCGCCAATGATTTCAGCCAACAGCAAGCCCGGCGTATGGCCATCGCTATGATGGAAACGTACGCTTTCGCCCAAGCATTGTGAATAATCACCGCTCACCAATTCCAAGCGCCCGCTGGCGGCTAGTAAGGCATTCAATTCTGGTATGAAACTGGCGCGGTCACGCGGGTGCGGATTTTGTGCTCGTTGCCAGCCAATGTCGCTTGTTACGAAAGTGGCGTTCGGGAATAATAAGGCGGCTGGCGTATTTTCCTGCCACGCGGCTAATAAACCTCCGGCATGATCAAAATGCAAATGCGACAGCACCACCACATCAATATCGGCATCGCTAAAGCCTATTTTTGCCAGCTCATTGAGTAATATATGCTCAGATTCTTGAATGCCAAAACGCTCGCGCAGTTTAGGCTCGAAAAACGCGCCCACTCCGGTTTCAAACAAAACTCGCTTGCCATTTATATTTTCAACAAATAAAGCGCGGCAGGCAAGATCAATGCGGTTTTTCTCATCAACCTTAACCCAGTTCTGCCAGACCGCTTTCGGGGCATTGCCGAACATCGCGCCACCATCAAGCTTCTGCGAGTTGCCGAGCAATGACCAAGCTTTCATGTTCATGTTTGCACCTGCAGTTGCGCCAGTTTCAGCAACAATTGCTGTTCTGTTTCTGGATGTTGCGGATCTTTATCAATACACTCAACTGGGCAAACAACCACACATTGCGGTTCATCAAAATGCCCTACACATTCCGTGCAACGGCTTGGGTGAATAATATATATATTTTCACCTTGAGTAATAGCCTGATTCGGGCAAGCCGGCTCACAGACATCACAATTGATGCAAAGTTCATTAATTTTAAGTGCCATATTTATACACGAAACGACCTAGCACATGCATGCTAGGCCATTTCAACTCGTTTAGATATCACTGAATTTCTTCAAATAAGAAACTGCCGCCGGCCGCTTCAACCACTGCTTTTACGCGCTCAGCATCTTCCGATCTACCAATAAACAATACCGAAGAACCTTTCACAGCGGTTTCTGTTGCGCCGCTAAAGGATTCAACCACGAAATCGGCCATGGTTTTGCTATCAGGCGAACCAAATACCAGCAATTGGCCTTTAGTTACTGTGCGTGAAATTGCCGGCTGAACAACATCCATTTGGCGGCTGTAAGGGCTGGATACTTCCGGATTTTTCGGGTCGTTATCAGCAGTTTTGCTGTTAATAGGCAGGAAATACGGAATGATCCGATCAGTAACTACTTCTTGGTATTCCGGCTTGGTCACAACGCTTTGTAGGTATTGCTTCCATGCAGCGCTATCGTCTGTGGTTGGAACGGCAAGTACCACTGGCGCGGCGCTTTTTGCTTTACCTTCTTCAGACTCTTTTTTTCCACAGGCGGCAAGCGACAAAAACATCGTAAGGCTGAATAAACTCAATAGTAATCGTGACATAAGTAACCTCGTTAGTGTGTTGATTATTGCTTCCATTTTGCCACCAATGCTAAATGCACATTGGCCGGCACAAATTCTGAAACATTACCGCCCAAGCGCGCAACTTCACGCACCAGCGATGATGAAATAAAACTAAATTGCTCTGAAGGAGTCAAGAATACGGTTTCAACATTGGCAATCAAATGCCGGTTCATGCTGGCTAGCTGAAATTCGTATTCAAAATCAGATACCGCGCGTAAGCCGCGCAATAAAACGCCAGCGTTCATTTTATGGACGAAATTAGCCAATAGTTCATGGAAGCCAACCACACGAACATTTTTATGTTGAGCCAAAGCAACAGTTGCCAAATCAACGCGTTCTTGCAAATCAAAGGCGGGCTTCTTATTTGGACTATCAGCAATCGCCACGATAATTTCATCAAACAACAAAGACGCACGAGCAACCAGATCCAAGTGGCCATTAGTTATCGGATCGAATGTCCCCGGATATACCGCCGTGCGGTATGGATTTTGACTCATGGTGAGCTCTATGTGGTTCCCAAGATAGTGTATCAGCCCACAGAGGATTTATGCCATTGGCAAAGGAAATATTGGCTTTGCACGGTTTTGCCTTGCTTAAGATGAGTTAATTGCTCTGGCCAGTCAATGTTTTGCTGCACAGAATGTTCAATATAAACCAGCGCTTGCTCGGCAAGCAGTGGCGCCAAAGATCTCCACAGCGCGGGCCATTGGCCAAATGCGAACGGCGGATCAAGGAAAACGATGTCGAATGGTGGGCTTTGAGAAGCAATAAGCCATTTTAGGCCGTCGGCTTGGATGATCTCAACTGAATCACATTTCAAGCGGGCTTTATTCTCACGAAGCTGTTGCGCGCTAGCGGCGTCATTTTCAACCAGCGTTACATGATTAGCCAGCCTAGACGCCGCTTCAAATCCCAAAGCACCAGAGCCTGCGAATAAATCCAGCACCCGTTTGCCTTGAATGTTATGCTGAAGCCAGTTAAAAACGGTTTCACGAACACGGTTGGACGTTGGGCGCAAGCCGTGTTTGTCTAGCACAGGCAATTTCGAGCCTTTTAGCTGGCCAGCTATAATATGTACACAGCCCGCACCTGTTTTTTTCACCCACAATCCCCATATCCTAAGCACACCATCACTATTGTGACTCAGAATCGCCTTATGTTCGATTTATTCAAAAAGAAACCAAAGCCTGAGCCTTCCACTATTGCGCCAAAGATTGTTGCGGCTGATGCAATTATTACCGAAGCAAATGTAGAATCCATACCTAATCACGTAGGGGCGCCGCTTGCTGCGCCCAATGTAATTATTGCCGATGAATCAATTCCCGAATCAACATCTGTTGCGATAATTTCTAATGAGCCGATTGCCGAACCAATAAAAGCAACGGTCAGTAAAAGTTTTTTTGCGCGCAGTTTCGGCAGTTTATTTTCACGTAATCCAAAACTCGATGCAGATTTACTCGATGAATTAGAAATTGCCTTAATCAGCGCCGATGTAGGCGTTAAAGCCAGTACGCAAATTATGGCGCAATTAAAAAAACGCTTCAACGCCCGCGAATTTGCTGATTCTAAACAACTGCTAGCAGCCTTGCGGCAACAACTGATGGATTTACTAGCGCCAATCCACAAGCCATTGCTGATAAATACCGAGCACAAACCATTTGTGGTTTTAACGGTTGGCGTTAACGGTGTGGGTAAAACCACCACCATCGGCAAATTGGCGCGCCGTTTTCAACTAGATGGCCATAGTTTAATGTTGGCCGCAGGCGATACCTTCCGTGCTGCTGCGGTGCAACAACTACAAATTTGGGGTGAGCGTAATAATGTAGTGGTGATTGCTCAAGGCCAAGATGCCGACCCAGCGTCTGTGGCATTTGATGCCCTGCAGGCCGCTCAATCGCGCGGCTTTGATGTATTGATTACCGATACAGCTGGCCGCCTACATACCCAAACGCATTTAATGGCTGAACTCAGTAAAATTAAACGGGTAATGGCTAAGCTTGATGCCAGCGCACCGCATGAAGTATTACTAGTGATTGATGGCACCACCGGGCAAAATGCGATTAATCAATGCCGTGCATTCAATGAAGCGGTTGGCGTTACTGGATTAGTGGTTACCAAACTTGATGGCAGCGCCAAAGGTGGTGTTTTATTTGCCTTAGCGAGCGAATTCGGCATTCCTATTCGGTTTATTGGGCTGGGCGAGAAGCCTGAAGATTTGCGAGCCTTTGACCCAGAATCCTATGTAAACGCCCTACTACCTCAAAATTTGTAATGGCCGAATTTAATTTCGCTAAAAGCCTTCTCGCCTGGCATACAAATCATGGCCGCCACGATTTGCCTTGGCAACACCCGCGCACTGCTTACCGTGTTTGGGTTTCAGAAATTATGCTGCAGCAAACCCAAGTAAGTACGGTTATCAAGTATTTCGATGCATTTATGTTGAAATTCCCAACACTTAATGATTTAGCCCGTTCGCCCAGCGAGCAGGTGATGCAGCTCTGGGCAGGTCTTGGTTATTATTCTAGGGCGCGTAATCTGCACAAAAGTGCACAAATCTGCCTAGTGCAATTTGACGCACAATTGCCAAAAACATTTGCTGAATTAATGGCTTTGCCAGGCATTGGGCGATCCACCGCTGGCGCTATTCTTAGCCAAGCACATGGCTTGCCATTTGCCATTTTGGATGGCAACGTAAAGCGTGTATTGACGCGCTTTCATGCCATTGAAGGTGACAGTAATTCAAGTGCAATTCAAACACAGCTTTGGCAACATGCTGAATCTCATTTACCAAGCACCAAACTGGCAAATTACACACAAGCCTTAATGGATCTTGGTGCCACATTATGCACGCGTAGCAAACCAAATTGCGCAAATTGCCCTTTAACGAAACATTGCCAAGCCTTGCAAAGCAATAGCGTGGCAGATTACCCGAGCAAGAAAGCACGCAAAACAATTCCGAAGCGTGAAACCCATGCCTTGATTTTGATTTCCGAAAGCAATGAAATTCTTCTGGAACAGAGACCAAACCATGGCATTTGGGGTGGATTGTTTTCGCTACCAGAAGTAAGTGACAGTGAACAAGCAAAGGTTTTTGTTAAGCAGTTTATTAAGCAATCAAAAAATGCTGTTGAGTTAAGCGCAATCACCCATCAGTTTAGCCATTTCCAACTCACCATAAAACCAAGCCTCTGGCGAAATTGTGCGCGTAAAGCACAAATCAGGGATAATAATCAATATCAGTGGATTGCTTGCAATCAACTTATTCAAATTGGCTTGCCAGCCCCAATCAAAAAACTTTTACAGGACTTAAAATGAGCCGCATTGTGTTCTGTGTTAAAACTCAAACCGAAACCGAAGGCCTAGATTTTATTCCTTGGCCTGGCGAATTGGGCAAGCGCGTATTCGAAAATATTGGCAAAACTGCATGGGCCGAATGGTTGGCACACCAAACCATGTTGATTAACGAAAACCGTCTATCGCCTTTAGACCCAAAACATCGCGCCTATTTACAAACTGAAATGGAAAAATATCTGTTTGGCGATGGCGCAGAAAAACCGGCTGGCTATACGCCTGAATAAATTACTCAGCTAATTTTGCTGCTTTTTCCGCTTCGCGCTTAGTTTTTTCTGCAGCTTTCATGGCTTTAACATCAACTCGTTTAATTTCTAGAATGCGGCATTTATCATTAAAGCTATTGTCGTTGCTAAGCACTTTAATCGAATCGAATTTAGCACTTATGCTTGAGCCTTGATGGTCAACTTGAATGGCATGCGCCCATGTCAAATTTCGGCAAAAATCCTCCACATTCAGAAGATAAGCCCTATTCGGGCTTTCCCAAAGCAATAACGCGTCATCGCCTAATGGCTCGAAATCGTGACTGCCCGAAAACGGCACTGAACTCTTGGGTTCGCCAACAAACTGATTCACAAACACCAAACGTTGTGCATATTTATCCAGCTTTTTAGTTGACTCATCAAGCGCGCTACTGGTTCCCGCCAGCAACCCTATAAACACCACTGCGCATCGTATAGCAAACATGGCATGTCTCCTTTTTAGTATTACACCCTATCAAAGTCGTGCGTTTTTGTCTGTTAAGCATGAAAGCTGTTCAGCCATTACTTAGATAAATCGGCTTGCCAAAATTAGCTGTAAGCCATACAATAGTCGGCTTAGGCAGCAATGCCTGTGGCCAATTAGCTCAGTTGGTAGAGCAAGGGATTGAAAATCCCTGTGTCCTTGGTTCGATTCCGAGATTGGCCACCATTTATATCAAAACCCTGCTTCGGCGGGGTTTTTAGTGGCCATCTAGTTTGTTCACCACATTCTGCAAAAATTTGTTAGTCCTACTAACTAATTTGTGAGCACTGGCCTGTGTAAGTGGTGGATGTCGGTTCAAGGTCCAGTTTGAAATACGTTTATCCGGTTCAAGCCCATGATGATGCAATACCGAACCATCTGAAAAATAGTAACTTGCCGTAGTTAAACTTAAGGCTTCACCGTTTTTCAAGTGTATCTGGGTTTGTACCGCCGACTTTCCAAAGCTGCGCTGTCCAATCAGTACGGCATTTGCATTGATTCTTAGAATGCCCGCAAGTAATTCAGCCGCAGATGCAGTTTTATCGTCGATCAGCACGGCAATACGCTTTCCTTCAGCAAGCCCACCGGGTTTCGCTAAGAAAACCAGATTGGATGAGTCTTGCCTGCCTTTGGTGCTAGCAAGCTTGCCATCAGCAATAAACTCATCAGCCACTTCAATTGCCGCATTTAGCAAACCACCGCGGTTGCCGCGTAAATCAATGACAATAGTTTTAACCGCATTCACTTTCAATGCCGCTAAAAGCGTTTGATGCACTTGCGTTGCGGTTTTCACATGAAAAACCGGAATACCCAGATACAAGGCCTCGGTATTAATGGCTTGCGCAAAGGCTTCGGAATCAGCTGAAAGACTGACATTCAATAATTCTTTTTCGCCCAGGAAATGGCTATATGCATCTAAATCGGACAATGGCTCATTGCCGTCCAGTTTTTTCAGCGCATCTTCTTCCATTTCATCAATATATTGATCGCGCACCGCCTCTTTTAAGGTTGGTGCCTCTTGCGCACAAATAGTAGCACTAAAAATGCAAGCCGCAAGCATGCCGTTAATTGTATGAAATTTTGACCCCATATATGCATTTTCCACTGTCCTAGCACCTATAAGCAAGCACTTTAGCGCGTTGCAGTGGTATCCTTTTAGTGTATCTATTTTGGCGAAATAACCCATGCGCTCATCCACTTTGCTCGGCTTCGGTTTTGCCGCTGCCATATTGCTTTGTAGTTGCTCAAGCGGACCAACTAAACGCTATTTTCCGCCGCAAGCTAGCTTGCAACAGCTTCAACGTGTTGCTAATAATCAATGGCAGGCGCAGGTCCGCATTCAGAACTTTAGCACTGGCGCAGTTGAATTCAAAAACTTGGCATTAAAAATACAAATTCAAGATTTAGAATGGACCACTATTGCGCCAGCCGAAATGCAAAAAATTGGGCCAAATAATGCTGAAATATTCACACTGAATATTCCATTCAATGCCAATATATCGCAAGTACTAAGTGATCGCTTGAATAAAGCACAATCAATACGTTACACGCTCAAAGGCAGCATCCAAAGTACTGATCCAAACAAAACCTATCCTCTTGATTACCAAGGCCGCCTCAATCCAGCTCCAGGGCTTGATGGTGTTTACCGATAATTTAACTGAACTCTTATGAATACTTATAAAGCACCACTCAAAGATATGAAATTTGTTATGTTTGATCTGCTACAAGCCGAACAAACCTATCAACAACTTGGATTTGAGAACACTGATCGTGAAATCCTTGATGCCGTTTTAGAAGAAGCTGCTAAATTTTCTGAGCTTGTGCTTTCGCCACTAAACAACAGCGCTGATCAACAAGGTTGTAGCTTCAACAAAGACACTGGCAAAGTAAGCACACCAGATGGCTTTAAGCAGGCCTACCAGCAATTTGTGGAAGCCGGTTGGAGTGGCCTAACGGCATCCGAAGCGCTTGGCGGCCAAAACATGCCAGAGAGTTTGGCCTGTGTTTTTAAAGAGATGATTGATGGCGCGAATTTATCGTGGGGCAATTACCCATTGCTTTCGCATGGCGCAGTGGAAGCTTTAAAACATTATGGTGACGCGTGGCAGCAAGAAATATTTCTGAAAGCCATCACTGAAGGGCGTTGGACTGGCACCATGTGTTTAACTGAGCCGCATTGCGGCTCAGATTTAGGCTTACTGAAAACACGTGCTACGCCAATTAACGACGGCAGCTTTGCCGTTTCCGGCACCAAAATCTTTATCACCGGTGGCGAGCATGATCTAACCGACAATATCATTCATCTGGTTCTAGCTCGCTTGCCCGATGCACCTGCTGGCGTGAAAGGAATTTCATTATTTATTGTGCCTAAAATTAATGTTGACCAAACCGGCGCGTTGTTAGAGGCAAATGCGGTGCGTTGTGGTTCTATTGAACATAAAATGGGTATTCATGGTTCAGCAACCTGTGTGATGCATTTCGATGATGCTAAAGGCTACTTGATTGGTGAACCGCATCGTGGCTTAAATGCCATGTTTATCATGATGAATTCTGCACGCATCGCAGTCGGTTTGCAAGGTTTAGGGCTGATGGATCGCGCCTATCAAAATGCCTTAGCTTATAGCCGCGACCGTTTGCAAATGCGTTCGTTAAGTGGTGCTAAATTTCCCGAAAAACCGGCTGACCCAATAATTGTGCACCCCGATGTGCGGCGTATGTTGCTGACTTGCAAGGCTCTAACCGAGGGCGCACGTTGTTTGGCTTATCAGGCTACTGTGCAAATTGATAAAGCTGATCGCACGCAAGATCCGGAACAAAAAGCGCAGGCTGAAATGTTCCTTGGTTTTCTAACGCCAATCGTCAAAGCAGCATTAACAGAATGGGCCAATGAATGCGCCTATCATGCACTGCAATGTTTTGGCGGGCATGGTTATGTGCAGGAATGGGGTATGGAGCAATTAGCGCGTGATGCGCGAATCACAACCATTTATGAAGGCACCACGCAAATTCAGGCGCTTGATTTATTAGGCCGAAAAACACTGCACACTCAAGGTGCGGGCTTAAAGGTTTTTCTGGCACAAATTACTGACTATTGTAAAACCAATCCAAGCTGTGAATTCACACCTGCGCTTCAAGAAACAGCGGCGCTATGGGCCAACATTACGCAGGAAATCGTACAAAAATCTGCGACTAATCCTGAAGAAGTGGGCGCTAGTTCGTATGATTATTTATTCTTATCGGCCTATAGTTGCTTAGCGTATTGGCTAGCCCAATCAGCTCAAATTGCCAGTGCTGGAAACGATGCTGCATTCGCAACATCAAAACTTGAAACTGCAAGATTCTATTTCGCACGAATCCTGCCACGCGCCCAGCAACACGCCAGCAGTTTGCGCAGCGGCAGTGGTACATTGATGAATTTAGACAGCGATTTGTTTTGACCTTGTAGGGGCGCATCGCGATGCGCCCTATTTGGACATTGCGCCCTAATGGACATCACACATTTTTTGCATAATAAAAAGGGCGCATCGCGATGCGCCCCTACATAAAATGTTTATTGGTCGGGACGGCGAGATTTGAACTCACGACCCTTTGCCCCCCAGGCAAATGCGCTACCAGGCTGCGCTACGCCCCGACATTTAAACTAAATTAATTACTGGCATCAATTAAGAACGCGTAAAATCTCTTCTAAATCTGTACGCAATTGTTTGATTTCAAGTGAGGCATTGGCTTTGTTGGTCTGGGTTTTAGAATTCCCTTCCAATTGTAAACGCGCACCACCGATAGTGTAGCCTTGATGATACAAAAGATCGCGAATTTCGCGGACTTTCAAAACATCGTGGCGTTGGTAATAGCGGCGATTTCCGCGACGCTTAACTGGGTTCAGAGTTTCGAATTCGGTTTCCCAATAGCGCAACACATGCTGTTTGACATCACACAACTCACTGACTTCGCCAATGGTGAAATAGCGCTTTGCGGGTATTTCAGGGAGCTCTTTATTACAGCCCGGATCCAGCATAGTTCTCTACTCGTTCTTTTAATTTTTGCCCAGGACGAAAGGTTACCACGGTGCGAGCTGTAATGGGAATCTCTTCGCCGGTTTTTGGATTGCGGCCAGGGCGTTGGTTTTTA
This sequence comes from Arenimonas sp., assembly GCA_031428155.1. Lineage (GTDB taxonomy): Bacteria > Pseudomonadota > Gammaproteobacteria > Xanthomonadales > Xanthomonadaceae > Arenimonas. The sequence goes on along the minus strand of JANPOU010000061.1, from coordinate 9,465 downwards.
TGACGCAAATCAAAATTACCAAATCCTGACAATTTTACTTGCCGACCAGATTCCAAGGCCGAACGTAATGTGTCAAAAAACATATCGACAAATTCTTTAGCTTCACGTTTATTCAAACCAACTTCTTCGAACAAACGATCTGCCATTTCTGCTTTTGTTAATGCCATAAATCACCTCAAATAAGAAAAATTATCCGCGCAATACGGCTTGGCAGTCCTTGCCGAGCTGAGTTATTACTTCGGATACCGATTGCTCAATCTCCAAGTCGTTTAGAGTGCGCGAAATGTCATGTAAAATCAAGCCTATAGCCAGACTTTTTGTATTTTCCGGCAAACCGCTGCCGTGGTATTGATCAAATATGCTTACCGACAGCAAGCGTGAACCAAGGGTCTGTTGCACACAACACTCAATTTCGCGCCAAGAAACTGATTCGGGAACCAGCAAAGCTAAATCGCGGCGCACACTAGGAAAGCGCGATACAGCAACTGCTTTAGGCAAAAGCCGCGAAGGTAACGCCGATAAATTTAACTCAAACGCATACACATCAGCTGGTAGATCTAAGATTTTATTCAAGCCCGGATGCAGCGCACCAATGCAACCAACGAGTTGTTCACCAATAAACACATCAGCGCTGCGGCCTGGATGCAAAAACGATTGCGCGGATGCTTGGTAACGTGCGGCAAAACCTGCGCTCGCTAATGTTGCATCTAGCACGGCTTTAACATCATAAAAATCGACTGGCGCGGATTTAACTGACCACTGCTCAGCCCACGATGCGCCAGCGAATACCGCTGAAAGTGTTTGTTGCTCAAGCGGTGCGGCGCTATCTTGCAGGCTGAACACGCGGCCCATTTCAAACAAGCGCAAGCGTGTTTGTTGGCGGGCGCTGTTGTTTGTTAATGTTTTCACTAAGCCCGGCAATAACGAGGTGCGCATTACCGCCAATTCGGCGCTTAGCGGGTTAGCTAACACAACGGCGTTTTGGCTAAGTTGCCAATCGTTCAACAAATTGGTGTCCACGAATGCGTAGTTAATGGTTTCCTGCACATCCATAGCCAGCATTTGTGCACGCAGGGCAGATTCATCCAAACTCAATTCAGAACGAGATACCAAGGGCACTTCGCCCGTTGGGGTGCGCACCGGAATATGTTCATAACCGACAATGCGGGCTATTTCTTCAATCAAATCTTCTTCAATAGCAATATCGAAACGTCGGCTTGGTGCAACAACCTGCCAACCTTGCTCGCTAGGCTGAACCTGCATGCCTAGGGCGCGCAGAATCTGTTCAACCCGCGCATCAGGCACGCTCATACCTAAAACGCGTTGCAAGCGCATACGGCGCAAACCAACCGGCTTGGCATTTTCGATAAATTCAGGCGATTCCGCCATTATTACTGGGCCTGCTTTACCGCCCATGATTTCCAATACCAAGTCACTGGCGCGCGCTAATGCCAATAAAGGCAATTGCGGATCAACCCCGCGCTCAAAGCGGTGCGAGGCATCGGTGTGCAAACCCAACTTGCGCGAACGGCCAATAATCACACTTGGAATGAAATGCGCGCTTTCCAGAAACACCGACGTGGTGGAGTCAGACACACTACTCGCCAAACCGCCCATCACACCAGCCACAGCAATAGCTTTATCGTTGTCGGTTACTACCAGAAATTCAGGGCTAAGCGTTACTTCGCGTGTATCTAAAAGCTGACAAGCTTCATCAGCCTGCGCACGGCGCACACCAATCGGGCCGCTTAATTTATCGGCATCAAAGGCGTGCATCGGCTGGCCGAGTTCCAGCATAACGAATTGGGTGATGTCCACCAATGGGCTAATTGGTCGAATGCCGGCGCGCTTTAGTTTTTCGCTTAACCACAATGGCGATTTAGCAGCGCAGTTTAAGCCTTCAATAATCTGGCCGCAATAGCGCGGGCAATCGGCTTTGGCAGCAACTGTAATAGCCAATGATTTAGTGCTAGTAACCGGCACTTCCGGTATTTGCATCGCATTCACTTGAGTCTGTAATGCGGCCGCCACATCAAACGCGATGCCGCGAATCGAAAAGCAATCGGCGCGATTTGGTGTGAGTTTTAGCTCAAAGCGTGCATCTGGCAAGCCTAGGTATTCGGCCAAGGCAACGCCTGTAACCGCGTCATCCGGCAATTCCAGCAAACCGGTTGCATCAGCATCAATACCTAGTTCTTTGGCTGAACACAACATACCGAACGATTCAACACCGCGCAGCTTGGCGGCTTTAATTTCAAAATTGCCAGGTAACTTGGCATCAATCTGCGCCAAGGGTGCTTTCAAACCTATACGCGCATTGGGCGCGCCACACACAATTTGCACGCTTTGCTGATTGCCAATGGCCACTTGGCAAACATTCAAGCGATCAGCTTCTGGGTGTTTTTGCATTGACACGATTTCAGCAACGATTACGCCCTCAAGCGCAGCACCAATTGCGGTATCTTCTTCCACTTCCAAACCAATAGCGGTTAGGCAAGCAGAAAGCTGCTCATGACTAGCCGTGGTGTGCACATGTTGTCGTAACCAACTTTCAGGGAATTTCATAGCTCAATAATCCATAGGGCGTGCCTTGGCGCGCCAATCATGCAAATTGTTTCAGGAAACGCGTATCGTTTTCGAAAAAGCTACGCAAATCATTCACGCCATAACGCAACATAGCGAAACGCTCAATGCCTAAGCCAAACGCGAAACCGGTGTAGCGTTCTGGGTCAATGCCGCAATTGCGTAATACATTCGGATGCACCATACCGCAGCCCAACACTTCCAGCCAACGTGTGCTGCCATCTGGCTGTTGCCAGGCAATATCCACTTCGGCAGAAGGCTCGGTAAACGGAAAATAGCTTGGCCGAAAACGCATATCGAAATCTTGTTCGAAAAAGGCTTTCACGAATGCCGCCAAGGTGCCTTTCAAATCGGCAAAGCTAGAGGTTTCATCCACCAACAAACCTTCCATTTGATGGAACATTGGTGTGTGTGTTTGATCGGAATCAGAGCGATACACTTTGCCCGCAGCAATCATACGAAACGGTGGTTTGTTATTTTGCATAAACCGCACTTGCACACCCGATGTATGGGTGCGCAGCAAATGGCCACTCGGAAAATAGAAGGTGTCGTGCATGGCGCGCGCAGGGTGATGTGGCGGAAAGTTCAGCGCTTCAAAATTATGCCAGTCGTCTTCGATTTCTGGGCCTTGCGCGGTTTGATAACCCAAGCGCGAAAAGATTTCGCTGATGCGCTCTAAGGTTTTGCTGACCGGATGGGCATTGGCTGGTAATAAGCCACGGCCTGGCAAAGTTACGTCAATGCGCTCGGAGGCTAAACGCTGATCCAATGCGATGGCTTCCAGTGCCAATTTTTTATCAGCAAGTGCGCTCGATATTGCCTCTTTACTGCAGTTAATTTGCTCACCGGCAGCTTTTCGACTATCGGGCGCTAATGCGCCTAATTGTTTGAGCTGTAAAGTGATCTGGCCAGTTTTGCCCAATAACGCCACGCGCAGAGCATCAAGCCCTTCTAGGCTATTAGCGTTGACAATTTGCTGCAAGGCTTGCTCGGTTATTGTTTCGATGTTGGTCATTACACACCAGGCGGGTTTTTCAAATGAAAATGGGGAAGGACACCTGCCCTTCCCCATTCGTATTTCTGTTGTAACAGCGGCTTACAGCCGCTCCTACAAAACGGTTTACGCAGCGAGAGCGTTTTTAGCTTGCTCAGCGATTTTTGCAAACGCGTTAGCATCATGAATGGCGATATCGGCCAAGGCTTTGCGATCAAGCTTGATATTGGCTTTCAATACACCGTTCATGAAACGGCTATAGCTCAGACCGTGCATACGAGCTGCCGCATTGATGCGAACAATCCATAGGCTGCGGAACTGACGTTTACGTTGTTTACGGCCGATGTATGCGTATTGGGCAGCTTTGGTGACTGCTTGTTTGGCTACACGGAAAACTTTACGGCGTGCGCCGTAATAGCCTTTGGCCAGTTTAAGAATTTTTTTGTGACGGGCGCGTGCGGTTACACCACGTTTAATTCGTGCCATGGTTCAATCCTCCTTATAGGTACGGTAGCATGCGATCTAAACGACCTGCGTCTTCTGCACGAACATGGTTCGCTTGGCGCAGATTACGTTTACGTTTAGTCGATTTCTTGGTGAGGATGTGGCTACGGTTGGCGTGGCCGCACTTGTATTTGCCGGAAGCTGTCTTTCTGAAACGCTTAGCTGCCGCCCGGTTGGTCTTGATTTTATTCTTGGCCATTTGGGGTATATCCTTTTTGGGGTTAAGTTCTGACTAGGCGATGGCTTGCACCATTCTTTCCGTCCTGCCTATGCCGCGAGTGGGCTCAAATGAGCCCGAAGTCCATTACGTTGCCCGAAAGCTAACGGTTTACGCAACCGCTTGGCGAACCAAGAGCCGATTATTATGCCTGTTTTTTCTTGCTCGAACAAGCCCAAAGACACAAAAGCTGAATAAAAACGAGCCCTTACTGACATTAATTCAGCAAAGGCTCATGATTTTTACGTATTTAAGGCTGAAACGCTTACTTTTTCTTCGGCGCAATCATCATAATCATCTGCCGGCCTTCAAGGCGCGGACGTGATTCAATCACTGCTTCTTCAGCCAAATCGGCTTCAATGCGCTTGGTCATTTCAATGCCGAGCTCTTGGTGCGACATTTCGCGGCCTTTAAAGCGGACATTGATTTTGACTTTATCGCCATCTTCTAGGAAGCGGCGAACGTTACGCAACTTAATGCTGTAATCGCCAACATCGGTGGTTGGGCGGAATTTGACTTCCTTGATTTCGACCACTTTCTGTTTTTTCTTGGCGGCAGCGGCTTTCTTCTGCAACTCAAAGCGGTATTTACCATAATCCATCACGCGGCAAACCGGCGGATCGGAGTTAGGCTGAATTTCGACTAAATCCATGCCGGAATCTTCCGCAAGGGCTAAAGCCTCATCGCGGGACAGCACCCCAACCATTTCACCGTCTGCGCCGATGACACGGACGCGCGGCACGCGGATTTCGTTGTTTTTACGATTACCTTTTTCTGCAACTGGCGTATTGATTATTGAATCCTCTTATGAAATAAAACCCACGGCTTAATGCTGTGGGGTCTCAAGCGTTAGCCGTTCGATGAAAGCATCCAACGACATCACCCCTAAATCTTCGCCGGCACGCGAGCGCACGGCAACCTGACCATTCTCTTTTTCGCGATCACCGATAACCAACAAATACGGGACGCGTTGCAAAGTATGTTCGCGAATTTTATAGCCGATTTTCTCATTACGCAAATCTTTCGCTACTCGGAAGCCTTTTTTAACCAAGGCTTTCTGAATGGATTGTACATAATCGGCCTGTGCATCGGTGATATTCATAACCACCGCCTGCACCGGTGAAAGCCAAGTAGGAAGCACTCCTGCGTGACTTTCAATAAGGATTCCGATGAACCGTTCCATTGAGCCAACGATGGCGCGATGCAACATAACCGGATGTTGGCGCGTTGAGTGCTCATCGACGTATTCTGCGCCAAGACGCTCGGGCATCATGAAATCGACCTGCATAGTGCCAACTTGCCAACCACGGCCAATCGAATCGCGCATATGGTACTCGATTTTCGGGCCGTAAAAGGCGCCCTCGCCTGGCAATTCCTGCCATTCCACGCCGCAAGATGACAAAGCCGAACGCAGCCCATTTTCAGCCAAATCCCAGGTTTGATCGGTGCCTAAACGCTTTTCTGGGCGCAGTGCAATTTTAAGCGAAATATCGCTGAAACCAAAATCGCTATAAACCTGCATGGCCTGTTGGTGGAAGGTTGTCACTTCGGCTTCCACTTGCTGTTTGGTGCAGAAAATATGCCCGTCATCTTGGGTAAATGAGCGCACCCGCATAATGCCGTGCAGCGCGCCAGATGGCTCATTGCGATGGCAAGAACCAAACTCGCCATAACGGATTGGCAGGTCGCGGTAGCTGTGCAAGCCTTGGTTGAAAATTTGAATATGCCCAGGGCAATTCATTGGTTTCACCGCATACGTGCGTTTTTCCGATTCAGTGAAAAACATATTCTCTTTGAAGTTATCCCAATGCCCGGATTTCTTCCATAAACTAACATCTAAAATCTGTGGGCAACGCACTTCTTGATAACCCGAATCGCGGTACACGCGGCGCATATGTTGCTCAACTACTTGCCATAAAGCCCAGCCTTTCGGGTGCCAAAACACCATGCCTGGCGCTTCTTCTTGCTGGTGGAATAAATCTAAGGCCTTGCCAATTTTACGATGATCGCGCTTTTCGGCCTCTTCAAGCTGAAACAAATACGCTTTCAAGTCTTTATCGTTAAGCCATGAAGTGCCGTAAATGCGGCTGAGCATAGCGTTGTTGGAATCGCCGCGCCAATATGCGCCAGCCACTTTCATCAGCTTGATTGCGCGCAATTTATCGGTGCTTGGCAAATGCGGGCCACGACACAAATCGGTAAATTCGCCTTGCGAATACAAAGATAAATCTTCGCTAGCGGGAATGGATTCAATGATTTCGGCTTTGTAATGCTCGCCAATATTCTTGAAAAACGCGACAGCTTCATCACGCGATTTAACAGTACGCGACACCGCGTGCGCTTCCTTAATGATTTTAGCCATTTCGGCTTCAATCAGTGGCAAGTCATCGGGAGTGAAAGCGCGTTCAAAGGCGAAATCATAAAAGAAACCGTTGTCTATCACTGGGCCAATGGTGACTTGCGCGCCAGGATACAAGCGCTGCACGGCCTGAGCTAACAAATGCGCCGAGGAATGTCGAAGAATATCTAAAGCATCGGGGTGTTTTTCAGTAACGATTTCAAGCAAGCTGTCTTTGCTGATGATGAAACTGGTATCAACTAAAGTTCCATCAACCTTTCCAGCTAGAGCAGCTTTAGCCAAACCGGCGCCAATCGAGGCGGCCACATCAGCCACAGAAACAGGGTTTTCGAACGGGCGCTGCGAGCCATCAGGCAAGGTTACATTGATCATAATTCGAATAGATAAAGTGAAAAAAGACGGCAAGCGTCAAAGATAGGTATAAATTAGGCTTTTTTGACTGAAAAGTCAATGAAATAGGCTGTTTATGCCTAGCCGCCTAGCAAAAAAAACACCGCTAAAGCGCAGAGACGAACAATCATTTGCCCTTACTTTGCACCCTTGATAGGCAAAAAAAAACACCGCCGAAGCGGTGTTTTTTATCAAACAAACGCGTTACTTAGAACGTGCTAACATTCAAACGACCACCAGTGGCCACTTTGCCAGCACACGCTGCTGTTGCAGTAACTGAACCAAGAAGCGCTGCCTTAATTTGCGAGGCTGTAGCACTTGGGTTATGCGCTTTATACAAGGCGGCAGCACCGGTTACGTGCGGTGTTGCCATCGAGGTGCCACTGTAGCTGGAGTAGCCGCCCACGATGGTAGCATTGCGGCCTTTGCCGCCTGCTACTGGCACAGTCGAGTACACAGCCGAACCAGGCGCGCAGATATCAACGGTGGTTGCACCATACTGCGAATATGAAGCCAATGTGCCATTGCTGTTTAAGGCAGCTACAGCGATTACGTTGGCATTGGAGTAGCCACTTGGGTATGCAAGCGTTAAATCATTGTTTGCACCGCTGTTGCCAGCTGCTGCAATGAACAATACGCCCGCTGTATTAGCGCGCTCAATTGCGTCATATAGGCCTTGCGAGAAGCCACCGCCACCCCATGAGTTGTTGGTAGCAACAATGTTTAAGCCTTTATTTTTCAGGCCAGTGAAATAATCGACTGCTTTGATGGCATTAGCGGTTGTGCCGCCTTGGCTGCCAAGAAATTTCGCATTCATTAACTTAACCGAATGACAAACACCCGCCACGCCAACACCATTATTACCTACGCCACCGATGGTGCCTGATACGTGGGTACCGTGGTCATCGCCAACGCCGTCAAATACGGAGTTGTTGTTGCCATCGAAATCCCAGCCGTATACGTCATCAACTAAACCATTGGCATCATTGTCAACGCCGTCAAAGGTGCTGTCGCCTGGGTTTTTGTAAGCATTAGCAGCTAAATCAGGATGCGCATACATGTAGCCTTCATCAATCACGCCAACGATTACGCTTGAGCAATTGTTATTGCTTGCTACTGCGCCAGCGCCTGAACCAAATGCATTAGCAGGTGTTGTGCCTGCGCCATACATGCCCCACAAGGAACCATCGGTGTAGGACGGATCGTTGGTTGCAACCATGTGACGAACCAACCAGTTTGGCTCAGCATATTCAACGGCAGAATCATTAGCTAATAAATCCATTTTGGCTGCCATGCTTGTACCAGCAGTAAAGCGAACCACATCAATATCACCACGAAGATTCAAGCGACCGCCACGTGTACCAATTTTTTCGGATCCACTCGCGCCAAGAATCTTCTGCACGCGCAATTTATCTGCTGCTGTTGCAAATGAACGGTATTGAATTATTAACTGACCAGCGGCATATTGCTTGCCACTTTGTAAATCTTTCTTAACTAAATCAGGCCGACCACCGGCTTCAACTGAAGCTGCGCTGCCTAAAGCCAACAAGGTGGCCGCAGCCAATAGTGAGAATTTCATCATTGTAGTAAACCTCAAAAAGTTTATGCCCGCACGGCACCGCGCCGATTAGTACTGATGAACATATGATGAACGCATGATAAAGTCAACAAAAAGCAGGCCGATTCTGTGTATTTTTTAAGCAAAACCTAAAAGCATGTTTAATCAAGTGTTTGATTAAAAACCATAATTGAATCACAATTCCATAAGCTTCAACTATTTACAAACAACTTCTAAATAAGCTTTGTACATTCATCAGAGAATTGGATCAAGCACATGAGCACCAGTATTCACGACTTCAACGACGATTTGCGCAACGCGGATATTCAGGTATGGATTAATGGCCAACTGAAATCTCGCGCTGAGGCGAGCGTATCGGTATTTGATAGCGGCTTTGTGCTGGGTGATGGGGTATGGGAAGGGTTTCGGGTGGTTGCTGGCCAGCCGGTGTTCCTTGCCGCACATCTTGATCGCCTATTCGAAGGCGCCAAAGCCATTGCATTAGATATTGGTTTAACACGCAGGCAACTAACATTAGCCATTGACGATATGCTGCAAGCCAACGCCATGATAGATGATGTGCATGTGCGGCTGATGGTTACCCGCGGTATAAAGCGCACACCGTACCAAGACCCGCGCACCTGCATCGGCAATGCCACTGTGGTGATGATTCCCGAATACAAAACCCCGAAACCGGAAACACTCAATGCTGGGTTAAACCTATTTACCGTGCATGTTCGGCGCGGCTACCCAGACGTGCAAGATCCAAAGCTCAATTCGCATAGCAAACTCAATTGCATCACGGCCTGCATCCAAGCCATTGAAGCCGGCGCGGATGAAGCCCTAATGCTCGACCCACA
>JANPOU010000060.1:0-55310 GCA_031428155.1 Arenimonas sp. | reverse complement strand
ATCGCCATTGTGCCAACCTTTATTTTGACGCCGTTAACGTATTTGGGTGGCGTGTTTTATTCGGTGCGCGTGTTGCCGGAATGGGCGCAAATCGCCACTCAAGCCAACCCTATTTTCTATATGGTGAATGCGTTTCGTTATGGCTTATTGGGCGAAAACGCCACCGATGTGTCTATTTGGGTGTCTTATGCGGTGATGCTGTTTTTTGTGCTGGCACTCGGCGCCTTGGGCATGTTCTTGCTTAAACGCGGCATTGGGTTGCGTAGTTAGTTAGGCATGCTTTGCACCGCGTATTTCACCCAATTTGCTTTGGTGTACAATGTCGGTTGTAAAGATTTTAGGGGTTTGATATGGCGCACCAATTTGATGTAATTGTAGAAAAAGATGCTGCCGGGTACTTTGTCGCCTCTGTTCCGGCATTGCCAGGTTGTCACACACAAGCAAAGTCGCTCGATGTTCTGATGGAACGTACCCGCGAGGCTATTGAGCTATGTCTTGAGGTTCAGGGTGAAATACAAGAGCCGCTTGATTTTGTTGGAGTTCAACGAATTTCAGTTGCAGCATGACTCAGGCACCCCGTCTTAGTGGCAAGAAATTGCTTTCAATCTTGAAAAAAGCCGGTTTTGAAGTACTTCGTGTAAAAGGTAGTCATCATTTTGTACAGCACACTGATGGTCGCTCGACCGTTGTGCCAGTTCATGCCAGTGAAATACTTGGTCCGGGACTGCTCGCCAAAATACTTCGAGATTGTGATTTGAATCGCGAACAATTCCAAAAACATCTTTAACGCATATGTCTGGCTTAAACACAGCACAGCAACAAGCGGTGGCCTACGTTGATGGCCCGCTATTGGTATTGGCCGGCGCGGGTAGCGGTAAAACCAAAGTTATTACCGAAAAAATTGCGCATCTAATTCATAGCAAAAAATATGCGCCGGAGCAGATTGCCGCCATCACTTTCACCAACAAAGCTGCGCGTGAAATGCGCGAGCGAGTTGCTAAGCGCATCAGTAAATCAGCTGCCGAGTTACTCACCGTAACCACCTTTCATTCGCTTGGCCTGAAATTTCTTCAGGAAGAATACAAGCACGTTGGTTTGCGCCGCGGCTTTTCGATTTTTGATACAGATGACCAACAAGGCATCATCAAAGATCTGCTGCCACCGAATGCCGATAAAGACGCCTTGTACTCGGCGCATCAGTGGATTTCGAAAGTCAAAAATTTGGCGCTTACGCCTGAGCAAGCGCTTGAGCATGCGCAAACCATTCGCGAAAAAAGTATTGCCGCTTTGTATACACGCTATCAAGCCCGCTTGCAGGCGTTTAATGCCGTTGATTTCGACGACTTGATTCGCCTGCCATTGCAGGTTTTGGAAAGCGATAGCGAAGCGCGAATGCGTTGGCAGCTGAAAATTAAATACCTGTTGGTAGATGAGTGCCAAGACACCAATGGCGCGCAATATCGGATGATTAAAGCGCTAGCGGGCAGCAGCGGGCAGTTCACCTGCGTGGGCGACGACGACCAAAGCATTTACGCCTGGCGCGGCGCGCAGCCGGAAAATTTGGATGAATTGGCTAGCGATTATCCGGCTTTGAAAGTGATTAAGCTTGAACAGAATTACCGCTGCAGTGCACGCATTTTGCGCAGCGCCAATGCGGTGATTAGTAATAATCCGCACGTGCATATGAAAAAACTGTGGAGTCAGCATGGCGAAGGCGCACCCATACGCATTTGGTCTTGCAACAACAACGAACACGAAGCACAACGTGTGGCGGCTGAAATTCATTATTTAGTGCAGGCGCATAATTTGCCGTATTCGGAGTTCGCGATTCTATTTCGCGGCAATCACCAATCGCGGCCTTTGGAAAAAGAATTGCAACTGCTGAAAATTCCGTATCACATTAGCGGCGGCACGGCATTTTTAGATCGTGGCGAAGTGAAAGATGTGTTGGCTTGGCTGCGGGTGATTGCCAACCCTGACGATGATGCGGCTTTTCTGCGCGCGGTAACTTCGCCAAAGTGCGATGTCGGCGCCACCAGTTTGGAAAAACTGGCACAACTGGCGCAGAACGCACATATTTCTATGTCATTAGCGGCGCAAAACAGCAGCTATGCCTCTGCATTAACTGCTCGGCCAGCAGCGGGCTTGGCGCAGTTTTCGCGGATTATTGTCAAACTGCGTGAACAAAGCAAAAAAGCCAGTGCCGCGGATATTGTGCGCGCGGTGATCAATGAATCCGGTATTTTGACCGCACTTCGCGTTGAAACTAAAAACGAAGCCTTGTTTATGCGTCGCAAAGAAAACCTCGATGAATTAGCGCAGTGGTTCGAGGCCGACAAACGGCCAGCTAGCGCCGGAGATTTAGCCGCGCAATTGGCGTTGCTATCAAATGCTGATCGCAGCGAGCCGGGTAATCAAGTGCGCTTGATGAGCTTGCATTCGGCCAAAGGCTTAGAGTTTCGTTGCGTGTTTATTGTCGGTTGCGAACAAGGCAATTTGCCGCACCAAGCCAGTATTGATGAAGGCGGCTTGAATGAAGAGCGCCGCCTGTTTTATGTGGGAATAACCCGCGCAAAAGACTGGCTTTATTTAGCGCATAGTGCTCAAGTTAAACGCTGGGGCGAGCAGATACATTTATTGCCAAGTAAATTTCTGGATGAGTTGCCGGAAGCTGATTTACACCGCGACGGTGTAGTTCAAGAAAATCATGCAGAAGAAAAATTGGCACGCGCATTGGTTCACCGGCAAGCCATTTCGGCTTTATTCGACAGCTAATTGCCCTGATTTGGTATTCTAATCAATCGGCTTTGAGGATTTTCCCCGTGCGTTCAAGTGCTTTTAAATGCAGTGTATTGCTAATCAGCCTTCTGGTGCTGAGTGCTTGCCGTGCGCCATGGGATGCAGCCAAAGCCAAGCAAGCACAGGCCGATGCTCGGCAAATAATGCTTAGCCTGCAAAAACCGGACATGTCTGTATATCGTGAACTAACCTTGCCAGCCGCCGAACGCGCCGATCTTGAGCGCCAATGGCCAGTGATTCGGCAGAAATTTGCCTTAGAGCCAAAAGAGCAGGAAAACTTCAATACGTTGCTGCAGCGATTTATTGAGCCCAATGCAGAAAAGCATTTACAGCGCGATTTGAACGCCAAAATCAAACCGATTCGCAGTGAAATTGAGGGTAAATGGCCACTCATGCAGAGCAGTTTAACGCTTTTGCTGAAAGGCTGGATTGAAACCAACCAACAGCTTAGCCGAGCCGAAAAAGACCATGGCAAAGCTTTGGTAGCGGCCATTATTGAACAAATGCCGGCAACGTGGTTGCAAGATCAAACACTTCGCCAGCGCGCATTTAACCAAATGGTGCAAACTGCGCGCAGCACCAAGGTACAAAATTACCAGCAATACAATACCTTAAGTTATGCGCAGTTCAACGTAAAGTTAACGCTGTTCCTTGTAGGTTTGAAGGAGTTAGGTCAAGTGTATGGTTTAGACTGGAATGCTGGGCAGTCCCGTTTAGAGGTTAAAGTGCTTGAGCAATCTGGGAATCGGGCAAAAGTGCAGATTCGTTACCCGCTCGGGAAAAAATGGGTAGAATTCAGTATGGAACTCATTGAACAAAATGGACATTGGTACGATGCTTCGGCTTTGGCGCTATTTCAAAACACCTTGAAGCCACGGTAACGCGTATCCATGCCCGAAACTAAACAAGCGCCACTACTGTTTCCTAGTCATTATGTTAAGCCGCCACTGTGGTTGCGTTTTGTTGGCTGGTTTTTGCAGCCGTGGATTGAAATTTCGCGCGAACCAAGTGTTCCACCATTTTTGGTTGATCGGCCGGTTTGCTATGTTTTAGAAAATTATGGCATCACCAATTTATTGATATTAGAGCGCGCTTGCAGCGAAGCGGGCTTGCCTTCGCCCTTGAGCCCATTGCCTGGCAATCCGCTTGGTCGAAAGCGCTCGTTTTTTGCGTTGTCGCGTCGTGGCGGCGCACCTAAAAACAAACGTCATTCCGATGCCTTGTCGCGCTTAATCATGGCACATCGTTTATACCCAGAGCAAGATGTGCAATTGGTGCCAGTGTCTATTTTTGTTGGGCGTGCGCCGAATCGGCAATCGGGTTGGTTTTCGGTATTGTTCTCAGAAAACTGGGCCATTGTTGGTCGCTTTCGCCGATTTGTGTCGGTGCTACTCAATGGCCGTGATACGCACGTGCGCTATTCGCCTAGCTACCGCGTGCGCGATATCTTGGCCGAAGACTTACCGCATGATCGCTTAGTGCGTAAAGCGCAGCGCCTATTACGCGCGCATCTACGCAAAGTACGTGCAGCAGTGATTGGCCCAGATTTATCAACCCGGCGTTTGCTGGTTGATCGCGTGCTCGATGCCGAACCGGTCCGTAAAGCAATTGCAGAACAGGCGCGTCGCGATAAAACCGATTACATCAAGGCTTGGGAAAAAGCCCATCAATGCGCTTGGGAAATTGCCGCTGATTATTCGCACCCAGTAGTTCGCTCTTTGTCGTTTGCGCTTTCTGGTGTTTGGAACCGAATCTATGAAGGCGTCAACATTAATCACATGGATGCCCTGAAAGCCGTTGCACCTGGCCATGAAGTGGTTTACGTGCCCTGCCATCGCAGCCATATGGATTATTTGCTACTCAGCTATTTGCTGTATACCAAAGGCATGGTGCCACCGCATATTGCTGCCGGTATCAATCTAAACATGCCGGTGATTGGCCCAGTGCTGCGCAAAGGCGGCGCCTTTTTCTTGCGCAGAAGTTTCAAAGCCAATGCCCTGTATTCAGCGGTATTTTCAGAATACGTTGCGCAATTGGTGGGCGGTGGCTATTCCTTAGAGTATTTCATTGAAGGCGGTCGTTCCCGAACCGGCCGCTTGTTGTCGCCAAAGGGCGGCATGGTTGCCATGACCATCAAAGCCTATATGCGTGCGCCACGCCAGCCGGTGGTATTTCAGCCGGTATATATTGGCTATGAGCGCTTGATTGAAGGCAAAAGCTACCTCGATGAACTCAGCGGACAGCCGAAAGAAAAAGAAACCATTTGGGCCTTAATCAAGGCCGCCTTTGAAGTTCTGCGCGAGAACTACGGCAAAGTAACCGTTAATTTTGGCGAGCCTATTTATCTAGACGACAGCCTAAACAAGCATGCACCTAATTGGCGCGAAGATCGCGATAATACCGAAGGCAAATTGCCGTGGTTAGCGGATGTGGTTGAGGAGTTGGCCGTTCAGATCAACGTCAATATCAACCGCGCCGCCGATGTGAATCCAATCAACCTGCTGGCCTTGGCGTTGCTGTCCACACCCAAGCATGCCATGGATGAAACTGATCTGATTGAGCAAATCGAATTATCGAAACGTATCTTGCGCGATGAGCCTTACGGGCCGCGTGTTACGGTTACTGCGTTTAACGCCAAAAGCATTATTTCGTATGGCGAAGAAATGGGCGTAATTTGCCGTACCAAACACCCTTTAGGCGACGTGCTTAGCATGCAAGGCGAAACTGCCGTGTTGCAAAGTTATTTCAAGAATAATGTCTTGCACTTGTTTAGCGCCGCGGCGTGGATTGCTTTGTGTTTCCAGAATAATCGTCGTTTATCGCGGCATGGCTTGGTGCATTTGGGCTTAAACGTATACCCATTTATGCGCAGCGAATTGTATTTGCCGTGGTCAGATACCGAATTTACTGAGCGTTTAAATAAAACCATCGATTTGTTTGTGCGTGAAGGGTATTTGTTTGTCTCAAAAGACGACAGCGAATATTTATATCGCGCGCCTGGCCAAACCGATGAAGTTTTCCATTTGCGCGCAGTGGCGCATAGCATGCAGCAGGCTTTCGAGCGCTATTTCATTGCCATAACCACCTTGGTAAAAAATGGCTCAGGTGTGCTCAGTGCATCCGAGTTGGAAAGTTTGTGCCATTTAACCGCGCAGCGTTTGTCGTTGTTGTATGCACCTGCGGCGCCGGAATTTTTTGATAAGAGCTTATTCCGCGGCTTTATTTACAATCTGCGCGAACAAAAACTGATTTGGTTGGGTGAAAATGGCAAGCTCGAATTCGACCAACACCTCAATGCCTGGGAACAAGATGCGCGCTTAGTACTTAATCGCGAGCTTCGGCACACCATTCATAAAATTTCCCCCGAGCCTGCGCAAGCAGCGCCCGAGCTTCCGGCATCAAGCGTTTAAATCGGGAATAAGCAGATTTTCGAGCTGCGCAATCTGGTCTTTTATTTTTAATTTGCGCTTTTTAAGGCGTTTACTGCTGAGTTCATCGTTGGGTTTGTTTTGAACGAGCATGGCAATGGCCACATCTAAATCGCGATGTTCGCTTTTCAACTCAAAGAGTTGCGAAGATATTCGGCGTTGGGTGACAGGATCAAGCATGATCAGCAGTCCGCGTTGAGGGCAACAAGAGGTAGAATAAACTAAGCCGTATCTGTTTTGGAATGTTATGTTTTTTCGCAATCTATTTTTCTATACTTTACCTGAAATACACACACTCACCCTAAAAGACCTTGAAACCGCACTGCAAGCTCACGCGCTGCAGCCGGTGGGTGCTTTAGCTATGCAATCACGTGGATTTTTAGCACCATTGGCTGAACAAGGCGCCTATGTGGAGCATCTTGAGCACAGTTATTGGCTGTGCTTGGGCGGCGAAGATCGGCTGTTGCCAGCCACTGTGGTGCACCGCGAATGGCAGGAAAAAATTGCCAAACTTGAAGAAACTAAAGGCCATCCGATTGGCAAACGCATGCGCACCGAATTAAAACAAGAAACCATTGATGAGCTGATGCCGCGCGCATTTGTGAATTACTCGCGCGTAAATGCCATCATTAACATCGAGCATGGCTTTATTGCTATCGATACCAGCTCCGCTAAAGCGGCAGAGACCTTGGTAAGCAAGTTGCGTGAAGCATTAGGCAGTTTTCCGGCTTTGCCGTTGCAGTCTGAACAAGCGCCGCGCTCAATCTTGACGCAATTTTTGCTTGGCAAGGATTTGCCAGAGCAATGGCACTTGGGCGAAGAATGTGAATTGCAAGATCCGGCCGAGAAAGGCGCCATTGTGAAATGCTTGCGCCACGATTTAGCCAGTGATGAAGTGCTCACGCATTTGAATGCCGGCAAGCAAGTTAGCCGCTTAGGCGTGTTATTCGATGCCAATATGAGCTTTGTGCTGGGTGAGGATTTAATTGTGCGTAAATTCAAATTGCTGGCTGGCGCGGTGGATGGTATTGAAAATACTGCCAGCGAATCCATGCAAGAAGAATTACTGGCGCGCTTTGCCTTGTTCAGCGCTGAATTGCACGCCTTTTATGGAAGTTTTACCAAAGCCTTGCATTTACAGCAGGTTCCGCCAAAGGCACTCGCCGCCTAATGTTCGAGCTGTGGCCGGGTAGCAGCGAGCCGCGCGAAGGGCAGTGGCTAGAACTTGGCGCTGAAAAAATTTGGCTAAGTTGGAAACGCCATCCAAGCGCTAAACGCATGAAGTTGTTGGTTAGCGCCGATGGCCCGCGCTTAAGTTTGCCAATGCGCACCGCAGAAAAAACCGCGCTGAAATTCGTTGCCGAACAGCAAGACTGGATTTGGGTGCAATGGCAGAAATATCAGCCAGAAATTTTAACGCCATTGCAAATTGGCGAAGCGGGGTTTTTATCCGTACTTGGCAAAGATTTGCCAGTGCGTTGGCGAGAAGATCGCGCTTTGCAAATTTTTCGGCACGACGACCATTGGCTGATTCAGACCAGCGCGCGCAGTAGTGTTAAACAATTGCAGGCCGCCTTGCTGAATAGCTATAAGCAAATAGGCCAAGCCTGGTTTATGCAACGCATGCAGCCGTATTTGCCCAGCCTGCCGCATGCCCCAAGCGCCTTGCATGTTAAGCCGTTGCGCTCCTTGTGGGGTTCATTGAATGTGGCCAATGTAGTGAATTTAGATGTGTCCTTATTATTCGCACCCCAGCCAATTGGCGAATATGTTTTAGTGCACGAGCTATGCCATTTATTACAACGCAATCATTCGCCCAAATTTTGGCGTGAAGTGGAACAGCGCTGGCCGCAGTGGCGCGAGCAGCGCGATTATTTAAAGACTAATGGCCAAAGCCTTAAGCTTGAGGCGAAACGGATTTTTGGTTAATCGCGGGCTTTAAACCAAACAATGGTGCCAACCAACGTAATCGGCGAGTTATTAAATAGGCCAGCCAGCACAGCGTGAAGGTGCTGACAATCAACAATGGCGCTTCAATGACTGGCGGTAGTGCAAGAGCTTGCAAATTATGTGCTAAAACTACAATCACGGTTTGGTGCAGTATATATAGGGGGAAAATCGCGGGGCTTAGCTTTTTCAGCAGCGGGCTTTCAGCGCGCCAATGTTTATAAGCGAAACCCATTATCGTTGCTGGTACTATCCATTGTTGCATGGCCCAAATACAACGCTGGAATATTCGCAAGGCATCAGGCGCAGGGTAGTTTTCCGAGTAAATGTTGAAGTAGGCAAACAAAAATGCCGCCGAGATAATTGCGATGCTGCCACTTAACCAGCGTAAACGAAGCAGTGCATTCCAAAAATTCTGTTGTGAGGCCATCGCAAAACCAAATATAAACGTAGCCAAATACTGGGCATGGTTGTACCAATCGTCAACTAGTCCATGTGTTGATTCAAATCGCTCCAATAACAGTAGCCGCGCAATAATGAGGTAGATAACGGGCCAAATCAAGACACCGATGCCATCAATACCAATTGCTTTAATCCGCGCCGGTAGCCAGCGCGCCAGCGGCAAGAATAAGGTGTACACAAATAAATAGGCAATAAACCATAAATGATTCCATGTTGGTACGTCTAAACAATCTTCTGCATCACAAAATGCCTTGCTGCCCGATAAATACTGCCACCAAAAGGCCAAATAACCCTCATGGTAGCCGCCTGGAAGTTGTTCCACTACTTCGTAATACGCTTGCGGCGGAACAATCACCAACATACCGAAAATTAATGGAATGAGCAGCCGCATTGAGCGTTTGCCTAAAAAGCCATCAAGGGATTTTGCTTTCAAATAGGCCGTTGCAACACCTGAGATAAAAAACAGTAGCAATAAGCGCCAAGGAGCAGAGAGAATCATAAACGGCTCTAACGCGCTGCTGGCCATCGGGCTTTTAACATGCCAATCCCACGTCACGTAATACATACCCACGTGATATGGCACCAATAACCCAAAAGCTAAAATTCGGACCCAGTCGAGGTCGTTTCGGCGCTGATTCGGAAAATCAAACATGCAGTGTTCCCCTACGTTGCAAAGTGGAGAGTATTTTGGCTATGCTTGCGTCCACAAACAGCATGTAAGGGATATTCGGTAGACAATAAGTGTTAGATGGTGGGATTCAGGGATGGCACGTGTGTTGAATGGCGAACGGTAACGGTACAATGCGCCTATGTCAGAAAACAATACATCCACGTACGATCGCTATTTACCCTATAAGTCCAGCATTGAAGTGGCTTATTGGGTACTGAAATGCGTCATTGGCGCTTCTTTGAATGCCGTTATTGTGATCATGGAATACCAGCGCGAAGGCGATGCTATTGCCACATGGCGGCCGATGACTTGGGAATGGTCTAGTAATCTCGTCATACTGGCTTTAATTCCAGCGATGGTTGCCTTCACAAACCGATACCCTTTGCATTGGGATACATGGAAGCACTATCTGCCTAAGTATGTGATCGGCAGTTTGCTGTTTTCGGTTGTGCATGTGCTGGCCATGGTGGGCTTGCGTAAACTTGTCTATGCGATGAATGGCCAGATCTACGACTTCGGTAATTGGCCGGTTGAATTATTTTATGAATACATTAAAGATGCACAAAGCTTTTTTGGAATCGTCGTCACCTTACATGCCTATCGCTGGCTAATGCGGCGTTTACAAGGTGAGGCCAGTTTGCTGGCCTTTTCGGCTGATGAGTCTGAGCAAACAGCGACGGAAAGTTTAGTGCGGCCGGAGCGCTTTTTGGTGCGAATGCTCAATCGGGAATTTTTGATTGTGGCTGCCGATATTGATTGGGCGCAGGCTTCTGGAAATTACGTTAATTTACATGTTGCTGGCCGTGTGTATCCTCTACGAAGCACCATGGCTCAGTTTGAAACACAGCTTGATCCAACACGTTTTGTTCGAATCCACCGTAGTCATCTGGTGAATATCCATCGAATAGCCAGCATTGAACCTCTGGATTCGGGAGATGCCCGTATTCATCTGCATGACGGAAGCATTGTTGCCTGTAGCCGTCGTTATCGAGATGCGCTGAAACTTTAGATGAACCGGGGTTTGGTTAATATGGTAGAAGGGCCCTCTGGGCCCGATTATTTTGGTTTATTGGTCGGACCCTGAGGGTCCTTCTACAATTTTGCCCAAAATGCATTAATAATCGCCGCAACCTCAGCCGGTTTATCCATATGCACATGATGGGTGCCGGAGATAACATGCATTTCACCGTGCTTCAAGCAGGCAAAACGCTGTTCGCGCAGCTCTGTGGCGAAATAGAATGGTGCTGGGTCAGCGGCAACAACCAGCGTGGGGCATTCAATGGACGATAACCAATTGCGAACGGTAGCTTCCTCCGAGCGCACATGCGATGGCCACATTAAGCGCGGGTCGCTGCGCCACTGATAGCCACCCTCAACTTGTTTTAAATTACGTTCCACCAGCAAACGCGCTGAGCTTTCCAGTTTGTCGGTAACCTGCAGTCGGGCTCGAACGGCGGTATCAATATCCGTAATCAAACGTGGTGACGAAGTTTGTTTGCGGCGACCAGCAACCGCTTTTTGCAGGCGTTTGGCAGCATCATCACCTTGCCAGGGCGGAGGTCCAAGCGCTTCAATTGACGCTAAAGATAGGATTCTTTCCGGTGCACCAGCCGCTAATGCACTGGCAATGGCGCCGCCGAGTGAATGCCCAAGCAAATGTGCTTGCTGCCAGCCCAAAACATCGAGCACATCCAGCGCATCGTGCAGCCAATCCACGAAGCCGTAATCATAGCCTTTGGGAATATGCTCGCTGCCGCCGTGGCCCATGAAATCGATAGCCACAATCTGGTGTTCAGCGAGAAATGGCGCCATCGGTATAAAGCTAGCGGCGTTATCGAGCCAACCATGCAAGGCCAGTACTGGCATGCCGTTTGGGTTACCAAAACGCAGGGCTTGTATGCGCCCGCGTTGAGTTTGGATAGAAAATTCAGTCATGGGTTTTTATCGTATGCGATTCAATAATGCGTGCCAATGCGGCCACGTGGCCAGGCTCAGCATTTAGTGCACTAATGTAGTTGAGCTGTTGGCCGCCAGCTTGCTGAAAAAAATGCGCATTCTCCACCGTAATTTCTTCCAATGTTTCCAAGCAATCAACGGCAAAACCCGGGCATACAATATCCACCGTTTTTAAGCCGTTGCCTGCCAATGCAATCAGGGTTTTATCGGTATAGGGTTCTAGCCACGGTTCGCGCCCGAAGCGCGATTGGAATGTAAGTTGCCATTGATCTGTGCTTAATTGCAGGCGCTCAGCGATTAGTTCGGCGCTGTGTTGGCAATGCTCGGGGTATGGGTCGCCGCGTTTGGCAAAGCGTTGCGGAATGCCATGAAAGGAGAACAGCAATTTTTCGCTTTGGCCATGTAAATCCCAATGATTGCGGATGCGCGCTTCCATCGCATCAAGCCATGCAGAGGATTGGTAATATTCAGATATAAAATGGATGGCGGGAATGCGCTCTTGCTTTTGATAATAGCCACTCACCGCATCAAAAACCGAGGCCGTGGTGGTTGCCGAATACTGTGGATACAGTGGCAAAACGATCAATTCCTCACAATCAGGAAACTGCCCTAATACCGATGCAATCGATGGCTTACCATAACGCATCGCCAAGCGTACTTGCGAATTAGGCATTTGGTGCTGCAAACGATCTGCTAAGTTTTGCGAATAAACCAATAAAGGTGAGCCATCTTTCAGCCAGATTTTTTGATAATTTTTTGCCACGCGCCCGCAGCGAATGGGCAAAATGATGAAATGCAACAAAATACACCACAGCCAACGGCTCAGATCCACCACGCGGTAATCGTGCAGAAATTCCGCCAAATAACGACGCACCGCCGAGGCGGTAGGCGCGTCAGGCGTGCCTAAATTTACTACTAATACCAAGGTTTTCAGGGGTTTTTTAATCATAAATTGAACTTCTAGGAGAATAATGAATCCAAGCTAAACAATTGTAGGTGAACTTAGCGTCAGAGGTTATCATTATCTTATACGCTGAGCGTTGGCATTATTGATAAAAGGAAAAATTATGCGAGTACTAATGGCTGTCTTACTGATGTTTGCGGTTCATGGCGCTCAAGCCAATACCACTCCGGAACAACGCACCCAAAGCGCCATCACGGTGCTGAAAGAAATGTCGGCAATTCCTGAGAATTCAATTCCAGAACGCCTGCTGGCAGAAGCCTACGCTATTGCGGTGATTCCAAACATGACCAAAGCCGCGTTAATCTTCGGCGGTCGCGGTGGCAAAGGACTTATTTCGGTGCGTGCTGAAAACGGCGCTTGGTCAAATCCAAACTACATCAACGTGGGTGGCGGCAGCTGGGGCTTTCAGGCTGGCGTTCAAAAATCAGATTTGATTTTAGTATTCACCAGCAAAGATGGTGTTGAAAGTATCGTTAAAGGCAAGATCACGCTTGGCGCAGATGCATCAGTAGCAGCTGGCCCAGTTGGCCGCAGTGTGCAGGCCAGCACCGATGAAAAGCTTAAAGCAGAGATTTTCAGCTATTCACGCTCGAAAGGTCTGTTTGCCGGTATTGCCCTCGATGGCACAGTGATCAGCATCGATAAAAAGGCCAACGAAACTATGTATGGCGATATGGCTTCGTCACGTTCTATTTTTGATGGTCGTACGCAAACTCAAAATCAGTCTATTATTGATTTCCGCAATCAGCTTGAAGAAGGCAGTAGCCGTCAAGCGAAGAAGTAATATTATTTAGGGGTAAATTTATGATTGGTATGAAAGAATTAGTCATCATTTTGGTTATTGTGCTGTTGGTATTCGGGGCCAAGAAACTGCCCAATATCGGAGCAGATTTGGGTAATGCTATCAAGGGCTTCAAGAAAAGTATGAAAGGCGATGAAACGCAAAAGCCTGAAACTTTGAACCAACAAAAAAATGATAGCGAAAACACCAAAGAATAATTATGTTTGATGTCGGTTTCAGCGAACTGCTAATTATCGCAGTAGTCGCCTTGATTGTGCTTGGCCCCGAGCGCCTGCCCAAAGCGGCACGATTTGCTGGCTTGTGGGTGCGTAAGGCGCGCGCGCAATGGTATGCGGTGAAATCCGAATTGGAATTTGAGCTTGCGCAAGATGAAATGAAAAAACATCTGCAGGAGGTTGAAAACAGCATCAAAGCGCCAGTCTTGGCTTTGCAGGAAGATATCCAGCAAGTATCAGCTGATTTAGAAAAATCAGTAAATACTGAACCTGGATCAGAATCAAAACCAGATGAAGCCGTTGAGGAAAAAATAGATTTAAGTTCAGCGGAAATACTAGAGCGATCTGATACCGAAGAATACAGTTTGTATGATCTGAATGATAAAATGCTTGAGCCAACTGATGCACAACATTTAGGACAGGAAGCTGGTCAGCAACGCCTAGACCCTAATCAGGGAAAATTGTGGTGAGTGATAACGGTGAACAATCTTTGATGTCGCATTTATTAGAGATGCGCAAAAGACTTTTATACGCGGTTGCAACAGTTTCAGCAGTGTTTCTAGTCTTGCTGCCATTTGCAAATCAACTATATTCTTGGTTCGCGCAGCCTTTGCTACGTACCTTGCCGAAAGGCGGGCAACTAGTGGCTATTGAAGTGGCTTCTACATTTTTCGTGCCGATGAAGTTGGCGTTTTTTGCTGCTTTATTTATTGCCACACCGGTGGTGTTGTATCAGATTTGGGCCTTTGTAGCGCCGGCTTTGTATCAAAAAGAAAAAAATCTTGCTAAGCCTTTATTGCTAGCAGCCACGTTGTTATTTTATTTAGGCTGCGCCTTCACGTTCTATGTTTTGCTACCGGTAATGTTTGCATACTTAAATTCAACGGCTCCTATTGGGGTCGCCATGATGACCGACATCAGCAAATATTTAGACTTTGTGTTGGTGTTGTTATTAGCCGGCGGTGTGAGCTTTGAAGTGCCGATTGCCGTGCTTGTTGCAGTTTTGCTGGGCTGGGTCACGGTGCCACAATTGGTGGAATGGCGCGGTTATATTATCGTGGCCATTTTTATCATTGCTGCCATCATCACACCGCCAGATGGCTTGTCGCAGATTATGCTGGCCTTGCCAATGTGGGCGCTGTATGAAATTGGTATTGTAGTGGCGCGCATTATGGTCAAGTCTAGGGCTAAATTGGACGCGGTCAACACCAATCTGGCCGACTGACATGGACTGCATTCGTTTGCAAGCCAGTTAATCCCGAACCGCACGGCATGTTTGCTATGCTAGAGACTTATATTCCTAAAGTTTAAGCTTTGCAAAATGACCACTCCCGCATTCCTGTTATTTGGTGCCAATGGCGATTTAGCCTTGCGTATGCTTTGGCCTTCTTTGTTTCGGCTGCATTGCGATACCTCCTTGCCAAAGTCTATGGCGGTGTATGGCATTAGCCGCTCCGGCAGTACACAAGAATTGCATGAGCAGTTACGCAAATCCTTGATTGATGAAGTGAATGAAAGCAATTGCGAAAAGTTCGAGGATTTTTTAGCGAAAACAGCTTTTTTCACGCTTGATGCGGGTAATAGTCAAGATTACCAAGCACTGGCTGCGTTCCTGGCCAAGAAAAAACAATATGTGGCTTTGGCGTATCTGTCCATGCCGCCGGATTTATTTACACCTATCGCAGAAAATTTACATCATGCAGAATTAATTACTGCCGATACACGCATTATTCTAGAAAAGCCAATCGGTAAAGACCTTCATTCAAGCCGAGCCATTTCTGATGGCGTAGCGAAAGTTTTGAGCGAGCAACAAACCTACCGCATTGACCATTATTTAGGCAAAGAAGCCGTACAAAATCTGCTGGCCTTGCGTTTTGGCAATAGTATTTTTGAGCCTTTGTGGAATAGCGTCAATATCAAAAGCGTGCATATCAGCATTGCGGAGTCGCTTGGCATTGGTGGGCGCTGGGGCTACTACGATAAAAGTGGTGCGTTGCGCGACATGGTGCAAAACCATATGCTGCAGTTGCTTTCTTTGGTGGCTATGGAGCCGCCGGTGAATGCCAGTTCGGAATCAATCCGTAACGAAAAAATTAAAGTGTTGCAAGCCTTGCATCCAATCACCGAACATAATTTCAAGCACAGTGTCATTTTCGGCCAATATGCCGCCTCCGAGTCTGCTGAATTACCTAGCTACAATCAAGAAGCCGATGCCATGCAGACCAGCCAAACCGAAACCTTTGTTGCAATCAAAGCCTTTGTCGATAATTGGCGCTGGAAAGGTGTGCCGTTTTATTTAACCACCGGCAAGCGTTTGGACGCTAAACATACCGAAGTGGTGATTGAATTCAAAGAAGTACCGCAGTTTTTATTTGGACAAAAACACAATGGGCATAATTCCAATCGCTTGGTTATTCAAATGCAGCCAGATGAATCAATCACCTTGGAAATTTTCAATAAAACCCCGGATGTGCACGAATTTGTTTTGAAGCCGGTGGCGTTGAATCTTGAAATTAATGAATCCGGCAATGGCAAAGTGCGTCATATTGCTTATGAACGCTTGATTCGCGATGCGATAAAAGGCGACCGCACCTTATTTGTGCGCCGCGATGAATTAGAACAAGCATGGGCATGGATTGATCAAATACATGCAGCATACAAAACCTCGGACGCGGATTTACACTACTATCCTGCAGGCTCAGTTGGGCCTAGCTTTGTTTTGTGAACATCATGTCGCAAATTGAGCGCAACATGTGGCATATATTATCGGATACCGATGAACTGGCAAATGCGTTATCGCATGCGATGCATAGCCACGCTTTACGAAGTTTAGCTGAGCAGCAAACGCTGTTGATTGGCTTAGCTGGTGGCTCAACACCCATGGCCGCCTATTCTGAGTTCGCGCAAGCACAATTACCGTGGTCGCGCATTGCGCTAACGCTAATTGACGAACGTTTTGTGCCGATAACCGATGAACAAAGCAATGAAGCAAATATTTCTAGCGCATTCACCGCGATTAAAACCCAGTTAGGCGGCTGGCATGGTTTGATGCACACATCATTAGCTATTGAGCAGGTTGCAGAGCGCGCTAATCAAGAAATACAAAACTTGCAGCACCCAATGGATATAGTGGTGATTGGCATGGGTAGCGATGGACATATTGCCTCCTTATTTATTGAAAGTGCCGATTATCATCAAGCCATGGATGCACAATGTAAGGATGCGGTATTGCCAATTCGCTTTGCAGAGCAAGACGATAAAATTGATCGCGTCAGCTTTAGTCTTGCCGAGCTTTTGAAAGCAAAAAAAATATTTATCTGTATCACCGGCGATGAAAAGCGCCGCGTGCTTGAGCAAAGTTTGGATGGCAGCGCGCCCGAGTACGCGGTTGCGAAGTTGCTAAAGCACTATTCGCGCCCAATTGAAATATTCTGGAGTCCATCATGAGCTTGAATCCTGTTATTGCGGATGTTACGCAACGCATTATTGCGCGTAGCCAAGAGTTGCGTGCCAGTTATGTGGCGCTTATGCAATCGCAAGTTCGCACAACGCCAGCACGCGGGCGTTTGTCGTGTTCGAATTTGGCGCATGTGATGGCAGCCAGCGGTGAAGATAAGCCAAACATTGGCTATTCCGGACTCCCCAATATCGGCGTGGTAACGGCATATAACGACATGCTCTCTGCACATCAGCCGTATGAACATTACCCAGAAAAATTGCGCGCATGGGCCCGTGCCTGCGGCGCTACCGCGCAAGTGGCGGGTGGCGTGCCGGCCATGTGCGATGGTGTTACCCAGGGCCGGCCGGGCATGGAGCTGAGCTTGTTCAGCCGCGATGTGATTGCACTGGCCACAGCCGTTGCATTCAGTCATGATGCGTTTGATGCCGGCCTGATGCTTGGCGTCTGCGATAAAATCGTACCGGGCTTGTTTTTGGGTGCAGCCGCTTTCGGGCATATGCCAATTGTGTTTGTGCCAGCCGGTCCAATGCCTTCAGGCATCGCCAATGCCGAAAAAGCCAAAGTTCGGCAACGCTTTGCCGACGGTAAGGCAAGTCGTGAAGAGTTATTAGCGGTTGAAGCGGGTTCGTATCATGCGCCGGGCACTTGCACGTTTTACGGCACCGCCAATTCCAATCAACTGCTGATGGAAATGATGGGCTTGCATATACCTGGCAGCGCTTTCGTACCGCCAAGCACTAATTTACGCGATATCCTCAGTGAATATGCGCTGCAAACAGCAGCCAATGCTAGCGCACTGGGCGATGCCTTTTTGCCATTTTATCAAGTGATTGATGCGCGCTCTTTAGTGAATGGCATTGTCGGTTTGATGGCCAGTGGTGGCTCAACCAATTTAATGATTCACATCATTGCCATGGCGCGTGCGGTCGGCTACATTATCACTACCGAAGATATTTCGCAGATCTCAAATGCAACACCATTACTTGCCCGTATCTATCCAAACGGCGCGGCTGATGTCAATCAATTCCATGCTGCTGGCGGCGTGGCGTTTATGATTCGCGAATTATTATCGGGGTATTTATTGCATGCCGATGCACAAACGGTGTTAGGCCAGCCAATTACTGCTTACGCGCAGGAGCCGACGCTGTCGCATGGGCATTTATTCTGGAAAGACGCGCCAGAGCAATCTGGTGATGAAACGATATTGCGAACAATTAATAATCCATTTTCCGCGCATGGTGGCCTGTGTCAGTTAAAAGGCAATCTTGGCGAAGCGGTGATAAAAATATCGGCCTTGGATGAAAGCAAATGGAAAGTGCAAGCACCGGCGCGAGTGTTCGAAAGCCAAGAAGCCATGGCTGTTGCGCATAAAGCTGGCACACTGAACGGCGATATGATTGCAGTGGTGCGTTTCCAAGGCGCTAAATCGAATGGCATGCCAGAGCTGCATCAGCTAATGCCGCTGTTGGCGAATCTGCAAGACAAAGGCCATAAAGTGGCCTTAGTCACCGATGGCCGTTTGTCTGGGGCATCGGGCAAAGTGCCAGCCGCCATACATCTTAGCCCAGCGGCGGATGAAGGCGGACTGATTGGTAAAATCTGCGATGGCGATATCATTGAAATTGATGCAATCACGGGTTGCTTGGAATTAAAAGTCAGTGCTGAGCAATTAGCTGAACGCGCGCAGGCTATTTGCACGGAAACCAATCATCAGGCTGGCCTTGGTCGTGAATATTTTCAATTATTCCGCGATCATGTCTCAAATACCGGAACGGGCGCCTCCATTTTATTCGGAATGAAACCATGAGCAGCGTTATCGCAAAATTTTTCAGCAATAAAATTATTCCGGTGGTGGTAATTGATGATGCTAAACATGCGGTGCCATTGGCGCAAACCTTACTTGAAGGCGGCATCAGCGCGATTGAGATTACCCTGCGCACACCGCAAGCCTTAGCGGCGATGGAAGCCATTGCGAAATATGTGCCCGATATGCTGCTCACTGCAGGTACCGCGCTCAATAAAACTCATCTTCAGCAAGTGAAAGACGTTGGCGCGAAATTAGTGGTATCGCCCGGCATCAGTGTGGAATTATTGGAAGGTGCTAAAGACTTGGGCATAGTGTTGTTGCCCGGCGTGGCTACTGCCTCAGAACTGATGCTCGGTTTGAATCACGGCCTGAGCCATTTCAAATTATTTCCAGCCTCGGCCATTAATGGCATTGCATTGGCTAAAGCATTTTCTGGCCCGTTTCCTGAAGCAAAATTCTGCACCACTGGCGGCATCAGTGAATCAGATTTGCCGAATTATTTAGCCGAAAAGAACATCCCAAGCGTGGGCGTTTCGTGGCTGGCATCGCGCCCGGCCATTGCAGCCGAGCGCTGGGATGAAATAGCCGCTATTTTGCTTAAACTAAAAACTCAGTATCTTTTGTAATTACTGTATCAGCGCTATTGTCATTGCCTAGAATGCTATTCCACATCTTGTACTGGAATGAAAACATCAATGGGTAAATGAAAAGAATCAAGCCAAAATAGAATGCTATACCAATCGCAACCGCTACTGCTGTGTTGATGAGTTTGAGCAAAGTAACAGCAAGCACAATTGCCATGGCGGCAATAAATACAATCACAATCAAGACAAGTAAAATCAGCAGTGTAAACACAATTAAAGTAAGCAGGTTTTTTAAGATTCCAGCAATACCAGCTTTTAATGAATCCATTGCACTGCTTTCAGTCAACGCGGCTTGTGTGAAGCCCAGCATCAACATGTACTGCATTAAGATTCCAACTAAAATCAAGCCGATATAAGCAAGCCAAAATACTGCGCTTAGCTTTGTGACTGCAAGCGGATCGCTGCCAGGTTGCGGCATCAAAACCGTGCCAAAATCCTGAATGCTAATTCCTAGCACCATACAAATCAGTATATATGCAGCATGTACTGCGATATATAGTAATAAGCTAACAAGACTATATTGAATGAGTTTTGTCCATGTTAGGCCCGAGCTATATGGTGTGAAAATATCAGTCGCTGAACTATTGCGCCCTGTTTCTAAGTTCTGGCAAAGCTTGAACCAACCGGCAACGAATGGCGGCACCAACAGTACGCCAAATAATGCCATTGCAGAATATATGTAGAGTAGAGTTTTCATCTCCGGCTGTTGCCCAATCTGCGCAATTTCGCCTGCGCTAAATACCATAAATAACACCAGAACCATTGCTATGACCAATGCAACCAAAACGATTAGGCTAAGCACAGAAGCAAGCACGAGTTTACCTGGATGCTTGCCAACGAAGCGAAAGCTGGCTATTAGCCAAGCAAACATTTCGGACAGGCTAACTTTTTTTATTTCCATAAAAATCCCCTTTTGTAATTTTTAATAATAATTTAAATCAGTAGCTCAGAATCTTTTGTAGTTGTTACTTCAGTGTCACCAAACACATCGCGATACGCGAACAGCATATTGCCGCTCATTAAAGCCACCATTATGGCCGTTAGCACGGTGGTGAATGGCATGATGGCGATATTCATGATTAGCGGGCTAGATGCCAATGCCGCACTAATCAACATCATTGGCAACATGATGATGATGGAAATAATAATCATCACTACTACAACGCAAATGATGTTTACCAGCAATGCGGCCCAATTAATTTTTATTGCACTCAAAGCCTGAAGTATTGCTTTACTACCAGTTAAGCCTGTTATTGACACCAAAGGCACGGCAAACTGGATGATCCAACTGATAAAAATACTGGCTGGTATGAGCCAAAGCAGTTGCTTTCCGAAACTCAACATAAGACCAAGCGCTTGCTCTTCGCCCAATTTAGTTCCTTGCAAGGCGGCTTCATAAATAGGTTGTAGCATTGGCCAAACGGCAATAAGTGCAATAACACCAAGCAGGATGTTCAATGCTAAAAGGGGGAATAAGCGGGCGAAACGCCCTTCTGTAAAACCGGATAAGGCATTGTGATGACCATTTGGCTGATTAAATGTTAGAACCAGTCCGCCATAAAAGAAAATCATGAGTATTCCCAGTAATCCGCCGAGATAGGGTAGTGAACCTAAAAAACCTACCAATAAAGCAGGCAGCCAAATCGCCATACCGCCTGTTTTCAACAACTCGATGCTTTCGTTAATCCATGCCGCACCGCGGCCGGCAGATACCTTATTTATCAACATCGTAAATCCTTCGACTAAACAGCCTTTATAATAGCGGTAATCATTAAAAAAGAGTTGAACCGCCATGTTGGCACCGAGTTTTCAGGAAATCATTCTGCGTTTGAATCAATATTGGGCCAATCAAGGCTGCGTATTGATTCAGCCGCTCGATTTAGAAGTGGGGGCTGGCACCTTCCATCCCGCCACTTTTCTGCGCGCGCTTGGTCCTGAGCCTTGGAGCGCGGCGTTCGTGCAGCCATGCCGGCGCCCAACTGATGGCCGCTATGGCGATAACCCGAATCGCTTGCAACGTTATTACCAATACCAAGTGGTGCTTAAGCCAAACCCAGACAACATCCAGGAATTGTATTTGGATTCCTTGAAAGCGCTGGGCATTGATCCACTGGTGCACGATTTGCGTTTTGTCGAAGACAACTGGGAATCGCCAACGCTCGGCGCCTGGGGCTTGGGCTGGGAAGTATGGCTAAACGGCATGGAAGTGACGCAGTTTACTTATTTCCAGCAAGCCGGCGGCTTGGAGTGCAAGCCAGTTACTGGCGAAATCACTTATGGTCTTGAACGCTTAGCCATGTATTTGCAGAATGTGGATAACGTATTCGATTTGGTGTGGACCACCGGCCCAAATGGCGTAGTTACCTATCGCGATGTGTATCATCAAAATGAAGTGGAACAAAGCACCTACAATTTTGAACATGCTGATGTGGCGGAATTGTTTCATCGCTTTGATGCCTGCGAGAAAGAAGCCCTAAAGTTGGTTGAACTTGGCTTGCCGCTGCCGGCCTATGAGCAAGTATGCAAAGCTTCGCACAGTTTCAATATGCTTGATGCGCGACGCGCCATTTCTGTGACTGAACGCCAGCGCTATATTCTGCGCGTTCGCACACTTTCGCGCGCAGTGGCCGAAGCGTATTATGCGCAACGCGAGAAACTTGGCTTTCCAAATTTAAAGGCGGGCCAAGCATGAACACGCAATCCTTATTGATTGAGCTCGGCACCGAAGAATTGCCACCGAAAGCTTTGGCAGGCTTAGCACAAGCATTTGCTGAGGGCGTTTCGGCTGGGCTTACAAAACGCGGCATCACATTTTCTGTTGATTCAAGCAAAGCCTTGTATTCTCCGCGCCGCTTGGCGGTTCGTATTGATGCAGTGAACGCCGAGCAAGCCACACAGCATTCGGAAGTATTCGGCCCGTATGCCAATATTGCGCTTGATGCCAATGGCGAAGCTACGGCAGCGCTGACTGCGTTTGCCAAGAAAAATAATTTGGAAGTTAGCCAGCTGCAAAAAATGACCGATGCCAAAGGCGAGCGTTTTGTGGCGCGCAGCGAACGTGCGGGCAGCTTAACCGTGGATGTGTTGCCAGACGTAGTGAATGAAGCCATTAAATCCTTGCCAATTCCAAAACCAATGCGTTGGGGTAATCGAGAAGAACAATTTGTGCGGCCGGTGCATTGGTTAGTCACCTTGTTCGGAACGGTTGTGGTGCCTATGCATGTGCTCGGCTTGAAAGCCGGTCGGCAATCGCGGGGCCATCGTTTTCATGCGCCAAATGTGTTTGACATTGCCAGCCCTGAAACGTATGTGGATGCCTTGCGCACCAACTATGTGTTGGTGGATGCAGCAGAGCGCAAAGCGAAAATTGCTATGCAAGTGCGTGCTGCTGCCGCAAGCGTTGCTATGCAGGCAGTTTTGCCAGAAGACTTGCTAGATGAAGTGAATTGTTTAGTGGAATGGCCAAGCGCGGTGCTTTGCCAGTTTGATGCTGAATTCCTGCGTGTGCCGCATGAAGCCTTAATCTCGACTATGCAAAGCAATCAGAAATTCTTTCCGTTGCAAACACCAGAAGGCGCGCTCTCAGAATATTTTGTTGGCATTGCCAATATTGAATCTGGCGATGTGGCGCAAATCAAAAAAGGCTATGAGCGCGTCATTCGCCCGCGTTTTGCTGACGCACAATTTTTCTATGATGAAGATATCAAGCAAGGCATCGATTCGATGGCGCAGGGTTTGGCGTCGGTCACTTATCAGCAGAAGCTCGGTTCGTATGCCGATAAAACCGCGCGTATCGCCGCATTGGCAGAATCGATTGCTGAGCAGATTGGGTTGGATAAAACCGATGCGCGCCGCGCTGCTGAATTATCCAAAGCCGATTTGCAGTCGCGTATGGTCGGCGAGTTCCCAGAATTGCAGGGCATTGCTGGCCGCTATTACAGCAAAGCAGCTGGCGAATCCGAAACCGTTTCCGCTGCCATTGATGAAGCCTACCAACCGCGCTTTGCCGGCGACGCCATCGCCGCTTCCAAACTCGGCCAAGTGCTGGCTATTGCTGAACGTTTGGATACGCTGGCCGGCGGTTTTTCGGCGGGCTTAAAACCAACCGGTAATAAAGATCCGTTTGCACTGCGCCGCAATGCCTTGGGTTTGGCACGGACTTTGCTGGAGGGCGGGTTTGATTTGTCATTGCATCATCTAATTGATGAAGCTTATTGCCTACAGCCAGTAAACGCTGGAAAAGTGGATGTCATTTCAGTTGAACAGTTAGACATTGAAAAGTTTATCTACGACCGACTTCGCGGCTATTTCAACGAGCAAGGCTTCAACGAGCAACAATTCGATGCAGTGAATGCCATTGAACATCAATCACTGCCAGATTTTTCCAAGCGCTTAAAAGCCATCGCCGAATTCGCCAAATTGCCTGAAGCCACGGCGCTGGCCGCCGCCAATAAACGCATTGGTAATATTTTGAAAAAATCCGCGAGCGAAGCGGCAGATAAAGTATCCGAAGCTTTATTCCAGGAACAGGCCGAAAAAGATTTGTGGCAAGCCATCCAAGCTGTTGAGCAAAGCAATGCCGCAAAACTGCAAGCGCGTGATTATGTCGGTGTGTTGCAGGCGCTAGCCGGATTACGCGCGCCAGTGGATGCGTTCTTCGATTCGGTGATGGTGAATGCCGATGATGCCACAGTGCGCGCCAATCGTTTGGCCTTGCTGCGCACCATTGCCGGGCAATTCAATGCCGTGGGTGATATTTCGATGTTGGCGTAATCCCCCTGCGCTACGCGCTTCCCTCTTTTTCAAAAGGGGGATTGAGGGGGATTCAGGTAACCCGTAATTCCTTTTTGCCGTAGATGCGCTCGAAGATTGGCGTAGCCATTAGTGTGGTAACCACCGCCATCAGCACCATGATGGTGAACAGCGCCGGTTCAATGATGCCGCGTTGTAGGCCGATGTTGAGGATAATCAGTTCCATCAGACCACGTGCGTTCATCAGTGTGCCAATGGCCATTGACTCCTTGTGCGATTCGCCGTGCCAGCGCGCCGCCAGATAGCAGGCTACGCCTTTTCCTGCTATTGCCACAAATAACACAATGGCAGTTAAGCCCCAAAGATATGGCGTATTTACTAAGCCAATTTTTGTGTTCAACCCGGAATATACGAAGAACACCGGCAACAGCAGTGCCACAGTCAGCGGATACATCAGGCGGTGCAATTCCTCGGCGAATTTACCGCGCGGCATGGCGATGCCCATGATAAAGGCGCCGAATACAGCGTAGATCTGAATGAAATCGGTGAACCAGGCGCCGAGCATAACCAGCATCAGGATGAATACCAGGATATCCGGATTCATCACGCCGGCAAGTCGCACCTTTTCACCAACTGGCTGCAAAAATTTCTTCACTAGGGTGAGCGTGACCAGTGCGAATAGCACGCCGCCGCCAATAGCGATGAGCGCGATGCTCCAATCGGACTGAAAACTGGCCAGTACCACGGCCAAAACGCACCAAGCAGCAACGTCGTCCATCGAGCCAGCGGCTAAAGCCAAGGTGCCGATCGATGTTTTGGTCAAGCCCTGCTCGAAGATGATGCGCGCCAGCATGGGAAAGGCGGTGATCGACATCGCCGCACCCATAAACAGAATTGCCTCGACACCGGAGGTTTTTTCGGCAAACAACTGCGGATCCTCGGCGATGAAATACGCCAATGTACCGCCTAGCAGGAATGGTGCGATGATGCCAGCTGCTGAAATGCTGGCCGCGCTACGCAGACGCTTGCGGATGATTTCCACATCAAACTCGACACCAATCAAGAACATATACAACACCAGGCCGAGCTGCGCCACCGAGAACAGGATTGGTTTGGACTCAGCCGGGAATAAGTAGGCGAAAAAGCCCGGAAACAGCCAGCCCATCAGCGAGGGCCCCATCAGTACGCCAGCAATCATCTCGCTGACTACGCGCGATTGCCCGATTTTCATAAAGCCCCAGGCAGTTGCTCGGCAAACGGCCAGGATGAATGCCATCTGTAGGAAAAATAATACGGATAAATCAAATGGAGTCATCGGACAATCTCAACGGCGGTGGATGTAGAGGCGAATGATATTCGCCTACATAACAATGACGGCATTTGTAAGGGCACGGCATGCCGTACCCTTACATTACCATCGGCGGTGCTTTACAGTTGTCGGCAATGAACTGTTCGTGGGTGGGCATTAAATCCGCTACACCATGCATAACCTGTTTGACATTAGCGACCATTTTTTCGACTAAGTCATCCGATTTCGCATCGACTAATGGATGGTAACCCTGCGGCTTAATGCCCTGCCCGAACATGACTTGGAACCAGCTCACTTCGGTAAACAGTTCGTTGTTGTTGCGATAGATTCGTCCATTGCTATTGAATAGCTCAATTTTATTTTTCAGTGTTTCAGGAACGGGCATGGTGCGTACATAATTCCAATAGTCCGAATCAGTGCGTTGTGTGGCGTGGAAGTGCAATATGATGAAATCGCGGATTTGCTCGAACTCTACCAAGGATTGCCGATTGAATTCGTCGATATCGACTTGATTGAAGCCTTGGTCAGGGAAAAACGAAACTAATCGAGAAATGCCTTTTTGGATTAAATGAATAGAGGTTGATTCCAGTGGCTCCATAAAGCCGCTCGATAGGCCAATAGCCACCACATTTTTATTCCAGAATTTCTTGCGTTTGCCGGTTACAAATTTAATCAATCGCGGTTCAGCCAAGGCTTTACCATCCAGATTGTTCATTAAGATGCTGGCGGCCTCATCTTCGCCCATAAAATTATTAGAAAACACATGGCCGTTGCCAATACGGCTTTGCAATGGAATGCGCCATTGCCAGCCAGCGCTGTGCGCGGTTGAACGCGTGTAGGGTGTTATCGGGCTAACCGACTCGCAAGGCACAGCCCAAGCACGGTTATTAGGCAACCAATGGCTCCAGTCGTCATAACCTGTTTGCAGTGTTTGTTCAATCAGCAAGCCACGAAAACCTGAGCAATCCACAAACAAATCGGCACTGTGCACATCACCGTTTTCCATGGTTACAGAAGTAACAAAACCGGTTTCTGGTTGTTGCTGAACACTGCTAATTTTACCTTCATGGCGAATGACAGCATTTTTTTCGCTATAGTTTCGAAGAAATTTAGCATACAGTCCGGCGTCGAAGTGAAAGGCATGCCCGATATGCTCTAATGGCGAATTTGGGTATTCATTAGTGGCTCTACGAAACTTGTTTTTTTCACAGGCCAATAAGTTAATCGAATAATCTTCAATGCGGTCAGCCTTACCTGCCTGATGCATTTTCAACCAGTACTGATGAAAATCAATCAGGCCTGTGCTGTGGCCCATAGAGCCAAAACCATGGAGGTAGCTATCACCTAGCTTGCCCCAGTTTTTAAATTGAATGCCAAGTTTAAATGTCGCTTGGGTATCTTTGATGAAGGTGTTCTCATCAAGGCCCAAAGCTAAGTTAAAATTGATGATTGGCGGGATGGTAGCTTCGCCTACGCCAATAGTGGAAATCTCATCGGATTCAATTAAATTAATTTGGACATCTTTCGGCAGGGCTTGTGAAAGAAAAGACGCAGTCATCCAGCCGGCAGTGCCACCGCCCACAATGACAACTTTTTTAATGGCTTTATTGCTCATATCAGGTTCCGGCAGAAAATAATGAAAACTTGTAATATCTTAGCATTAGCCAATGTGAATTGAGGGCTTATCTGTGTCGGCAGCCAGTGCTACAAATATCCTGAATCGCCTGAAATACATCACGCTTAGCGGCGTGTTGTTATTGGGCGTGTGTTTTAACGGCACTTTATTTGGCGCTGATAAAAACGGCACTGCATCACTGCATACGTATTCAGTACCGCGAGTGCTAAGCATTAAATTTGAAATTCCAGCGCCCGCTTTTAAGCAAAATGTCCAAGTGCGTGTTTTTCTGCCGCCAAACTATTCGAATGTATCGAACCTGCGTTATCCCAGCTTATATATAAATGATGGGCAAGATGCTGATGCTGTTGAGTTGGCAGAAACCTTGAATAAATTGTATGCCGAGCAAAAAATTGATCCAGTCATTGTAATTGCGATTTCGATGTTGCCGGATAGGATGGCTACGTATGGTTTTTCTGACCGCGAAGCCAAGTTAAGTTTGCCGGCACAAACTCGTTATGGGCAAGTTGGGCTTAGGGCGCATGAGCAATCAGAATGGCTAGCAAAAAGCGTAGTGCCATTTATTGATGCGCACTATCGAACCCATGCCAAGCCCGAGGAGCGAGTAATACTTGGCTGGTCTTTAGGTGCGACTAATGCATTTAATATGGCTTGGAATTATCCAGATGTCTTTAGCAAAGTGGGTGCGTTTTCACCATCATTTTGGCTAAGTGATAAGTCCGGTGATATTTCTCAATCCTTGGCAATAAAGTTGATTGAAAGCAAATCAATACCAAAGCATTTTGGTATTTGGTTGGCGGCTGGTACGGCGGAAGAAACCGATGATCGAGACGGCGATGGCATGATTGACGTGCTGGACGATGCTCAGGATGTGATCGATGCCCTCAAGTCCAAAGCGCATCACTCGAAGCGCCGGCACGATTTCAGCTTGACCCGGCTGGAAGGCGGCCAGCACAACCAGGCCTCTTGGAAATTACTGTTGCCAGCATTCCTGCAATGGGCATACCCTGTTGTTCCACAATGAGACAGGTGCAACTATGCATTCAAAACCATTCGCGCTGATAAAAGCGGCCGTGCTATTTGCCTGCCTATCGACGGGAGCATTTGCAGATACCGCAATGCCAGTGCCGAAGCCGGCTACCGGCACCATTCAGCGTCTGGATAAGCTGCCCTCGGCATCGCCCGCCGCGCGTACTGTCGATGTTTGGCTGCCGCCAGGCTATTCCAATAAACAAAAATACGCGGTGCTTTATATGCACGATGGACAGATGTTATTCGATGCTAATCTGACGTGGAATAAACAGGAATGGCGCGTTGATGAAAGCGCAGCCCGTTTAATAGCCGAGGGCAGTGTACGGCCGTTCATTGTAGTGGGTATACATAACAACAGCAGAACTCGACATAGCGATTATTTTCCGCAGAAGCCGTTCGAGTCCCTGCCACAGGCCACGCGTAATGAACTGATGCAGTCTGCTCGTAGCGCCAGCCAGTCATTGTTCAGCGGTGATATTGCTTCAGATGCTTACTTGAAATTCCTAGTGGATGAACTCAAACCCTATATTGATGCGCATTTCTCTGTTTATACCGATGCTGAAAATACAGCGGTCATGGGTTCAAGCATGGGTGGTCTGATATCGCTGTATGCTATTTCGGAATACCCACAAATATTCGGCTCAGCAGCCTGTATTTCCACGCATTGGCCAGGCGTTATGCCCAGTAACGATAATCCCGTGCCAGAGGTTTTTTTCGGCTATATGCAAAGTAATCTGCCAGATCCGGCCACACATCGGCTGTATTTCGATCACGGAACGCAAACGCTGGATTCGTTTTACCCGCCATTGCAGGCCAAAGCCGATGTTATCCTTCGTGCAAAAGGCTACACCGATTCAAATTGGCAAACGCGTGAGTTTATTGGTGCTGATCATAGTGAGAAATCTTGGGCAGAGCGCTTGG
Organism: Arenimonas sp.; assembly: GCA_031428155.1. GTDB lineage: Bacteria > Pseudomonadota > Gammaproteobacteria > Xanthomonadales > Xanthomonadaceae > Arenimonas. The sequence continues at coordinate 26,506 of JANPOU010000060.1, read as the reverse complement.
ATATTCCCTTACAGTTTTTGTTTGGAGTTACAAAATAAGCCTTATGTTCAATCCTAAACCCAACATTCAGGCCTTGCCTTTATACGACGATCAAGTGTGTTACGTGATTGATGAGGTCTTTCTGCACCCAGAGGCTTGGGTTCTCGAAGCCATCAAGCACCGTGAGCGTTTTATTGAAGCGCCTAGCAATGCGTATCCCGGCATTGAACTGCAAATGTCTGATGACATCAATCAGGGCATCATTAATTATTTCAATAGTTATCTAAACAGGCGTTTCGGTATTCGGCGTATTAAATCCAGCTTCAGTCGTTTATCAATGGTGACTCGCAAGCCTGAGCAGCTAATGCCGCGCCAATGGATTTGCCATCGAGATGGCGTTAGCGTGCCGCCGAACGAGCGTATGTTGGCCTCAGTAATCTATTTATACAAACAGCCTGGCTTGGGCGGCACATCGTTTTATCGCCCCAAACAAAATGCCCAGCAAACCGCGCAGCTGACTTATGATTCCAGTGTATTACAAGCTGGGCAATTTGCCACTAAATACGGAATATTGCCTGGCTTCATGACTGAAAGCAATCACTGGTTTGAAAAAATAGCCAGCGTCGACGCACGTTGGAATCGGATGATTGTGTATGACGGTATGGTATTTCATAGTGGCGATATTATTCGGCCAGAGTTGATGACTGACAATCCAGAAACGGGGCGCTTGAGTTTGAATGGGTTTTTCAGTGCGCGCCGGAATTTGGCGTAATCAAGGCAGGGTAATTACGATGGTATCGTCCATGATTTTGGGATCAGTAGATTGTCCGCCGCCAAAACTCTGTTGGTCAGCCTTTGGTTTCAGCTCGCGGTAGTTACTGTCGTAGTCCCAGGTACTCAAATACAGCTTGATGCCAGATAAGCTGGTGGGATTTCCGATGGCCTTGCCCGGCACAATAAATTCAATGCTCTGCTGTTCTTTATTCACCGAGATAAGCGCGCCTGGGCTGCTGATGTTGCCTTCCGTATTTGCCAAGGCTTTATCAGCGCTGAAAAATGCATTGCTCCAACCATGGCTGCGCCAGCGATAATGCCAACGCATTCCTGCCGGCAGATGGCTGTTTTGTTGCGGCATGATGCTGCTACCCATCGATTTTCCGGGCATCTCAATAAAGCCGCTGAATGCCACGTGATCAAAGCCATTGGCAGGATTCCAAAGCTGGGTTATCGCGCGCATTTTCAGCGTTATTTTTAGATTATTACCGGCACTGGATACGCTTACGCGCTCAATATCCTGTTGCCGATAATCTCGCCAACCGGCATCATCCGGGTATTTATAGTTGCCCAATGGGCCGTGATCATCATTTTTTGGATCTTTAACACTGAGCAATTCACGCCATTTTTTCTCAACCTGAAAATCAAATGCTGCAGAAGCAATCGGCTGATTTGCCTGCCAAGCCACGAGCCGATGAGCAATCGTCGCATCCATCATCGATTGGGTATTGATGGTGTATTGCCAATGGCCATTCGCACCGGGTTGAATAACGATTGCTGTACTGAGATCGCCATCGAGAACGAGCAGGAACGGCTTGACGGCCGTTCCCGTCACGATGAAGTCGTTGCTGAATACGCGATTTTTATTCACATCGATGGTGGGTATGGCGTGTGCCTCAGGCGCAGTTACTGTGCCCATCGCACGCAGCACCAGACCGCTACGAGCAGGTAATGATAAGCTCAGCCTGCCGTTGCTGCCCACAACTATGGCGGCATTCCATGGCTTGATGGAATATAAAGGACTGAGTAGAGTTCCTTCCGGCAATCCGCTGTCGAGATTATCAAGTAATACTTGATGCTCAGCACTGTTAAAAATAATGAGCGCGCTGTCTTTATCAGTGCGCATTTGATACGCCAATACACCGGCACCTGCAGCATTGTCTTTTAGTAACTTGGGAGTGCCATGCGTGAACACCTTATTATTTTTGCGTAGTTCGCTTAGCTCCTTGATGGTTTGGAATAGCTCAGATTGTTCGTTGAAGTGATCACGCCCCATCGAACCGAAACCCGTTTTAAACATCGACGCACGTTGTTCTTGCAGCCCTTGTTCGGTGCCGTAGTAAATCACTGGAATACCGGGCAGCGTCATCATTGCCAACAGGCTTTGTTTCAAGCCATCGCTTGTACCATTAACTAAATACCGATCAACATCGTGATTGTCGATGAAGCTGGCCATTAGCTGCGGTTGTTCAAAGGTATTCATCATGCTGTTGATTCGGTAGCTCAGCTCAGCAGTGGCATGGCCACGTGCGAATACATCCGATAGCGCGCCATACAGCGGAAAATTTAGCATGCCGGGCATCAATGCTTGTTCGTCAGTGTTTCGCATATAGCTATTGATTTTTTGGCTTTGTGTGTCGTCAAAGGCTTTATCAACGGCAAAGCCCTCGCCGAATACGTGAAATTGCTCGCGGCCAGTCTGTTTCGCCACGGTCATCATGCCTGGGGCTTTGGGTTCCGTTGAATACAGGAAATCGCGGAAATAATCGGCGGGCACATAAAAAGCAGTATCAACACGGAAAGCATCCACGCCGACCTCTTTAATCCAGTAGCCGTAACTATGCCTGAGCGCTTCACGCACCACAGGATTTTCGGTATTTAAATCATCCAAGCCGGCCATCTGGTAGTTATGCTCTTGGTCTGGATCCATGTAATCAACAATATTTGGCGTCCAGTGGTAAATATTGGCTTGTTGTTGATTGGTGTCTTTGGCGTTGTTCTGGCTAAATGGAAATTGGCTTGGCGCTTCGCCTTGTTTGGTGGCTGGTTCGCGTTGGTAATTGGCTGCATGATTGGTTTTATTCCAGCCATTTTGGTAGGAGAAATAATTACCCATATGGTTAACTACCACGTCTTGCACAAGGTACATATTTTGCGCATGTAGAGCGTTTGATAGGCTTTTATAGTCTTCAAGGCTGCCGAAGTGTTTGTCCACTGCCAGCAAGTTCTCTGCCCAGTAGCCGTGATAACCGCCATAATTGCTAGAAGTACTCCACCATTGATGCGCAACAGGTGGCGTTATCCACACAGCAGTGGCGCCTAAGTTTTTGATATAGATAATTTTATTTTCTAAACCGATAAGATCTCCACCAGAATATTTGCTGTTTAGTGTGGGATCAAATTCGCCAATGCCTTGATCATTATTGTGTGGATTGCCGTCATTAAAACGGTCAATCATCACAAAATAGATGATTTGTTCACGCCAATCGGGTGAGGGAACATGCAATTGCTCCTGCTCTTTCGCGTTCACGTTTGTCATAGAGTAAAAGCTTAAAACGCTGCTTAAAATGACAAAAAGTACGACTCGCATAACCCTCTCCATGCTTTATAAATCAATAACATATATAACTTTATCGAGTTACTAAGGTAGAACAAAACAACCTGAATGAACAATGAATACGTATGTAATTTATGTTATTTTCCTGTAAATTCTGCAATTATCGTAAAGTTCGTTGAAAAATCGGATAGGTCATTTTGCAGATGTACTACGTATTTGCTAATTACCATAAAAAATTTAAATCACACTGCTGTTATATGGAGAGTAATAATGGTAAAGCTTAAACGCAATCTGCTGAGCGTCGCATTAGCATCTGCTACCTTGTTAGTGGTAACTAATGTACATGCACAAACTGCGGATCAAACAGAACAAGCCGCGGCGGCAGCAAAAAAAGAGAAAGATGCCGAGGTTCTTGATACGATTACAGTGACAGGCATTCGTCGCGGCATTGAAAATGCCATTGAAACTAAACAAACGGCTACTTCAATTGTTGAATCGATTTCTGCCGAAGACATCGGTAAATTGCCTGACTCATCCATTGCAGAATCCATTGCCCGTTTGCCAGGCCTAACCGCACAACGCGAACGCGGCCGTGCCACACAAATTAATATTCGTGGTTTTGCTGGCGATTTCGCCGGCACCACCTTAAACGGCCGCGAACAAGTGAGCTTGGGCGACAACCGCGGCGTTGAATTTGATCAGTATCCATCGGAATTATTGAGTGGCGTTACTGTATATAAAACCCCTGATGCTTCATTGGTTGGCCAAGGCTTATCTGGTACGGTTGATTTGCAAACCATCAAGCCACTGTCATTTTCTGAGCGCGTGGTGGCGATGAATTACCGCTATGATCAAAACGAAAATAATGGCGAAAAAGAAACCGGTAGTCGCTATAGTTTCTCTTACATTGATCAGTTCCTTGATAACACTGTGGGTATTGCTTTGGGCTATGCCCATCAAGATAGCCCAACGCCTGGCAATCAGGCTGAGCAGTGGGGCTATTGCAGGCAAGCTGATGCGCAGTGGTGTCAGCCATCTGGTGGTGTATTAAAGCCAGGTGAAGCATTGCTGGGTGGTGGTAAGGTGTATCATTTTGACAGTAATAACAAACGTGACGGCTTTATGGCCACTGTGCAGTTCAAGCCAAACGAAAGCTATGAAAGCATCATCGATATCTATTACTCTAAATTCGAGAAAACCGAAGTTAAAACAGGTCTTGAATTTGGTTTTGCTTATAGCGGTGCACTTTTACAACCAGGCTATACAGTCAATAGCAATGGCACCGTAGTGTCCGGCACCATGACTGGCGTTAAACCGGTGTTGCGTATGGACAGTAACCCAATTAATGACAGCCTGTTTTCGTTCGGCTGGAACAACAAATACAAAGTCAACGAAAATTGGACGTTGACCGCAGACATCACTACGTCTAACGCCACCCGTAAGTTCCGGGTACTCGAAACGTATGCTGGCTTGAAAAATCCAGCTGGAACCAGGGTCGATTTCAGCTTTAATCCCGCTGGTTATTTCGACTTCACCTTCGCTACCGATTTGAGCGACCCGAATAACCTGCAGTTGATTGATGCCGGTAACTGGGGCCAAGACGGTTATTTGAAAGATTTCGAAGTGACCGACAAGTTGACGGCATTCCGTGTTGACGCCGAGCGGAGTTTCGATGAAAGCTTCCTGCGCAGCATCGAATTCGGTATCAACCATACCAAACGCGATAAAGAAAAATCATCCAATGAATCGCGTCTTTGCATCAGCCAAACGGCCTGCGGCGGCGGCTCGGCCAGCGCGCCATTTCCGGGCACTTCCGGATCATTCAGCTTTGCCGGCATCAATGGCTTGGCGCAGTATGATGCCAATGACCTACTGAATTCGGGCTTCTACCGCTTAGATACCAAATACGATAAAGATATTGCCAATAAAAACTGGTCTGTCAGCGAAAAAGTCACCACCGCTTATGTTCAAGCCAATATCGATACCGATATCGGTGAGTATCCATTGCGCGGCAACGTCGGCTTCCAGTATGTCAGCGTTGATCAGCAATCGGATGGCTTCAGCACCTTTGCCGGCAACGCCGCGGGTAGCCCAACCTCTGCCGGAGCTTCCTACAATGATATCTTGCCAAGCTTGAACTTGAGTTTGGGCCTGCCAGCTGACCAATTCTTGCGCTTTGCGGCGGCTAAGCAGATTGCTCGGCCACGTATGGATGATTTGCGCGCTAGCTATGACGTCTCAATCAGCAACACCGGTTGTGCCGGCCAACCAGGCCCGCTGTGGTGTGGCGGTGGCGGCAATCCTAAGCTCAAGCCATGGGAGGCAACCGCTTTCGATTTGAGTTACGAAAAGTACTTTGCAACAGAAAACGGCAACAAAGGCTATATCAGCGCCGCGTATTTCTTCAAAGATCTGGCCACCTATATCGTCAATCTGCCCGAGCAATATGATTATGCCGGCCAGCCCTTGCCAGCCATCAGGCCTGGTCAAATTGTGGGTGTAACCTACCCGGGAAGTACGGTCGGTGTGATTAACCAGCCATCAAACGGCGAGGGCGGTGTTTTGAAAGGCTTGGAGCTTGCGATTTCGGTGCCGCTGGATATTTTGTGGAATCCGCTGAACGGTTTCGGTATCCAAGCAAGCTATTCCGACACCACCACGCAGATTGAGCCGTTTGGCCAGGGAATTGTGTTCCCGCTGCCGGGCTTCTCTAAGTATGTGTCGAACGTGACCGCCTACTACGAGAAAAATGGTTTCTCGGTGCGATACAGCCAGCGTAGTCGTTCCAAGTTTGTGGGTGAAACCCGCGGCTTCGGTGCTGACCTGAGTTATGTCTTGATTAGTGGCGAAACCGTACAGGATGCGCAGATCAATTACAGCTTCGGTTCTGGTACCTTCGAAAACTTGTCGCTGTATCTACAGATCAGCAACATTGGTGACGAACCGTTCCGTACCACCTATGGCTCGGACGATCGCCCGAACCAGTACTTCGGCTATGGCCGCACCACCTTGGTGGGCTTCAGCTACAAGTTCTAATTGGTAATGTGTGTTGTAAACTACCTACGCCGACACTTGTTGGCGTAGGTTTTTTTTTGGCAGGATTTTATGATTAAAGATACAAATTCGCTCGCTATCATCGCAGATATTGGTGGCACCAATGCCCGGTTCGCGTTGGTGGATATTAGCAAAACGCCTGTTGAGCTAACACATAAGAAAACTCTGGCAACGGCCGATTTTGCTAGCTTGCAGCATGCGGTTGAGCACTATTTGGATTTGGTTGGTACTAAGCCGAAGCTTGCTTCCTTTGCCGTGGCGTGCCCTGTGTTAGGTGATGAAATTCGATTAACTAATCGTGCTTGGGCATTCAGTCAAATTGAATTGAAAAAAGCATTAGGTCTTGAACAACTACTGGTCATTAACGATTTTGGCGCGGCGGCGCTAGCCACATTAGCAATGACCGATAACGACCGCGTGGTATTGTATGGCGCGACTGATGCACAACGTAATGGCCCAATCACCGTAATAGGCCCGGGCACTGGCTTAGGCATGGCCTTACTGGTGGGCGATGATGCCAGCGGCTGGCGGGTGGTTGAAACCGAAGGCGGGCATGTTAGCTTTGCGCCGCAAGTGGCAGAAGAACAAATGATCGCGGATTGGATCAGTGCCCGACACCATGGCCGCTGTTCCAATGAGCGGCTGTTATCGGGTGCAGGGTTGTCTTATATTGATGCCGCTTTAAGCACCCCGCAGCGCACACAGCTGCGCACTCCGTCCGATATTGTGGCAGCTGCGCTTGAAGGCCGTGATGTGATGGCAAACCGGACTTTAGCACGCTTCTGTTCGGTTCTAGGCAGTGTGGTGGGCGATGCCGCGTTGATACATGGCGCCAAAACGGTTGCTATTGCTGGCGGTATTGTGCCGCGCTTTATTCCCTATTTGCGCGCTAGCGCTTTTCGGGAGCGTTTTTTAGCCAAGGGTCGTTTTGCCTCATACTTGGAATCGGTGTCCATTCATGTAATAACCCATGATGCACCGGGTTTAGTTGGCGCTGCCACAGCCTTAAAAAATAGCCTCTAATTTGCTTACATACGGTGTAGGGGCGCTGCTTGCTGCGCCCAATAGATTGCGTATATTAAGCCGCAGCAAGCAGCGCCCCTAAGCTATACTGAATATCATACTTCTGAATTGATACTCGCGCTGCATGAAATCCAAAACCACTTCGTTTGATATTGCTTACCGCGCTGGTGTGTCCCAATCAACGGTTTCGCGCGCCTTGCGTGATAGCTCCTTGGTGAATTTAGATACCCGTAAACGCATTCAAGCGATTGCCAAAGAACTGCATTATACCGTTGATAAAAACGCCTCAAATCTGCGTTCGCAGCATTCCGATACGCTCGCGGTCTTATTGTTTGAAGATCCCACCTCGGATGATTCACAGATAAATCCATTTTTCTTGTCGATGATTGGCTCAATCACCCGAGCGTGTTCGAAATTTGGTTATGATTTATTGATTTCTTTTCAGCAGGCCTCTAACGATTGGCATGCTGATTTTGAAGACAGCCGCAAAGCAGACGGCATTATTTTATTGGGTTATGGCGACTATTTAGACTACAGTAGTCGTTTAGATAAATTGGTTGAGCAGGGCACACATTTCGTGCGTTGGGGCGCATTGCCCGGCCAGCCCGGCGTTTCAATTGGTTGCGATAATCTGTTGGCCGGCCGCGAAATGACCGAGCATTTATTATTACAAGGCCATCGCCGTATTGCATTTTTGGGCCATGCATCGGAACGCTACCCCGAATTTTTTGACCGCTACCGCGGCTATATGGCGGCCTTGCAGCAGGCCGGTATTGCAGTTGAACCAGCCATACAAGTTGACTCAATTAGCAATGAACAAGATGGCTATAACGCCATGATGCAATTATTTGCGAACGGACAGACGTGTGATGCGGTATTCGCCGCCAGCGACTTAATCGCCATTGGTGCCATGAATGCTATTCAAGAAAAGGGCATAACAATACCAGATCAAATCGCAGTGGTGGGCTTTGACAATATTCCGATGGCCAATTTTGTGTCGCCAGCACTCACCACTGTGTTGCAAGACACCAAGCAAGCAGGCGAGTTGTTGGTTAAAACTTTAATTCATTTGATTAATAATGAGCAGGTAGAAAGCCAAATGCTGCCTGGAAAATTGCTTATTCGTCGCTCGTGCGGCGCTGTTTCGCAACCATCAGAGCATCCAGCTTCTGAATAAGCACTGGGTTCTGCAACGCGCGGTCTAATAACAATACCTCAACACCATGCGCCGGAACACGGATTTTAAGCCGAGCTTTGTTTTTGCTAATTGTCGTTGAGTTTTTGTTGATTGCCGAATGCCAAACGCCAGCTTCAATTAATTGTTTAAGGCTGAAGGTTTGCTGTTTGCCACTTTTATTAAGCAAAACCAAAGCACTTTGATACACGCCAGCATGCTGATACACCCGATAAAAAATGGCGCGATCTTTATCTAACAATACATCCAACTGCAAGCCTTTTTGCAAAGCCACAGATTGCCTGCGCACATTCGCGATACGTTGCAAGTTTTGATAAATGGTATTTTGTGGCGCTTGGCTAATTTGCGGTTGCCCAAAATAATTGCGGTTGCCTTCATGCTCGGCTTTGCCACGCATGAAGCCTACTTCAGAGCCATAGTAAATAACTGGGATACCGCGTGCGGTAAACAGCCAATTGTGCGCATCAATAAAGCCATTATCGTTCGCATTTAAGCGCGGCATATCGTGGTTGTCGTAAAACGTCATCAGCTCATAGGCGTTTTGATACGGGCCATTTTCCAGATACAAAGCGGGTTCAATAATTTGGTAACCGGCTTGTTTTTGTCCGAACACTTTATCTAATGTATCTTTTAGCGGGAAATCCAATACGCTGATTGCACCGTTTTCTGGCCAAGTGAATGGCGCGATTTTATCGGCGTTGAAGTCGTACGCTTCTGCAAACATAAAAAAATTGGGGTGTTGCGCGCGTATTTTATCGCTGAAGGTTTTCCAGAAGCTCAGCGGCATATGTTTGATGGTATCGATGCGAAATGCCGATGCACCTTGCTCAATCCATTGCAAGTATGCGCCAGTCAGATAGTCCATCACAGCTGGGCTGTTCTCGTTCAAGTCGGACAGCTGCACCATTTCAGTTTTTGAGTTATAAAAGCGGTGCAACGGCTTGTTGGCTGAATCAAGTTTGGCGGCAGACAGGTTTTGGTGGTCGGCAACTAGTACACCGTCCTTATCGAAAATCTGCCCATATTTCGGCTGCGGCGCCGGCATACTAAAAGCCGGTGAGCCGTGGTTGGCCACGATGTCGAGCACGGTGGCAATGCCTTTGCTGGCCAGTACTTTATTCAATCCAGAAAAATCTAAATCTTTGCTCGGCAAGTGTTCGTCTAGCATGTAAAAATTACTGCCCCAATAGCCGTGATAGCCGGTTTTGCCTTTGTCTTGAAACATGCCTTTCCACGTCACAGCATCGCCGCCGGTGAACGCCTCATCTGGGTTATCAACAATGGGCGTTAGCCATATGGCATCAAAGCCCATGTTCTTAATGTAGTCAGCATTGTTAGCAATGCCTTTGAAATCACCACCGAGATAGCCAATATTATCGCTTTGCCCTGCTGGCGCTCCAACAACAGGCCGATCAAAGGTTTTGTTAGCGCCGCCTTGCATGCGTTGGTCATTACTTTCATCGCCGTTCACGAAACGATCGGTCATCAAAAAATATACAGCGCGTGATGCAAACGGCTCTAGCGTGCCGTAATAGTCTCGCGTTTGTGCCAAGGCATTTGTGCTGCATAAAACTATGCCAAAAATGTAAGCAAATTTTTGCTGTCCGGTCATGATTAATGCTCGGCTGTGAAGGGTTGAGCGCCTGTTGGGGTTTCTTTAACAAAGAAAACCAACACGCTTGCAAGCAGCATGGAAATGCCGGCAATAGTCATCGCGTTAATGGGTTCCGGGCCGATCAGTTTATAGCTGGCATTGACGCCACCTAAGGCCGCAACCACTTGTGGAATTACAATGAACATATTGAATAAGCCCATCATGATGCCCATTTTCTTTGGATCAACCGAGCTCGACAACAAGGCGTATGGCATCGATAAAATACTAGCCCATGAAATACCAACCAATGCAAAGCTAAGGATTAAGTGCTTAGGCTCAGACACATAAAACATTGACAAGAAACCAATGCCACCGGCCAGTAAACATAAAAAATGCACCAGCTTGCGATTCAATACATAACGAGAAGCATAAAAGCTCAACAACAAAGCCACCAGCATCGACGACAAGCCATAAAAGCCCATGTATGATCCTACCAAATCGGCGGCACTTTGAAAGGCACTATTCGCAGTCTGAAACGCTTGTGCTTGCGAGGCGATACTCATGTCGAATGCCGCAGGATTTGGTGCAGGTGATTTGAACACGTGCTCGGTTAATGCTGGAGTGGCTAAAGACCACATCGTAAAAAACGAGAACCAACTAAAAAACTGCACAAAACCGATACGCAACATCTGTTTTGGCATGTTGATAATATGGTGAAAAATATCCGCAAACACATTGCCTTGTTTTTTTTCTTCAGCGAATGCTTGCATATCTTCAGGTGGATATTCTTTAGTGGTAAATATGGTGTACAAAACGCTGCTTAAGAATACAAATGCACCAATAGCAAATGCTACTTTCACCGACATAGGCACCACACCTGGAGCGGCTTCATTGCTAACGCCCATTTGATTCACTAGCCACGGCAAGTTGCTGGCTACCCAAGTGCCAATGCCAATAATCAATGTTTGCAGCACAAAGCCATAGGAGCGCTGCTCATCGGGTAATTTATCGGCCACCAAAGCGCGGAACGGCTCCATGCTGATGTTAATTGATGCATCTAATACCCATAGAAAACCGGCTGCCATCCATAATTCGGATGAGTACGGCATGAAAAATAAAGCGATGGAGCTGAAAATTGCGCCGAGCAGGAAGTATGGCCGGCGGCGGCCTAAAATGGGATGCCAAGTTCGATCGCTGAAATAGCCAATGACAGGTTGCACCAAGAGGCCGGTGAGTGGCGCAGCAATCCAAAGCAATGGCAGCGCGTCTTGCTCTGCGCCCAATGTTTGGAAGATGCGCGACATAAAGCCGCCCTGCAGTGCAAAGCCGAATTGTATGCCTAAAAAGCCAAACGACATATTCCAGATTTGCCAAAACGATAAGCGTGGTTTTGTGCTCATAAACTCTCTCATCACTGTTTAATTATTATTGCTTCTGCAAGCTTACTTGCATTCGTATGGATTTCATACCCATGAATACGTATGCAATTTGACTCAATGAATGACGCAAAAAAAACCCGCCGAAGCGGGTTTTTTTAATATCGGTAAATCTGCAAATTAAAACGTTTTACGAATACCGACGTTAATGCTGTTGTTGTCTTGGCTGTCGTTGCCAGTGCGGGCACGATAGCTGATGTAGCCATCGAAGCTGTCAGCAAAACGCATGCTGGCGCCAACATCCCAATCAATGTAGTTATCATCGCTAGGGGCAAAACCAGGCATCACAAAGTTTGCTGGCAATGACGACGTACCGCCACGCACAGAGGTTTGGTCAGTGTTAGTTTCGCTAACCCATGAAACACGTGCAAATGGCTTAAAGCTGTCGAAGCTGCCGGCGAATTGGTAACCAACATGAGTCATGTTGCTGTCGCGGGTGAATGAATCAAAACGCATGGCGGTGCTGCTAGCGCCTAATTCAACATAGCCTTCAACATCGGTTTTGCTAACTTCTAAGCCAGCAAATGGGCCGTGTGTGAAGCTTTCACCTTTGAATACATAACCGACTTCCAAGGTGCCACTTTGTTGACTGATGCCAGTGCTGCCTTTTTCGGTACGGATGGATGCTCCAAGATCAATGTTGCGGGAAATATCGGTATCGGTTGAGCCGCCGGTCAAGCTGGCGCGACCATACAAACCGTTGATTTCATATTGACCGAAAACACCGAATAAAATTGAGCTGCCATCAATTTCACCAGCGCCTGCAGTGGCAGAACTGGTGCTTAAGGATGCCGCAACACCGAAGGTGGCGCCTTCACTCATGCGGTAGGTTGCGCCAACATTCAGGCCTTTTGAATCGCCGTCTAAAGCAGGTGTGTAGTCAGTCGCTTCAATGTTTTGCTGGCCAAACTGTATGCTGGTGAAGCCGCGTACTTTACCCACTTCAGAGCCAGCTGCCCATTCTGAATCCAAGGCATTGCTAACGGCGGTGTTGTGATTGAAGGAAGACTGCAACGCTACTTCAGGCGCTAAAGACACAATGCCTGGAGCGGTGATGGTGGAGTAAGCAATATTGGCTAACAAGGCATGCGCGCGACCAGAAGGATGGATGGCATCGGCGAACAGGTAGGTGCTGCTGATTGGTGCGTATGGATAACCGGCAGATGCCGGGCCGCAGGCTAATGACGACAAGTTAAGCGCGCCGCAGGCAGATTGGGTTGTGTTGGTAAAGCCGAATGCCGCTGGGTTGGCTTTTATTTCATTAATGATGGCATAGGTGTTAATGGCGATAATGCCATCTTGCAAGGTGGCTAAGCCGCCATTAAATTGCAAGTTATAAATTGCCGTTAACGCAGAAGCGCCAGCTTGATTTGCAGTGCCAACATTTAGTGGGGTTAAGCCTAAATCAGGTAAGTTGAATACTAAAATGTTTTTTGCACCGGCCGTTTGCAAGGCTTTGATTTGACCGATGGCCGTTGCGCCTGCTTGGCCTGCAATGGTTTGTGCAATAGCTGAAGCATTGGCTGGGTTGCCACCGTTTAAGAAAATGTATTGATACAAGATTGAACCATTCGGCAGGAAGCCGCCCGGCGGTGTAACTGCGGTTGCCGAAAGAATATCATTCGCGCCTGCCCAGTAGGTGTAAAGCGCATTGGGATCAGCTACGCCGCCATTAGCGCTTAGGTGCGTATTGAATTGAGTGAGCAATGAAAAGTTACCTGGCGAATTGCTGCACCTGAAGGTTGGCAGGCCAGGAAGTGCAATAGCAATGGCGCTACCATTTTGAATGGCGCAAGCGCCACCGTATGCGTAGTTTGTTCCGGTACTTGTGCTTGGCACCAAAGGTGTGTTGTTCGACTGTACGCCTAAGCCGAACATGCTCGACAAAATTTGTGCGAAAACTGGATCTTGATTGGTTGTAAAGCTTGAACCAATTGGAGTTGCGGCATTGCCATCGACCATTGCGATGTTACCAGCGTCAGATAAGCTATCACCAAAGCTGACTACCTTGGAGAATTGCTGGGCTTGGGCAGCGGAACTTGCAGTGATGGCTAGGGCAAGTGCCATGGAAAGTTGGGTTAAGCGCATGATATTTACTCTCTCTTTGGGGTTATTTACACATATTGCTATAACTTTGCGAATTGATTTTGGTAACACATGCACAGTTACAGCCCATACCCTCGCGCATTGTCGAAGGCTAGTGAGCCTACCTTAATACAATTTTTACATTGTGGCTAGTGGCTTAGGGCGTTTTAGAGTAAATATTCTTTGTGCTGGCCAAACGTTTCTTTCGGAATTGTTTTGCTTCATAGCGACCAAACAGCCAAACGCCATGTAGAAGCAGGGCTGTTGCCATCCCAAGCACCAATCCGCCCAAGGTTAGCGCCAGTGCACCGTCTAAAAACGCGTGTTTTGCTTTAATGTGCAGAATTTTGATTAGCCACGTGCCAATAGTATAGGTGGCAAGGTAAATAGGGCCAAGGGTGAGTGGATTGGTAATCATTTGCAAGCCAACCAAAATCGTTAAATTTGCGCGCCCCAAAAAAGCAGCACCAAAGGCCAGAAAAATTTGCGCACCATAACTCGGCATATAGGCTAAAAGGCTACCTATATAGATGGCACGAACTACCGGAGTGTTTTTAAACGACCATAAATAAGCGCGTTGATGGGCAAATTTAGCAAACCATTTAATAATCGGGTAGCGATGTACGTTTGCTTTGCGCGGCAATGGCTTTAGCCAAGCCCTTACCCGCTTGCGTCGTTGACGCCATTGCAAATCCATTAGGCAGCGCGTCGGCGTTTATTTAATTGGATTAATAATAAGGAGATCGCGGCGGGTGTCATGCCTGGAATGCGTTGCGCTTGGCCGATGGTTTCAGGGCGAGTGTTGTTGAGCTTGCTTTGCAACTCATTCGAAAGCCCAGGAATGCCGGTAAATGTAAAGTCTTCCGGGAAGGCAGTGCTTTCGCTTTTCTTCGACTTGGCAATGTCGTCGTTTTGGCGGGTTAAGTAGCCAGAATATTTCACTGAGATCTCAACTTGCTCAGCCACTTTTAGCGAACTGTGCGCAGGGCCAAATTCTGGGATGACGGTTAGGCTGTTATAGGTGATTTCTGGGCGCTTGATTAAATCCAAGGCGCTGCCATCGCGCGTCACGCAAATGCCGGTGTCGCGCTCAAGTGCTTTGGCTAAGCCATTGCCAGGCGCAATCCATAAGGCTTGCAAGCGGGCGCTTTCGGCTTGAATATCATCCATTTTCATGTTGAACGCGTGTTGCCGTGCAGATGAAACTAAACCTAATTCAACGCCGGTTGGGGTTAAGCGCGCATCGGCATTATCTTCGCGTAATTGCAGGCGGTATTCAGCGCGCGAAGTGAACATGCGGTATGGTTCGGTAGTGCCATGAGTAATTAAGTCGTCAATCAGCACGCCAATATACGCTTCATCGCGGCGCGGCGACCAACTCGGCAAATCTTTGCTGTAGTGCGCGGCATTCAAGCCGGCAATTAAACCTTGCGCCGCCGCTTCTTCATAGCCGGTGGTGCCATTGATTTGCCCAGCGAAAAACAAGCCGTTCATTGCTTTAGTTTCTAAAGACGCTTTCAGGCCGCGCGGGTCGAAGTAATCGTATTCAATGGCATAGCCCGGGCGGGTGATGTGCGCGTTTTCGAAACCGCGGATGGAATGCACCAGTTCAAGCTGTACATCGTATGGCAGGGAGGTGGAAATGCCGTTTGGGTATATTTCCGCTGTATTCAAACCTTCCGGCTCAATGAAAATTTGGTGCGAGGTTTTATCAGCGAAGCGCACAATCTTGTCTTCAATCGACGGGCAATAGCGCGGACCAATGCCTTCAATCACCCCAGAATACATTGGCGAACGGTCTAGGCCACCACGGATGATGTCGTGCGTTCGTTCATTGGTATGGGTAATCCAGCAGCTGACTTGCTCTGGGTGCTCAAGCCCAGTGGCTAAATAACTGAAGCTGGGGATCGGCTGATCGCCGGGCTGTTCTTGAAATACGGAATAATCCAAACTTCGGCTATCAATACGCGGCGGTGTACCCGTTTTTAAGCGTGCCACCTGAAACGCACCTTCACGCAGGCGTTCTGCAAGTTTGGTAGCCGGTGGATCGCCGGCTCGTCCGCCAGCATAATTAGTCATGCCAACATGGATTTTTCCGGCTAAGAAGGTGCCGGCCGTTAGCACAATCGCGCGGGCATTAAAACGCAAACCGGATTGGGTGATGACGCCCACAGCCTGATTATTTTCGAACACGATGTCGTCAACCGCTTGCTGAAACAGCGACAGATGTTCCTGCGCTTCCACCATATTGCGGATTTTGGCTTTGTATAAGGCGCGGTCGGCTTGCGCTCGAGTAGCGCGCACCGCTGGGCCTTTCGAGGCGTTCAGCGTGCGCCATTGAATTCCAGCATAATCAGCGGCAATTGCCATAGCGCCGCCAAGCGCATCAATTTCTTTCACCAAATGGCCTTTGCCAATGCCGCCAATGGCCGGGTTGCAGCTCATTTGCCCAATGGTTTCAATATTATGGGTCAGCAATAAGGTGCGCGCACCCAAGCGCGCCGAGGCTAAAGCGGCTTCTGTGCCGGCATGGCCGCCACCGATAACGATGACATCAAAGTGATTAAAACTATTCATAGCGCCTATTTTCGCCTATTTATGCCAAAACGCAAAACGCGCCCGAAGGCGCGTTGCGAAGGGTTCAGCGATTATGGCTCATCGCCATCGCGCTGGCGTTCGGCTTTTTGCTCACGCGGCTTGCTTTCAGCACGCTCACGACGCTCTGGCTTTGGCTGTGCTTGCGCACGTTGCTGAGGCATTTGTTGCCCTACTACGGTGCCATTCGTTTGCTGATTAGCATTCATTGGCCGATTGCGCGGGGCTTGGCCTTGCTGAGCAGGAACATTGCGTGGTGCTTGTGGATAGCGCGCGTAGTTGTTTGTTGGCTCTTCCGATTGAACTGGCCGCGCTCTTGGTGCTTGGCGCTGCGGGTTATTCGGCTGTTGGCGAGGCATGGCTTCACGTTCAGCATAGCGATCGGCATAACGCTCAATATTGCGTTCACGCTCAACAAAACGCTCGCGCTCAGGCTCGTTGCCATCAACAGGCTGAGTGTTTGGGCGCTGGCGTGGTTGTTGCCTTGGATACTGTGGGGTATTTGGAGTGCCGCCATTAGCAATAGGCTGAGTTTGCGATTGTTGTTGTGGTAAAGAATTTATCGGGCGATATTGCGGCTGGCGCGGGCGCGGGCCATCTGGCCGATCAACAATCGGGTAACGTGGATGCAGAGCGGGCTGCCCAGCATTGAGTCTAGGGAAATCAGGCTTATGTTCTGGCGGTTTTGGTTTTGGATTGTGGTGATGGTGGTGAACGTAATAAGGTGTATAGCCCCAGCCATAGCCTGGGTTATAAGCGCTGTAGCAATACGCCGACCAAGGTGAGCATTGATAATAGCCATAGTAGGATGGGTAGTTGCGGTAATGTGAGTATCTTGGGCCGAAGTTGAAGCTAAAACTGATGCTGGAAAAGCCACCGCTGCCATAGCTGTATTGGCCATAATTGCCTGAGTTTCCGTAATAGCCGTCATTGGCATAGTCGTCATAACCAATATCGGGATCGCCGTAATAGTCGTCCCCGTAGTCGCTATAGCTGTCGTCTGGCGAGGAATAATAGCCGTCGTTGGCATATTCAGAGGTATACGTTACACAGCCGCTTAAGGCAAAGCTGGCAAAAAGGACCAACAAGCATTTGATTTTCATTGTTTAACTCCCGCAAGTTAATCCAGTGTATGCGTTTGCTGTGAATCGTAGCTGAATTAAACGACAATAGGCGTACAAAATTTAGGGAGCATGGCATGTTGCATCAGGCCTCAGGGCAATGGAAGCTTGGTTTGATGATGGCCATGGTAACTGCCGGTTGTTGGGCCACCTTGCCACTGGTTTTAAAAATGAGCCTAGTGGTGCTCGACCCAATGACGCTAACCTGGTTTCGGTTCTTATTCGCGGCCATTTTTATGGCGTTCTGGCTTGGTGCAAAAAAACAGTTAGGTGCTTATGCAGCGTTGGACGGGAAACGCTGGGTGCTGATGTCCTTAGCAGCGCTATTATTGATTGGCAATTATGTGGGCTATATTTTAGGCGTGCAATTCACTTCGCCAAGCAATGCGCAATTACTCATTCAAATGGCGCCACTGCTGATGGCCTTGGGCGGCATTTTTATCTTTAAAGAACAGTATGCGCGCGGGCAATGGCTTGGCTTAGGCATTATTGTGATTGGCTTATTGCTATTTTTTAGCGACCAATTCGGCAATCAATTCATCAGCAAGCAGCATTATTTGCTGGGCGTGCTTTCATTATTCTTGGCTGCAGTTTCTTGGGCTGGCTATGCTTTGCTGCAAAAGCAATTGTTGATGAAGCTACCTTCGCAGCATATTCTTGGGTTTATTTATCTGCTGGCAGCACTGGTGCTTTGGCCATTCGCTAAGCCAAGCAGCCTGTTGCCACTCGATGCAATGCATTGGGCTTTGCTATTATTTTGTTGCATCAATACCTTAGTGGCTTATGGAGCATTCGCAGAAGCCTTGGTGCATTGGCAGGCGTCACGGGTTTCTGCGGTGTTGGCAATGACTCCGCTATTATGTTTATTAGCGGTTTCTGTAGCGCACAGCGTTTGGCCGCAATACATTGCACCCGAGCACGTAACGCTGTTGGGAATATTTGGCGCGCTGTTGGTAGTCGCTGGCTCGGCTTTAAGTAGTTTGTTGGGCCAGGCCGATAAACCTAAGGAGCTTTGAATGATTGTATTTACTGACATTTTAAATGCCGCGGCACGCATTGCGCCATATGCACAGGTGACGCCAATCAAAACATCTGTGGCTTTAGATGCGCTAACAGGCGCGCAGCTTTTTTTCAAATGCGAGAATTTGCAAGTTGGCGGCGCTTTCAAATTTCGTGGCGCAGTGAATGCCGTGTTCGCACTGAGCGATGAGCAAGCGAGTCGCGGAGTGGCCACCCATTCATCAGGTAATCATGGCGCGGCCTTGGCGCGTGCTGCAAAACTACGCGACATCACCGCGCATGTGGTGGTGCCCAAAGGTTCGGTGCCCTCGAAAGTAAGCGCGATTGTTGATGCCGGTGCCGTCATTTATAGTTGTGACAACAACCAAGCAGCGCGAGAGTCGATGACTAAAATAGTTATGGAACGTGAGGGCGCTACTTTGGTGCATCCTTATGAGAATCCCAATGTAATGGCCGGCCAAGGCACTGCGGCATTGGAGTTGAATCATGCGGTTCCGAAACTCGATGCCGTATTAGCACCCGTTGGCGGTGGCGGTTTGATTAGCGGCACTGCCATTGTTCTCGAACCGTTTGATATTCCCTTGTATGGCGTTGAGCCTGAAGGTGCGGCCGATACTATTGCCTCGCTGGCTGCCAAGGAACGCGTCACGCACCTAGTTCCGGATACCATCTGCGATGGCTTGCGGGCGCTAGTCGGCATCCCAAATTTTGCCATCATTCAAGAACATGTGTTGCAAGTGCTCAGCGTTTCCGATGCGCAATGTGTACAGGCTCAAGCACTCATCACTGAACACTTGAAAATGCTGATAGAGCCATCCAGTGCTACGGTTTTGGCGGCAGTCTTGGCGTATCCGGAAATTTTCAAAGGCAAGCGGATTGGCTTGATTTTGACGGGTGGAAATGTGTGATTTATATCTATGCTATTCGCAAGAAATTGAAATTGAGTTGACATTCACATTTGTTAACAACAATAATTATGAAGAATAAAAAATTTATTATCGTTAAACTATATTTAGTTGAATATTAAAGTCAAAAGGAAAGTTTGCTTGAAATGGATTGCTTTAATTTTGCTCAATTTACTTATGCCTCAAGAAGCATTTTCGCAATCAATGCCACTGATTGATTCTAACCAATCGCCACAAATCGTGATTCCAGCTAAAACGCCACTATTGCTTGAATTCAGCGCTGAAGTGACATCAAAAATATCTGTTATTGGCGCACCGATACAATTCATACTGGCAGAAGATTTGATTCTAAATGAACAAGTAATTATTCCAAAAGGCACACCAGCAATGGGAGAAGTTATTCATGCGCAGAAATCGGGATTTGGTGGTAAAGGCGGTGAATTAATATTGGCAGCCAGATATCTACTTTTTAATGACCAGCAAATTAAATTGCGATCGTTAAAGCCGATTTCAGGAATCTATGTAGGAAAAAATAATACAGGCGCCTCATTTGCAGTTGGTGCCGCCGCCGCTGTTGCTGTTCCTATACTTGGTATGTTAGCTCCCTTCATTACAGGTGGAGAAATTGTTATTCCACTTGGAACGCGAGCAACCGCGTTGACTGCAGTAGATACAACCATAGACGTTGCTGTCGCTGGGCCATAATTTTTTTAATTACACCATTACGAGAGAACTATGAAGATATTAAATTTATTTGTGTTACTTTTTGCTTCCGCATTAAATGCTCCTATCTTTGCTCAGGACGCAGCTCCAGAGGTAAGCCCAGCAGTTGTTGCGCCAGATGCAACCAGCACTGCAATTGGCATGCCTGAAGCTGGCAAAGCCTTAGTCGTATTTTTTCGCCCGAGTGCTTTTAAAGGCGGCGGTATTAACTTCAAAGTTCGTGAAAACGATGTTGAGTTGGGCAGATTACGCAACGGCAATTACTTCACTCTTCAAGTTGCACCTGGTAAGCACGAATATGTTGTACATGCAGAAAATAAAGATGTAACAGCGATTGAAGCGGAAGATGGTGAAACCTATTTTATTTCTGGTGAAGTGAATTTCGGCTTTATGTCGGGCCGCCCGAATCTTGCGCCATCTAATATTGATGCATTCAAAGCCGCTTTCCCAAAACTCAAGAAATCTAAGCCGCTAGAAGACTGAGTCAGTAAATTGCACCAAAATTAGCTGGGCTATTCGATTTATTTCGGTAGTCCGGCTTTTTTAATTTAAGGGACTAATTTAAGGGACGGAGGTACCTCCGTCCCCTATAAATTCGTTTTATACTGAACACCTCGTCCGTGACTATTCACACGGCAAATTAAGGACTCGCATGATCATCCAACCAAAAACCCGTGGCTTTATTTGCACCACCACGCACCCAACCGGCTGCGCGGCCAATGTGGCCGAGCAAATTGCTGTGGTGAAAGCACGTGGTGAAATTGTGGGTGGTCCGAAAAAGGTCTTGGTCATCGGTGCATCCACCGGCTATGGTTTGGCTTCGCGGATAACTGCCGCATTTGGTTCAAACGCCGCTACCATTGGTGTGTTTTTGGAAAAGCCGGCCAGCGAAACAAAGCCAGGTAGTGCTGGTTGGTATAATTCTGCTGCTTTTGAAAAAGCAGCACATGAGGCTGGCTTATATTCCAAAAGCGTTAATGGCGATGCGTTTTCGCACGCCATGCGCACCAAAGTGATTGAGCTCATCAAGCAAGATTTAGGGCAAGTGGATATGGTGGTGTATTCACTGGCTTCGCCAGTTCGGAAGTTGCCAGATTCGGGCGAGATTATTCGTTCGGCCTTGAAACCCATTGGCGAGAAATACCAATCCACTGCCATTGATACCAGCAAAGATGTGATTATCCATGCTGAAATTGAACCGGCCTCAGAGGAAGAAATCGCCAATACCGTGACGGTGATGGGTGGCGAAGATTGGCAGCTATGGATGCAGGCTTTACTCGATGCTGGTGTGCTTGCTGACGGGGTAAAAACCGTGTCGTACAGTTACATTGGCACCGACATCACCTGGCCGATTTATTGGCATGGTGCGCTGGGCAAAGCCAAAGAAGACATGGATCGTGCCGCGGCTGAATTACGCCAAACGCTTGCGCCAGTCAATGGCTCAGCCAATGTGGCGGTGCTGAAAAGCGTCGTCACTCAAGCTTCTGCGGCCATTCCGGTAATGCCGTTGTACATATCCATCTGTTTCCGCGTAATGAAGCAGCTTGGGCTGCACGAAGGACCGATTGAACAAATCGACCGCATGTTCCGCACTGAGCTCTATGGCGCTGGTAACGACCGTGATGATCAGCAACGTATCCGCATGGACGACTGGGAGTTGCGTGACGAAGTTCAGCACGCGGTGAAATTGATTTGGCCAACGGTAACGAGTGCCAACCTGTTTGAACATACCGACTACGCCAACTACAAAGCCGATTTTTTGAAACTGTTCGGATTTGGCGTGTCTGGTGTTGATTATGCTGCCGACGTTGAGCCTGTAGTTCCGTTTTATGTGATTGAGTTACAGGAATAATTTCTATGCATCTGGCGCTTTGGCAACAAGGTGGCACAGACTTTCGCTGGCAACAGCACCGTTTATTTTCTCGTACTCAAGGCCAGGGGCCAGCACTATTACTGATTCACGGCTTTCCAACGTCGAGTTTTGATTGGGCCTTGCTATGGCCGGAATTATCTAACAAGTTTGCGGTGCATAGCATCGACATGTTGGGTTTTGGCTTGTCTGATAAACCTCGTAATTATGCATATTCCTTAAAAGCATCGGCCAATCAATGGCAAGCTTATGTGCAAAGCCAAGGGTTAATGGAGGTATCCATACTGGCACACGATTATGGCGATACGGTGGCACAAGAATTATTGGCACGCCAGAATGAGGGAACACTGCCATTTAAGATAAATAAAATTTGTTTACTCAATGGCGGAATTTTTCCTGAGGCAACTTATCCTATTTTGATGCAGAAATTATTGCTGAGTAAAATTGGTCCGTTGATGGCCAGATTGTCAAATTATCGGAGCTTTTCAGGCAGCATGCGAAAAATTTGCAGTCGGCCATTGAGTAATGAAATGCTAGAAGAGCATTGGCAATTGCTCAGTCGCGCAGATGGCCGCTTAGTGCTGCCAAAAATTATTCAATATATTCGAGAGCGCAAAATAAACCGAACGCGTTGGGTTTCGGCTTTGCAAGACGCGAATATTCCGTTGTGTTTAATTAATGGCGTTGAAGACCCACAGCGGGTTTTGCAGGCATTTTTTAATTACCAGCAAACCAAGTAACAATAGTGCGCCTAGGGCTAATAATAAATGCCATTGGGATTTCTCTTTAAACGATTCAACCCAATTTTCCGGCCTACTTCAAAAAAATAGCAGTATCCCAAGTAAAGATATCCCACTAAGAGTTAACAGAAAAATAAAGGGACTCATGTCAGCTTTCCTCGCTAGCTAAGGGCTTAACTAGAGTTTAAAGCAAATCACAACGCCCGCAAGGTTTCCATCGGTGGCACTTGTGTGACTTTACGTGTGGCCCATAATCCAGCCAGCAAGGCCAAAGCTGTGCCTCCCAACACGCCATACAAAATTAAGGGCAGATTAAAACTCCATGGCAAGCTAAATACTTTAGTGGCAATTAAGCTAGCAATCACGCTGGCTGAAATGGATGCGACCAATCCTGCCAATAAACCCAAGCTGGCGAATTCGGTGGCTTGCGCCAAGCGCAGCTGTTTTTTCGAGGCGCCCAGCACGCGCATCACGCCTGCTTCGCGCATGCGTTCATCTTGCGAGGCCTGCACCGCAGCTAGCAGTACTAATAAGCCAGCCAATAAAGAAAAATAAAATACAGATTCCACCACGCGGCTCACTTGCTCAACGGTACTGCGCACTTGCTTGAGTACCGCTTCAATATCAATCACCGATAAATTAGGAAATTGCCGAACCAGCTCATCCATCTTCGACTGTTTGTCTTTAGGCACATACAAGGCCGAAATGTAACTGGCTGACAAGCCTTGCAAACCATTAGGCGAAATCACCACAAAGAAATTCGGCTTAAAGCTTTCCCATTCCACTTTTCGAAGGCTAGTAATTTTTGCAGTTAGTGCGGTGCCGGCCACATCGAAGCGAACCACATCGCCGAGCTTCCAATTCAAGGATTCAGCGAAGCCTTGTTCAACCGACATTTCCAGAGCGCCGCTATGGTTTGCAGGCCAATATTTTCCGGCCACTAAGGTATTGTCTTTGCCGAATGTTGTCGCTGATGATAAGTTGAATTCACGCTCGGCCAAACGCGCAGCACGTGCGCCATTTTTTTCGTAGTCGGCGCCAGTCACTAATTTGCCGTTCACTGCTTTTAAACGGGCACGCACCATCGGATACAGTTGCGCGTTGTTCAAGCCAATGCTTTGCACAAACTGCTCAACGGCGGGCATTTGCTCAGGCTGCACATTTATCACAAATCGATTCGGAGCATCGCTGGGTAAGGTTTGCTGCCAGCGCGATAATAAATCGGTGCGTACAAAGGTCAGCAGCAATATGGCCATCAGCCCCAAACCTAAAGCTGATACTTGCGTAAGCGTCATGCCTTGATGGCGGCTTAAATTGGCCAAGCCATAGCGCCACGGGCCATGTAGTTTATGCCGGGCATTTTTCAGCCAACGCAATAATAGCCATGCGATACCAGCTAGTACAAGCGCGGTAATCACAATGCCGCCAAGTATCAAACCACCAAGCACGGCCGAATCGGCTTTCCACCACAGCAATGCGCCCAAGCCCGATAAACCCAATAAGCCAACCGCCCACGCGCTAGGTTCGGAAATCGGCACATCGCGGCGCAAAACACGAAGCGCCGGCACTTTACGCAAAGCTAATACTGGCGGTACAGCGAACGCAATTAAAACCGTAAAGCCAATCGCGAAGCCGGCCCACAGTGGCTGCAAGCTGGCTGCCGGCAAGACAACGCCCATCGCGCTTGATAAATACCCGGCAACTGCAAACTGCAACAACCACGCCAAGCCAATACCCATACTGCTGCCAACAACGCCTAAGAAAAATAATTCACCTAACTGCAAAAACGCAATGGTTGCTTGGCTCGCACCCAAGCACCGCATCACGGCGCTGCCATCTAAATGCCGTGCGCTGTGTCGGCGTGCCGCTAATGCAATGGCCACAGCCGCTAAAATTAAAGACACCAAGGCCGCTAGCGATAAAAAGCGTCCAGCCCTATCTAAGGCCGAACGTACTTCGGGTCGCGCATCGTCGCTGCTTTCTAAGCGTTGGCCACGTTGCAGATTTTTGCGGGTTTGCTGTACGAAAGATTGCACGTTGGAATCTTTTCCAGCAACCACCAAACGGTATTGAATACGACTGCCGTTTTGCACCAAACCAGTGCTTGGCAAATCGCGTAAGGCAATCATCACTTTGGGTGCCACATTAAAATAATCCAAAGCGGCATCTGGCTCTTGCAACAAGGTGGCGGCGTAAAGTAATTGCGCATCACCCACGCCAATCGATTGGCCAACTACGGCATTCAATTTGCGCGCCGCATCGGCCGATAACCAAAGCGTTCCGGACTTTGGGCCGCCGCGAACCGTTTCAGTTTTTGAATCGGTGCCGCGCTGAATTTGGAATTCGCCACGCAGCGGATATTTATCATCCACGGCTTTGATATCGGCCAAGGATATGGCCGCAACGGTTTGTACCATGCTTGGGAAACTGGCGGTTTGTGCTACATCCAAGTTCAGTTTTTTTGCGCTAGCTGAAACCGTTTCCGCAATCGGCGTATCAGCGCGCATCGCAGCATCGCCACCAAGCAAGCGATTGGCTTCTTGTTGCAAACCCAATTCAGCGCGGTCAGTGATAAAGCTCACTGCCGTTACCGCCATCACCGCAATAACTAATGCCAGCAGCATCAGCCGAATTTCACCAGCTGCGAGATCGCGCCAGGTTTGTCGCCACGCGAGCTTAATTAATTTCATAGCACTAATTTGCCGGCAGCTAAGCGCAAGATGCGCAAACAACGTGCCGCTAAGCGTTCATCGTGAGTGACCAGCACCAAGGTGGTGCCGCTGTTTTGGTTTAGTTCAAATAATAAATCAATGACCGCACGGCCGGTTTCGGTGTCCAAGTTGCCGGTTGGCTCATCGGCAAATAACACCGCAGGCCGCACCACAAATGCTCTTGCAATGGCTACGCGTTGTTGTTCACCGCCAGACAGCTGGCGTGGGTAATGATCTAAGCGTTCGCCTAATCCGACCTGCTGCAAAATTTCACGCGCGGCAAGTTCTGGATTATTATCGCCACGCAGTTCAAGCGGCAGCATCACATTTTCCAGCGCGCTTAAGGCCGGCAGCAATTGAAAGCTTTGAAACACAAAACCAACTTTCTCACCACGCAATTTAGCCCGGCCGTCTTCATCCAGTGTATTTAAATCGATACCTAAAATCTCCACGCGGCCTTCACTGGCTGTGTCCAATCCTGCCATTAGTGCCAGCAAGGTGCTTTTGCCGGAGCCTGATGCACCAACAATAGCCAGCGTTTGGCCTTTTTCGAGAGCGAAGCTCACATCGTCTAAGATGCATAATTCACTGTTCGGCAACTGCACGCGTTTGCTTAAGTTTGTTACATTGATGGCATGGCTCACGGTTTATTGTCCTAGGGAAAAAATGCAACATCGATTCGCTTATCTACTACATAGAGTCTGGCACAGCCAATATCAAGGATTTGTGTTGTTGGCGCTAATGCTATTGGTCATGCCTGGCACGCTTCTGGCCAAGCAAACCGTGTTGGTGATGGGCGATTCCTTGTCGGCGGCCTATAATTTGCCCGCCGAACAAGGCTGGGTGGCAATGACGGCCGCGCGCATGAAAACCACACACCCGAACTGGCGGGTGGTGAATGCCAGCATTTCCGGCGAAACCACGTCCGGTGGTTTGTCGCGCTTGCCGGCGGCGCTGAAACAGCACAAACCGAATTTGGTGATTATTGAACTAGGCGCTAACGATGCCTTGCGCGGCTTGCCCTTGGCGATGTCAAGGAAGAACTTGCAGAGCATGATTCGGCAAGCGAAAGCTGCCAAGGCTAAGGTTCTGCTGATTGGCATGCAAATGCCACCGAACTACGG
>JANPOU010000059.1:0-3045 GCA_031428155.1 Arenimonas sp. | reverse complement strand
TTGCTGCGGGTCCAGCGTTCTAATAAAGCTATATCCAGGGCCGCAATTAGCGCAAACCAAGAAATTGGACTATCAAGATGCACCGATAAAGTAAACCACACGGCTAACATGGTGATTGCTGCCAAAAAGCTGGTAATTAAGGGTTTAACAAGGGCGGGTTGGATTGTTGACACGCTGATTTCGACTTTCCAGTAAACTAGACATCAGTTTACCTCTGTTAAAGGCTCACGTGTCTTATTCCCGTACCAGCGAACCGATTAAATTCGAACGAGATTGTGATGTGGTGCTTGTGCCGCAAGGCGATAAAGTCAGCTTGCCAGCCGGAACCGTGGGCTACATTACCCAGGCCTTGGGCGGTTCGTTCACGGTATTTGTGGAAGGAAATTTATTTCGTGTGGCCGGTGAAAATGCCGATGCCATCGGAAAACCCGCGCCCAAAACGCTCGAGTTAGCCGACACCGAAGACGATAATGCGGTTGAAAAATTGATTTGGTCACAATTACGCACCTGTTTTGATCCAGAAATTCCGATTAACGTGGTTGAGCTTGGCTTGATTTATGATTGCCAGATTGAACGTCTTCCCGATGGCCAGCGTAAAGTGAATATTCAAATGACTCTAACCGCACCGGCTTGCGGCATGGGCGATGTGTTGGTGGAAGATGTGCGCGCCAAAGTGGAGCATGTGCCAACCGTTATTGAAGCCGATGTTGATCTGGTTTTTGACCCGCCATGGGGCCGACACATGATGAGCGAAGCGGCGCAGTTAGAAACGGGAATGATGTGATAATCTGAACGCTGTCCAACTGCAGCGTTCAATCATGAAAACCAAAACACTCTCTAGTCTTATACTTGTCTTAAGTATTTCAGCGGTGTTTTCCGCGCAAGCTAACACACATTTGCCAGATGCGGCGCAGCTGAAACAAAGCACCGAGTTACTCGGTAAAATTGTCGGCTTCAAAACAGTGAAAGGCAATGGCCAAGTGCCGGTAATGGCTGAGTATTTATCGCAGCAGTTGATTCAAGGCGGTTTCGCCCCCGAAGATATGAAAATAACCGAAGTCGCCGGAACTGCAACCTTGGTAGCGCGCTATCGTGGCAATGGCAGTAAAAAGCCAATGCTCATTTCTGCTCATATGGATGTAGTGGAAGCTATTGCGTCTGATTGGACCCGTGATCCGTTCACTATGATTACCGAAAATGGCTACCATTTCGGCCGTGGTGTGTACGATAACAAACTCGATATGGCGCTGACGGTTAGCACATTATTGCAATTGAAGAAGGAAGGCTTCAAGCCGTCGCGCGATATTATCCTGGTATTTTCCGGTGATGAAGAAACCGATATGCTCAGCACCCAAGCACTTAGCACACAATTTCCTGATGCCGAGTTTCTACTCAACGGTGATGGCGGTGGCGGCACTTTAGCTAGCGATAAAAAAGCGCTGGTGTATGGCTTGCAAACTGCAGAAAAAACTTTTGCTACGTTTGCTGTTTCAGTGAGCAACCCGGGCGGGCATAGCTCGCGGCCGCGCAAAGATAATGCCATCTATGAGTTGGCGAATGCCCTGCAGAAATTATCGGCTTTTGAATTTCCAGCGCAAAGCAGCGAACAAACTCGCAGCTCATTCCGGTTTACCGGCCAGCAAATTGGTGGTGGCTTAGGCCAAGCCATGCAACGCTTTGCCGACAATCCGAACGATTTAGAAGCCATTGCAACGATTGCCGCTGATCCGGAATATATTGGCACGCTGCGCACCACATGCGTGGCAACTATGCTTAGCGGTGGCCATGCTGAAAACGCTTTGCCGCAGCTCGCTACGGCAACCGTGAACTGCCGGATTTTCCCGGGTGTAAGCGTTGAAACGGTACGCGCAAAACTGGCCGAGGTAATTGCTAACCCGAATGCAAAGGTGAAAGAAGTCGGTGAATCCTTTGCCAGTGATGCCTCGCCATTGCGCGATGATGTGATGCAGGCCGTGCGCAAAGCCGTGGACGCCAATTTTAAAGGCTTGCCAGTGATTCCGAGCATGTCGTCTGGCGCAACCGACAGCCTGTATTTTCGCGCGCAAGGCATTCCAAGCTATGGCGTATCCGGTGCGTATGTGATGCCCGCAGACGATTACGCGCATGGCTTGAACGAGCGCGTACCGGTCAGCAGCGTGGCGCGCGGCTTAACCCATTGGCATGTGCTTCTAACCGAACTTGCGAAATAAAATGTAGGGCGCTGCTTGTTATGCTATCTATAAAATAAAAATCTGTAAGGGCGAATAATCATTCGCCCCTGCAATTATGCGCTAGCTCTTTATTCGAAGAAGTCAATTGATGTATGACATTGAGTGGTGATATTATGAAATTGAATAGATTTGCATTCATTATTTTTGTAATTGTAATTACTGGCTTGATATCAATGGTGCCTTTGTTTTTTGGTGTGTCAGTGTATTCAGAAAATTATCGTGAACATAGAGAGCTTAAAGAGTTTAGAGAGTCAGGCGCTAATGTAACTGAAGCACAATTACAGAAATGGATAGAAGAAGAGCGTCAGTTAAATAAAAATGTTAAGGCCCCATTAGGAATAAAGCCGTTATTGAAAGCATGCCAATCAGCATCAATTTATTATAATTGGGTTGTAGTTTTTCTTTTGTTTTTAATTTTTAAGCAGTCCATTAAAACGACAATAATTTTTACAATTATATTGTTGGTTTTTTATATTTCTAATTGGTTAATCTTTCCTATGTTGCTTTCATTGATTGGCGCGTCAGTAATAGCAAATTTAATTTCAAAATGGGCCCAGAGCAAATTAAACCTACCCAAGTTATCTTGAACTTCCGGTTTGTAGGGTGGGTCTTGGCCCACCATTGCGTTTCGCGAATTTATAACGGTGGGTTACAACCCACCCTACAATTATTTGTTAGCTTCGAAGCGATTGGCAGACACATTCTTTTTCACTTTAGCCGGATCCCAAATGCGGCCGTTCATGGCGATATATAGAGACGGGCTATAGATTTGAACCTTTTTACCCAAACCAAGAATTTTTCTTGCTTTAACGGT
>JANPOU010000058.1:0-4039 GCA_031428155.1 Arenimonas sp. | reverse complement strand
TAGAATCTGCGGCGACTCGCAATGTTCAGCGGTGGTGGTTTTGTTCAACACATGGGCAATGTCAGTAATCGAACGGATTATCGCTTTGGAAAGCTCGGAGCTCTCCAAATTACGCACAAAACTGCCGTCAATTTTGAATATATCCACATCAAGGTTTTGCAGGTAATTGAATGAGCAAAAGCCGGTGCCAAAATCATCCAATGCGAAGCGGCAGCCAATAAAACGAATATGCTTAATCAATGCTTGCGCCCTTGATAAATCATGCATAGCGTAAGTTTCAGTGATTTCAAATATAATTTTATGCGCTGGAAAGCTTGATGCACTTAATCTGTTGTGCAGGAATGAGAAGAAACTTTCATCTTCCATTGACGACGCGGAAAGATTAATCGAGCAAGTTTG
This sequence comes from Arenimonas sp., assembly GCA_031428155.1. GTDB lineage: Bacteria > Pseudomonadota > Gammaproteobacteria > Xanthomonadales > Xanthomonadaceae > Arenimonas. The sequence continues at coordinate 3,640 of JANPOU010000058.1, read as the reverse complement.
AACCAATGCCGCTTGCACGGGATGCGATTCCATCCACTCAAGTAATAAATTGATGACATGGCGGTCAATTTTAACACCCAGATGAAAGCGTTCTGCAGCGGGAATAAATGATTTCGGGTTTAACACTTCGCCGGTTTGTGGGTGGCGTAATCGGAGCAATACTTCAAAATTTCGGCCATGTTCAGGTGCGTCAGTAAGCGAAAGAATATCTTGGCAGTCTAATTCAAAACAATTCTGCTCAAGTGCTGTTCTTATTAGTACTGCGGAGTGCATTGCCGCTGTTCGATTTTGTAATTCATCGCTGTGCTGGTCGGACAAACAAATGCGGTTGCCGCCCAATTCTTTTGCGGTGAAGCATGCTGCATCGGCTTGCGAAAGCAATTGTGCGAAATCACCCAACCCGGGAGTTAAGGTAACTAAACCAATACTTGCAGTCGTTGACAGAATTTGGTTATTCCAGCCGGTTTTAAATGATTCAATCGCGTTTATGGCTCGTTTTGCACGTAGTTCAGCTTCGGCACCTTCGCATGCGAATAGCAAAGCGAATTCATCGCCACCAATACGGAAAATTTTATCGCTTGGATAAAGGCTTGCCGCCAGCATCGATGCAACACCTTTAATGAGTTCATCACCCGCTTTATGGCTTGCGGTATCGTTGACCACAGTGAAATGGTCGAAGTCCAGATATGCTAATGTTTGCGCAGGCCCGATGCTCTTGAGCATCTGCCGTGTTACATCCTCGAATGCAATTCGATTGGGCAAGCCGGTTTCAAGGTCGGTTGTTGCGCGTCGGATAATGTTCCGCGTGGCGACGCGGTTTTCATGATTACTTGCTAGCAGAATAATGGGAAAAATAGAAATCAGACATAAAAAACTGAGTAGAAAAATAACATCGATGAGTTCTTTAGGTTGCGTAAAGCCTGCTAGTCCCAAACCAGTCATTGAGGTTATCACAAGAATAGTTAAGGCAATGCCAATTGCTGTCCATATCGGTTGGAAGCGCATTGCACTCCATACTAGCAGTGCAATTGGCAGGCCAGTTAATCCAAGTGAATACGGGCTTTTGCTTGCACCACCCAAAAAAATAAAAATAAAAGAGATAACTAACAAAAAGCTCCAAACTAGCTTGCCGTTGATTGGTGCGTAGTCGCTATCGATGGGCCTGTCTGGATTCTGAGAGATGGGTGCCGTAATTAGAAATAGACTTGGTGCAGTACAAATAATACCGAGCAAATTACCCATCGTCCATTTGGCAACGCCAAGCCAGAAGTCGTTTACATTTGCTATGCCAGAGATACTTAGTCCTGATACGCCGATTAACCCGGACACAAGTGACATTAATATGGCAGCTCGGAGCGAGATGAAACCGCTGCGCAAGGAAAGGAAGCTGCTTGTTTTATAGGGGCGTACAATATTATTTGAACGTACATACATAGCAGCAACAACAGTTCCAATCACATTGCTAGACACGGAAAACAATAGAAAAAGTGGAGTGACTGGGTCAAAAAGCCAGTGCATCAAGCACAATGTTGCGGCTAATGGGATGCTCCATATCAAACCATAACGGACTAAAAAAACAAAGGCAACGCCAGATGCTGGCCAAAATAGAGTGACTTGGCCAGGTGTATGAATAAATGTAACCGCTAAAAAGCTAAAAAAAAGATACAAGCCAACAAATGCTAGCAAGCGCTTCCAATTCAAACTATCTAGCATTGCATTCATATCTTTTACCCGTTACATGCAACGAAGCGATTTAGCTCATCCAAAGTTGAATCAAGCAGACATTAACATTCAATCACATTCACCGCTAAACCGCCACGAGATGTTTCTTTGTATTTTTCGGCCATATCACGGCCGGTTTCACGCATGGTTTTAATCACTTTATCTAATGACACGCGATGCTTGCCATCACCGCGCATCGCCATACGGCTGGCATTGATGGCTTTAACCGAACCCATAGCATTGCGTTCAATGCATGGAATTTGAACTAGTCCGCCAATTGGGTCGCAGGTTAAGCCGAGGTTGTGTTCCATACCGATTTCTGCGGCGTTTTCAATCTGCCCAAGGCTTCCACCTAAACACGCAGTTAAGCCGCCGGCAGCCATTGAACAAGCCACACCGACTTCCCCTTGGCAGCCCACTTCAGCGCCAGAAATAGAGGCATTTTCTTTATACAAGATGCCAATAGCAGCAGCGGTTAGCAGAAAATCATTCACACCTTTGCGGCTAGAATTTGGGCAAAAACGATCATAATAATGCAGCACCGCTGGAATAATACCGGCAGCGCCATTGGTTGGCGCGGTTACCACTGAGCCACCCGCGGCATTTTCTTCATTCACCGCTAAGGCATACAGATTGACCCAATCGAGCACAGTGAGTGGGTCTTTTAAACCAGCTTCAGGGCGCGACAACAGTTCTTGCATCATCAATGGCGCACGACGCGCTACTTTTAAGCCGCCTGGAAGCACTCCCGTATTTCTTGTGCCGCGCGCTAAACAATTCTGCATGGCCAGCCAAATGGCGTCTAATTCAGCATTAATTTCAGCGTCAGTGCGCCATACTCGCTCATTGGCCCACATTAATTCAGCAATACTAATACCGTTTTTTTCACATTGCGCAATCAACTCAGCGCCGCTGTGAAATGGGTAGGGCAGAACAGTTGTGTCAGCGGTTATGCGGTCTTGAGCGGCTTCATCTTGATTAACCACAAAGCCACCACCAACCGAATAATATTCGCGCGAACATAGTTCTGTGCCGTTTACATCAAAGGCGGTGAAGCGCATGCCATTGCTGTGGAACGGCAGTTTCTGACGTTTGTTGAACATTAAATCAGTTTTTTCATCGAAGCTAATGCATTTTGTTGGCGATAAATATATTGATTTTTCTTTTCGAATTTTAGCTAGCATCAGCTCAATATGGTCTGGGTTAATCAAATGTGGCCATTGCCCTTGTAAGCCAAGCAATATCGCTTTATCGGAACCATGGCCTTTGCCAGTCAGTGCTAAAGAGCCAAATAATTCAGCTTTGATACGCACACAAGCCTCAATATTCTCAGCTTGCACCAGCCAGCGTTGCACGAAGCGAGCGGCAGCGCGCATTGGCCCAACGGTATGTGAAGATGATGGACCAATGCCGATTTTAAACAAATCGAATGTGCTGACTGCCATAATATATTGCCCATAGGCTAGAATCTTGTCACTATGATGCCAAATTCGCCACCAAAATGCTTACTTTAATTCAACGAGACGATTGTGCGCTTTGCGACGAGGCGTGGGAAGTGCTGCATCAGGCCGGCGTGAAAGAGTTCGAATCGCTGTTTATTGATGGCGACGCAACACTTGAAATGCAATATGGCGTATGCGTTCCCGTGTTGCGCAATGGCCGCCGTGAATTGTATTGGCCATTCGATGCTGAGCAAATTAAGGCCTGGCTGGTGCTTTTCGGATAAGCACAAGTTTAGTGCTAACTTTCACCGCATTTGGCAGCAAGCTTATGTCTTTCCAATCGCCAATACCAATATTAAAATCTAGGCGATTAATGCTTGCTTCGCCAATTAAAACGGCACTTTTATTTTGCTGCCAGGTAAACTGTAAATTAACCGGCTTACTAATGCCGCGCAAGCTTAGCTGGCCTTTTGCTA
>JANPOU010000057.1:0-10630 GCA_031428155.1 Arenimonas sp. | reverse complement strand
ATTGAGCTGTGGATTGATATGGGCCAGCCAGACGAATCGCGCATTAAAAAGGCTTGTGGCCGGGCGCGCCAAGCGGTGGTGTTTGGCTACAACGGCAATGCCTTTGATATTTGGTGGAGCAAAAATGAGAGTGCCATGGCTCGCTTCAAAAACCTGACGGTAATATCCATCAGCACCGAAGAGCTGGAAGCCGCCAGCGCGTTATTGCAGCGCGGCATGCGCCTAACCGCGATGATTCAAGACGGCGAATTGCAGCTAATGAGCGATACCGAGAATGTATCGATTCGTCCTGTGTGGCATAAGAAGCCGTAACTCGCCGCAACGCCCTCATCCGACCCTACGGGCCACCTTCTCCCATCGGGAGAAGAAACAACAATTTACTTTTCTCCCTCTCCCCATGGGAGAGGGCTGGGGTGTGGGCAAGACTAACGCCCTCATCCGACCCTACGGGCCACCTTCTCCCATCGGGAGAAGAAACGACAATTTACTTTTCTCCCTCTCCCCATGGGAGAGGGCTGGGGTGTGGGCGTAGGCAAATACCAGAGAGGGCTGGGGTGTGGGCGTAGGCAAATACCGGAGAGGGATGCGAAAGAGGGCTTGCCAAACAGGGCTTTGCTCCTCCCTTGCTTGGAAGGGAGGCCGGGAGGGATGCATAGCGAATTCGCGCTACACTAAACCCTGTCTTCAATCTGGAATTGCTCATGCGTTATGTTGCCCATGCCCTTCTTGCGCTTGCGCTTATCTGCGCCGCTCCGCTCAGCCATGCGGCGTTTATGCCGATTCAAGCTAATGCTGAAAGCGGCAAAGTGCTGATTGATATTCCAGCTTGGAATCAGCCATTTCTAATGGTGGCGACCTTGGAAAATGCGCTGGGCTCCAACGATATTGGCCTTGATCGGGCGCAAAATGGCGAGCCATTATTAGTGGAATTCCGGCGCATTGGCCCAAAAGCGTTTTTGGTGCAGCGCAACACCCGCTTTGTGGCCAACTCCGCCGATGCCGACGAAGCAAAAGCCGCGCGCGATGCCTTCGCCGAAGCGGTGTTGTGGTCGGGCGCTGTGCAAGCTGGCGAAACAAATCGTGTTGATATCAGTTCGCTGTTGCTGTCGGATTGGGTCGGTGTCAGTAATCGTTTGCAAAGCACCAAACAAGGCAGCTATCGCCTAGATGCTGAGCGCAGCAGTGTGTTGCCTAGTGAAGCACGCAGTTTCCCCGACAATACCGAATTCACCGCCCTGCTGACTTTCAGCGGCTCGGGCGAAGGCCAGTTTGTGCAGCAAATTGCCGCCGATCCGCAATCTTTAACTGTTAAGCAACGCATCAGTTTTGTGCGTTTGCCAGCAGCAGGTTTTGTGCCGCGAGATTATCACCCGGCTTCGGGTGCATACAGCATTAGTCATTTCGATTTTGCACAAGCCATTACCAATAATATTGAAGTGCGGCAACAGCCGCGCTTTCGTTTGCAGAAGACAGATCCTAACTCGGCAAGAAGTACAGTCGTTAAACCGATAGTATTTTATCTTGATCGCGGCACACCCGAACCGATTCGCAGTGCCTTGCTTGAAGGCGCCAATTGGTGGAGCGTGGCGTTTGAAGAAGCGGCTTTTATCGGCGGTTTTCGCGCCGAGCTAGCACCGCCGGGCATGAGCATGAGTGACGTACGCTACAACACCATCACCTGGACACACCGCGCCACCCGCGGCTGGTCGTATGGTGGCGGTTTGATTGATCCGCGCACGGGTGAAATTATCAAAGGTTATGTCAATCTCGGTTCGCAACGCGTGCGCCAAGATTTACTCATTGCCGAGGGCCTGCTTGCACCGTATCGGCCTGGCGCAGATCCGGCTTTGCTTAATGAAGCACAGCAAATGGCGTTGCAACGTTTGAAGCAATTAGCCGCCCACGAAGTGGGCCACGCGCTTGGCTTCGCGCACAACTTTGCCGCCAGCAGAACTGCCACTGGCTCAGTGTTGGATTATCCGCATCCGCAAGTTAGCCTAGCCAGCGACGGCCGGCCACGTATGCCAAAAGCCTACGACGTAGGCCTTGGCGATTGGGATAAATTTTTAGTGGCGCATGGCTATGCCGCGTTTGCACCGCAAAACGAAGCGGCCGAGTTAGCAAAACTGCGTGCTGGCATTAAAGCCAAAGGCTATCAATATGTATCCGATGGCGATGCCAGAAGCTTGAACAATAGCCACGAAGCCGGTGTGTTGTGGGATTTGCCCGGTGAAGCCTTGCAAGGCTTGCAAAACTTACTGCGTGTGCGTGAATCGGCCTTGCAACATTTTGCTGAAGGCGCGTTGCCGCCCGACCGGCAAGTGGGCGATGCCGAACGTCGATTAGTGCCGATTTATTTATTGCATCGCTACCAAGCTGAAGCGGTGGTGCGCTTGCTGGGCGGCAGCGATTACGCCTATGGTTTTATTGGTGATACCAATGCAAACACCACAGCGGTGAATGGCGATATGCAACACAAAGCCTTGGATGCCGTTGCGCAATTGTTGTCGGAGCAAACACTTTCTTTGCCAGATTCGGTAATGAAAGTGATGTCGCCGCCATCCAATGAATATTCGCGTAGCAAAGAATTCTTCGGCAGCAAGATGGAACCGCTTTTCGATCCACTGCAAGCGGTGGCCAGCGCCAGCGCTTTGGTGGCGCAGATGAGTTTTGACCCGGCGCGTTTGAATCGCTTAGCGTGGCAGCACGATCGCGATAAGAGCATTCCATCGGTGAACGAGGTGTTTCAAACCTTGCTCAGCCAACCTTGGCAACAACGCGGCCCATTGATTCTCAGCACGCGTAATTGGACGCTGCTTGATGCAGCATTGTTAACACTAGACAGCGGCAACCTGCACCCCGCCGTGGCCGCACAATGGCGTAGTGCTTTAGGCGAATTGGCTAAGCAATTAACTGGTAGCAAAGATGCAGATCAAAACGAAGCTGGGCGCTACATCCAACGCTACCTTGCCGACCCTAATTCGGTGAAGCTACGACCATTGGCCACTATTCCGCCGGGTTCGCCGATTTAATCGCAACGCCCTCTCCCTCCGGGAGAGGGTTGGGGTGTGGGCACAATTATCGCCCTCTTCCGACCCTTCGGGCCACCTTCTCCCAATGGGAGAAGGAATTACTAATGCTTTTCTCCCTATCCCTCCGGGAGAGGGTTGGGGTGTGGGCGCACCAAAATCGATTTCGCCACCGCCTCGGCAATTTTTATACCATCCACCGCCGCTGATAATATGCCACCGGCATAGCCAGCGCCCTCGCCGGCTGGATACAAGCCGCGGGTGTTCACGCTTTGCAGATCATCGTTATTGCGCTTAATGCTAATCGGCGATGAGGTGCGCGTTTCTACGCCAGTTAACATCGCGTCTTCCATGGCAAAGCCGTTTATTTGCTTATTAAATTCAGGAATCGCTTCACGAATCGCTTCGCTAACAAAGCCCGGCACCAAATCGCTCAAGTTGCATAGCGTAACTCCGGGTTTATAGGAAGGAATCACGCTGCCCAGTTTTGTGGATGGCTGATCACGCATAAAATCGCCGAGCCGTTGCGCCGGTGCATTGTAGTTTTCGCCACCTAGTTCATAGGCAAAGCTTTCCAAATCGCGTTGCAGTTCAATACCCGCTAATGGGTGTTCGGGGTAATCGCGGGCTGGGTCAATGCCCACCACCAGCGCGGCATTGGCGTTGCGCTCGTTGCGCGAATACTGGCTCATGCCGTTAGTGACTACTCGACCCTGTTCGGAAGTAGCTGCCACCACGGTGCCACCCGGGCACATGCAAAAGCTATACACACTGCGGCCGTTCTTGCCGTGATGCACCAGTTTGTAATCGGCCGCGCCAAGAATTTCATTGCCAGCAAATTTGCCGAAGCGCGCCTGATCAATCACCGACTGCGGATGCTCAATGCGAAAGCCAATCGAAAATGGCTTGGCTTCAATGTAAACACCAGCATCGAGTAGCATTTCAAAGGTATCACGAGCACTGTGGCCAATCGCCAACACAATGTGCCGGCTATGCAGCGTTTCACCTGATGCTAAAGTCACCCCAGTAGTTTGGCCATTTTCAATATGCAGTTTATCGACACGGCAGCCAAAACGAATTTCGCCACCAAGGGCAATAATCTCGGCACGCATTTTTTCAACCATGGTCACTAATTTAAAGGTGCCAATGTGCGGCTTACTCACAAACAATATTTCTTCCGGCGCGCCAGCCTTAACAAATTCCTCCAGCACCTTGCGGCCGTAATGAAATTTATCTTGAATCTGGCTCCACAACTTTCCATCCGAAAACGTACCGGCACCGCCTTCACCAAACTGCACATTGCTTTCGGTATTGAGCGTGCTCTTGCGCCACAAACCCCAGGTGTCTTGTGTTCGCACCCGCACATCTTGGCCACGCTCTAGCACAATTGGCTTCAAGCCCATTTGCGCTAAAACCAAAGCCGCCAAAATACCGCATGGCCCAAAACCAATAACCAGTGGCCGTTGTTGCTGCTCATTCGGAAAATCAGCATTGGCCTGTGCCACAAATTTGTAGCTGGTGTCTGGGCTTTGCAATACTTTCTGTGAGCCGGAAAACGCTGCTAATACGCGCTCACGGGCTGTAGCCGTTAAATGCAGGTCCAAGCTATAAATCAATTGAATATCAGATTTCTTGCGCGCATCGTAGCTGCGTTTATACACCACAACATCCAACAACTCGCTGGCATCAATCGATAAATTAGCCAAAATCGCGTGCGTCAACTCCTCCGCGCTGTGGTTCAGTGGCAGTTTAATGTCGTTAAGGCGAAGTGTTGAAACAGTAATCATGATGATTATTTTAACAGAGGAACTGTGCTAATCTGCTCAAAGACCGTGGGGAAACGGTTAACTGGGGGGAATAATGGTCTTCAACTCGCTTACCTTTTTGGTATTCTTCGCGTTAGTTTTGTTCTTGCATAATTTACCGTTCTCTTGGAAGACCAAGAAAACCAACTTGCTGATTGCCAGCTATTTATTCTATGCCGCATGGAACCCGCCGTTCATCATTTTGTTGTGGGTATCCACGGTGGTAGATTGGTACGCCGCACAGAAATTAGTGCATGCCCAGAAACAGAGCGCACGCCGCCTGTGGATGCTGTTATCGGTGGTGGTGAACCTGGGCATGTTGGTGTATTTCAAATACGGGACGTTTATGCTGGAAAATTTCCAGTTATTAATGGCCAGTATTGGTGTGAATTACACAGCGCCGGAATGGAATATTATTTTGCCAGTTGGTATTTCGTTTTATACCTTCGCTACCTTGTCTTATACCCTCGATATTTACCTGAAGCGCGCGCAACCGGCCAAGAATTTTTTGGATTACGCCTTGTTCGTCACTTTTTTTCCGCACCTTGTGGCCGGCCCAATCATGCGGCCCACCGAATTGGTGCCGCAGTTTGTTGAAGAGCGCAAAGCCAATGCCAGCATGATTCGCTTTGGCTTAGCGCTGATGACACTTGGCTTATTTCAGAAAGTGGTGTTGGCCGATATGTTCCTAGGGCCTGCCGCTGAAAAAGTTTACGATGGCATGGCCGCACCCGGCATGCTCGATGCCTGGATGGGCACATTGGCATTCAGTGGCCAAATATTCTGCGACTTCGCTGGCTACTCAACCACCGCCATCGGCGCCGCACTTTGCCTTGGCTTTGCGATGCCAGATAACTTTCGATTCCCGTATGCCGCGATTGGATTTTCAGATTTTTGGCGGCGTTGGCACATCACCTTATCCACTTGGCTGCGCGATTACTTGTATATCCCGCTGGGTGGCAATCGGCACGGGCCAGCACGAACTTATATGGCGCTAATGCTGACCATGCTTATTGGCGGGCTTTGGCATGGTGCCAGCTGGACATTTGTGGTTTGGGGCGGACTGCATGGCCTGTATTTATCGGTGGAGCGCTTATTGCGCGGGCGTTTCAGCAACTACACACCCGGGCCGTGGGCTTTATTCGGTTTTGCACTACTCACCTACACACTGATTAACATTACTTGGGTGTTCTTTCGCGCCGACGGTTTCGGCAAAGCATGGACGGTGTTGTCGGGTATGTTTGGTGGCAATGCTGGAGCTGAGCCTATTTTATCGACGTACTATTTATTGACTGTTGCCCTGACTGTTGGCGGCATTGTGTTCACCCATTGGCGCATGCGCGCCCAAACCCTCGAAATGGCGGTTGCTAAAGTGCCGACATTGGTATTGTCGGTGGCGCTGGCCATCATGGCGTTTGCAATTATTATTGCGCAAGGAGACGGCAGTGCCTTCATCTACTTCCAATTCTGAATCTATTGAGGCTCGTCCTGGCTTTGTCCGGCTCACCGCCTCTGACCGCCCCGGCGTGGCCCAGCCGGTGCCCGAGCGCGATATTCCACCGATGGCTTGGGGCTCAATTTGGCTCGGCGCGTTGCTGTTGGCGATACTGATGTTTAGTGCCTGGGAATGGCATTGGCGCGATTTTGGCGCACAGCCCGGCTACCGCAACAGCGATGGCCAATGGGCACAACAACGTCGCCGTATCAATAACGGTGAAGGTAATAAAACCGTATTGGTAGGCTCTTCACGGGTTTTGTTTGATGTGCAATTACCAGTCTGGGAAAAAACCCTCGACGAAAAACCGATACAACTGGCCTTGGAAGGTACCAGCCCGTTGCCGGTATTGGAAGGCTTGGCCGCCGATCCAGATTTCACTGGCCGATTGCTGGTTGGCATTGCGCCAGATATTTTTTTCACAGGCTTCAAATACCGTGGTGACACCATTGAGTATGCAAAAAAACAAGGACCATCACAACGCACAGGCACGTGGATTTCTCAAACCATGCTAGAGCCGTATTTCGCGTTCTACGATCCTGATTTCGCACTCGGCACGGTTTTGGAACGGCAGAACTGGCCACTTCGCACTGGCATGAAACGCGATTTGCATGTTCGCAAGCTCACCACCCACACTCTAGACCGTAACACCCGCATGTGGTCGAAGTTGGTTGACGATCCGGCCTATGCAAAAATAGCACAGGACACTTGGGCTAGCCATTTCAACGGCCCACCGCCGCCATTCATGAATACACCGGAAAAATTGCAGACCGTCATCAACACCCAAATCGACAAGACCGCTGCAGCGGTTGCTACATTGCGTGCCCGCGGTGTAACAATCGTGTTTCTGCGTCCGCCCAGCGATGGCGATTACTATGCGCACGAACAACGGATATTTCCGCGAGCCCGCACCTGGGACGTGCTTCTCAAGCGCACCGGCGCGCAAGGCATTCACTTCGAAGACTATCCAGAACTGCAAGGCTATGTATTGCCCGAGTGGTCGCATTTATCGGCCGCCGAAGCTGACCGCTTTACTGCCGCGCTTGCTCCTTTGGTAGAAGCCAAATTCAACACAACAAACACCACCGGAAAATAATCATGTCACGTTGCCTCACGCTTGCCATTAGCGCACTGTTACTCGCCAATCACAGTCTTGCCGCAGATGTACCAGCTAAGGCGCAAAAACTGGCACAAGAGGCCATCATCGTTGACACCCATATTGATGCGCCAACCGAATTATTGCTTAAGTGGAATGATTTGGGTCTTGCCACAGCCACGCGTGAATTCGATTACCCAAAAGCGCGGCAAGGTGGATTAGATGTGGCATTTATGTCGATTTACACCTCGCCAGAAGAGGATGCACAAGGTAAAGCCCGTCAAGTGGCACATATGCAAATTGATGGCATTGACGCTTTGATTGCTCGTCATCCGGATAAATTCGCCTTACTAACTTCGCCTGCTGATATTGAAAAATTGCGAACGAACGGCCGTGTTTTGCTGACTTACGGAATGGAAAATGGCGCGCCAATTGGCGATGATTTATCGCAATTAGCCGTTTTTCATGCGCGCGGTGTGCGTTACATCACCCTTGCACACAGTGCCAGCAACCGCATCAGCGATTCATCATACGACCCAAATCATCAGTGGAACGGGCTTAGCCCATTTGGCGAAAAAGTCGTGGCCGAAATGAACCGGCATTGATCACGTTGGAATTGGCTCAGATTTTGATGGTGTTTCTGGCAATTTACCAGAAGGTCTAAAAACTGTGGCGGATTATCCAAATCTCATCGCCGGCCTGCAAGCTCGCGGTTTTAGTGATGACTCAATCCGCAAAATATTAGGCGAAAATTCATTGCGGGTTTGGCGCGCTGTTGAAGCGGGCGCGGTGCACTAGTATTATGGGGACGGAGGTACCTCCGTCCCTAATATAATTGTCCTACTTTGCCTTATATGTTGTCTTATGTAACTGAGCTCCAAGTTCGGCTGGCTTTGGCCCAGAAAATCCCGGTAAGTACGCGCCCTTTGTGCCGGCGATCTTCCCAAATCTAAATAACAGGAATGAGGCGTAATCATGGGCTCAGAGAAATGACCCAAACTACTATGCACGGATGACCAGCGATAATCATCTGCTTTATTTACCATGTTGGCTCGAATTGGATTCAGCTCTATATATCGCTGAACATTCAAGAAATAGCGCTCGCTTTCTACCAAACAGGATTTGTAACGTCCTTCCCAAAGCGTACCAGTTCGGCCATGCTTCCAATTGAAGTAAGGTACGTAACGCGCACCAACTCGACGCATTGCAATAGCTAAAACACCAGGAGCTGGGGCTGTAAGCAATAAATGGTAATGATTATTCATGAGCACATAGGCATGTAAAGCAATACCTAACTCTGCGAAAGTCTCACACAGTGTCTGTTTAAAATGATGAAAATCCTCGTCTTCGAGAAATACATTGCAGCGGTTGTTTCCACGCTGGGTGATATGCATTGGAGTATGAATTTGTTCGACGCGTGCGGAACGTGGCATAGTGATGAGCCTGATATTGATTCAGAACCATTCTGCCAATTTTCTTAAAATATATCAGTCAGTAAATTCTCAAGTTTGTGTCAGAAAAACCCAATGCGTTAGGGACGGAGGTACCTCCGTCCCTATTTTCACTGCAAGCTTCCAGCCCTTGCCAATTCAGTTTTGGTGCCCTGCTCCAAGCCATCCATAATTTGGTTCATTTCATAATTGAGTTGGCTAGTGGATGGATACCAACGTTGCATGCCAAGTACGCGTTCGTCCATTTCTGCATCTGAGAAATAGGATTGCTCGGTGGTTTCCAAACGTTTTGCCACGGCGTTATCAAAGCGCTTGGCTTGAATGTCCATGGATAAGCAATAAATGAAATGATCGCGGGTTTTTACACCGTCATAGCATTTTCGTATTTCTTGAATTGCCGCCGACATGCCGCCAGAATTGATGGTGCCATAAATGATAGTGCTAGCGTTTAGTGCAATCTGTTTGGTGCTGGATTCAGCATGCACAGTGCTGGATAAAATTAAACCGGAAAGCAGTAAAGGCAATAATGGGTTATTCATAAAAATCTCTAGTAAGGCAGAAGTTTAGTGTCTGGAAGCTAGCAAATACTAGCATACCGAGCTTAGTGCGCATAAAGAAGGGAAAGTTTCACACGTCTGTCATAATCGGCCGCTATAGTGACGGTGAGCAAGAAATTGCTCACTCTCTCCTCTTTGTTATATTTTGTTAGCCACTTCTCCGAGTGGCTTTTTTTTGTTTACTGTAGAGCTAATAAATGTGGCTTCAGCGCGCTGTATGTAGCTGCAATGTGGCCATTCAAGCTAGGCTTAACGCTGGCTTCAAGTAATACACTAGGCACTTCTATGCAGCGGCCAATAATGCTTTGCACCGATTGTTGAAATTTAGCTGGATGCGCGGTGCCCAGAAATACGCCAAATTCACCAGCCTGCAAACTTTGCTGAAGTGCATGAAACGCCAAGGCCGCATGCGGCTCCGACACATAACCCAGAGCATCCAAGTGTTTTACGGCATCTATGGTTTGTTGCTCAGATACAGCAACAGCAGATAATTCCTGCTCGGTAATTAGCTCTGCATCAAGCAAATACTGAATTCGTGGCCAGTTGTTTGGGTTACTCACATCCATGGCATTCGAAAGTGTCGCTTGCGTACTGTGCGGCTGCCATTGTGCATTCTGCAAAAAACGCGGTACGGTATCGTTGCAATTTGTAGCGGCAATGAAACGTTTGATTGGCAGGCCTAATACTTTGGCAATCAAACCCGCAGTAAGATTGCCGAAGTTACCACTAGGAACCGCGAACACGGCATTGTTCTGTTGCTCTGAATCGAGCTGTGCGAAGGCTTCAAAGTAATAACACACTTGCGCAAAAATGCGGCTGATATTGATGGAATTAGCCGAGTTAATGTTTAATAGCGCAACCAGTTCGCGGTCGTCGAAAACTTGCTTCACCAAAGCCTGACAGTCATCGAAATCGCCCCGCACAGCCAAGGTTTTGATATTGAAGCCGAGTGTGGTGAATAACTTTTCCTGCAACAGGCTGATCTTTCCTTCTGGAAATAAAATCATCACCTCAACATTTGGCTGGCCGTAAAACGCTTGCGCCACTGCCGCACCGGTATCACCCGAGGTTGCAGTAACAATGGTGGTTCGAGTCACAGCTTGCTTCGTTTGAGCGATTTGCAACGCGCCTGCCATTAAACGTGCACCAAAATCTTTGAAAGCAAGCGTTGGGCCATAAAACAATTCCAAGCAAGCA
>JANPOU010000056.1:0-5935 GCA_031428155.1 Arenimonas sp. | reverse complement strand
CAAGATTGGACTTACCCTCATCTTACAGACGCCCGCACAAATTTCCTGCGCACATTATCAAAGAACGTTTTGCCAAACCCGAAGGTTAAAGCCAATGGGACATTTCGTCTCAAAGTGGTCGCACAGTATGGCAGACCTTTTGGTGTGAGTCAATACTTAAACGCACTGCGTTTTCACTATTTAACACGATATCGCTTCAAGGCAATTGCCCGAAGTAAGCTAAACATTATGACTACATCTGTACCTTTCGTCAACCGCGATTTTCAAAAATTAATACAGAGTTCAGTTTTACGCTAGGCAAGCTAACTGCCACAACACAAGCGTATACAGCCCACAATGCTTATGCCGCACGCTTGATATTGCTAAATGATGATTGTGCTTGACATGCCATGTGTTATCAGTAAATCCTGTGTCAAAGCCATTGGAATTTTATATGCGTAAGCGCCTGATCACCACAATCGTTCTGACTCTTGTTATTGTTGTCAGCGGATGCGCGCAGCAGGCAAAAAGCCCGTGGGCTGAAGTTAACGGCAACCGTTTCACTATTGAAGTGGCTGACACCCCAGAACTACGCGAACGCGGCCTGATGTTTCGACGTGAACTGGCTGCCGATGCTGGTATGTTGTTTATACATGACGAAATGGACCCGAGAGCTTATTGGATGATAAACACCTATATTCCGTTGGATATCCTGTATTTCGATGATGAAAAGAAACTGGTCTCAGCGCAGTTAAATGTGTTGCCATGCGGCGAACAAGTTCAATGCCCTATTTACCCAAGCGCTGGCCCAGCGCAATATGTTCTAGAGATCAATGCAGGGCTTGCTGAATCCATGCAACTTAAGCCCGGTGATACGCTCAGCAGCAACATGTTCTCGGTAAAGAAATAAAGCGCAATTTTTAGGAGTCTATGCGATGAGTAAAAAATACCCATTACCATCTTGGTCCTCGTTAGCAAGCTTGCCGGATTCAAAACTGCGCTTATTCGAAACTACCCTGCTAATTGCACAAGACGAATACCCCGATATGAATGCCAACGATTACCTTGGCTTAGTGGACGATTACGCAAAACGCCTGAAACAGAGCCTGAATATGGATTTGGATGTGCCGTCTAAGCTGATGGCCATCAACCATTTCCTATACAAAGAGCTGGGCTTCAGCGGCAATGAATTGGAATACAACGACCCGCGCAACAGCTATCTGAATCAGGTCTTTGAACGAAAGTTGGGTATACCCATTTCACTAGCGGTAGTGCAAATTGAAGTGATGCGGCGTGTTGGCTTGCCACTAGATGGTATTTCATTTCCGGGCCATTTCCTGCTTCGGTTTCCGGTTGAAGATGGCATTTTAGTGCTTGATCCGTTTAATCAGGGTCGGCCAGTGAGCATTGAAGAATTGTGTGAGCGCATTGCGCCACATATGGATGGCCAGCCGCCAACCGAACAACAACTGTTTCATGCCTTAGAGCCAGCCACCGCGCGCATGACCGCCATGCGTATGATCCGCAATTTACAGGCCATCTATCAGCAACAAGGCGACTTTGAGCGCGTCGCGCGTAGTGCCGATCGGCTGCTAAAATTGGCTCCCGATTTGCCGGAAGCCTTACGCGACCGTGGTCTTGCCTATATACAATTGGGCTATAGCCATGGCGCGCGTGAAGACCTGACTCGCTACTTACAACTTCGTTCAGCAGCGAGTGATGCCGATGAAATTCGTGGCCACTTAATTAGCCAGAGTATGATTCGTAGCGCCTTAAATTAGTCTTCTAGCAACTCAAAATCGGCTTTACCTACGCCACAATCTGGGCAACACCAGTTTTCATCAACATCTTCCCAGCGCGTTCCGGGCGCAATATTTTCTTCTGGCCAGCCATCGGCTTCGTTATACACAAAACCACACACCACACAAACCCAAAGACGAAATTCCGTATTACCCGACATAAAAAACACCTAGAATAGAAAACTGTTGCCATTATATTTCAAGCAGATGAATTCTAGGTTAAAAACTGAGAAAGGCATTTATTTAATCACTCCTAATGAACAGGACACTGATTTGCTTTGTGCGCAAATTGAAATGCTTTTGCAGCAGCCTATTGCTGCCATTCAGTATCGAAACAAAATCGTTAATGCCGCAGCACAACGCGTTCAAGCCAACGCCTTACTACAACTTTGCCAAGACGCCGAGGTGCCGTTAATCATTAATGACGACTGGCAACTAGCGCTAGAAATTGGTGCCGATGGCGTGCATCTGGGCATGGATGATGCCGAACCACGCTTGGTTCGCGCTCAGCTTGGCGATAAAATGATTATTGGCGTTTCGTGCTACAACGATTTTCAGCGCGCCGAATACTACAGCCGTGAAGACATCGATTATTTGGCTTTTGGAGCAATGTTCGCATCAACTACAAAACCCAACGCAAAGCACGCAGAGCTTAGTTTACTGACACAGGCAAAATCATTGAACAAACCGATTGTCGCTATCGGAGGCATAACACCCGATAATAGCGCTGAAGTGATTGCCGCTGGTGCAGATTACCTTGCCGTGATTTCCGGCATTTTCACTGCAAAAAACCCAGAACACGCGCTTAATTCATACCTAAACACATTTCCAAGGCAAGACTCATGAACTTTGATAATAGCCACCGATTATTCCAGCAAGCACTGCCATTAATGCCTGGCGGCGTGAATTCGCCAGTGCGCGCCTTTAAATCGGTGGGCGGTGAGCCATTTTTCGCGAAACGTGCTGAAGGCGCGTATTTAATCGATGTTGATGGCAATCGTTACGTTGATTACATCGGCTCGTGGGGGCCGATGATTGCAGGCCACGCGCATCCTGCGGTGATTGAGGCTGTAAATACTGTGATGCGTGACGGCCTTTCATTTGGCGTGCCGAATGCGCTAGAAGTAACCATGGCGCAAACCATTACACGCTTGGTGCCAAGCTGCAGCATGGTGCGCATGGTGAATTCGGGCACCGAAGCCACACTCTCAGCCATTCGCTTGGCGCGCGGCGCAACGGGCCGCAACAAAATTGTGAAATTCGAAGGCTGTTACCACGGCCACGGCGATTCGTTTTTAGTCAAAGCCGGTTCTGGCATGCTGACTTTAGGTGTGCCGACCTCGCCCGGCGTACCAAAAGCACTGGCGGATTTAACGCTAACTTTAAGCTACAACGATTTTGAAGGCGCTACAAAACTATTCGCTGAACTTGGCGAAGATATTGCCGGCGTGATTGTTGAGCCAATTGTGGGTAACGCAAATTGCATTGTGCCGGCGCAAGGCTATTTGCAGCATCTGCGTGATTTATGCACGCAATATGGCAGCATCCTGATTTTCGATGAAGTGATGACCGGCTTTCGGGTAGCACTTGGCGGCGCGCAAGCGCTGTATGGCATCACGCCAGATTTAAGCACCTTCGGCAAAATTATTGGTGGCGGTATGCCGGTGGGCGCTTACGGCGGGCGCACAGATTTAATGAGCCAAATTGCACCGAGCGGGCCTATTTACCAAGCCGGCACATTAAGCGGCAACCCCGTGGCCATGGCGGCTGGATTAGCGACTTTAGAACTGATTCAAGCACCGGGCTTTTATGAAACGCTTGCGCTGAAAACCACGCAATTACGTGACGGCTTGCAACAGGCCGCCGATGAAGCAGGCATAGCGTTCACAACCACTGGCGTGTGCGCAATGTTTGGCTTGTATTTCTGCCAAGGGCCGATTCATAGCTATGCCGATGCGATGCGCTCAAGCAGCGCGCAGTTCAATAAATTTTTTCATGGCATGCTCAAGCGCGGCGTGTATTTTGCACCTTCAGCCTATGAGGCTGGTTTTTTATCGGCCGCGCATGGCGATATCGAAATTAACCATACGCTTGAAGCAGCACGCGAAGTATTTGCTGAAATAAACTCCTAAGGAATTTGTATGCGTCTTGAAACTCTTGCTATTCACGCTGGCGCCGAACCCGACCCAGAAACCGGCGCTGTTGCATCGCCTTTGCATTTAAGCACCACCTTCAAACATGGCCCAGCTGGCGAGCGCGTAGCTGGCTATGAATACCAACGCGAAGCCAACCCAACCCAAGACCGCTTGGAAGTCTGTTTGGCGGTTTTAGAAGGTGGCGAACGCGCTTTAGCATATGCCTCGGGTATGGCGGCCATGGCGGGATTATTGGAAAGCCTACCGAATGATTCGCATGTGCTAATTCCAAACGATTGCTATACCGGCCTGCGTTATTTAGGCGCAGAATTCTTGAACTTGCGCGGCATTGAAGTGCAAGCTTTAGACATGAGTAATTTGGACCATGTACGCGCAGCTATCAAATTGAATACAAAAATGATTTGGGCGGAAACGCCGTCTAATCCAAAGTTGGAAATCGCGGATATTGCTGAACTCGCAAAAATTGCGCACGACCATGGCGCGCTACTGGCCTGCGACAACACTTTCGCAACCCCAGTTTTGCAGCAGCCTTTGCTGCTTGGCGCCGATGTGGTGATGCATTCCACCACCAAGTATTTTGGTGGCCACAGCGATGTGATGGGCGGGGCGTTGGTATTCGCCAAAGCCGATGCATTTTATGATGCGGTGGCACATCGCCGGCACATCACTGGCAATATTGCTTCGCCTTTTAATAGCTGGCTGATTCTGCGTGGCGCGCGTTCTATGCCAGCACGCATGGCTTGGCATTGCCGAAATGCGATGTTGGTGGCTGAGTATCTAAGCGCACAACCCGAGATTGAAGCGGTGAATTACCCGGGCTTAAGCAAGCATCCCGGCCATGAAATCGCCAAAAAGCAAATGCGTGATTTCGGCGGTATGTTGTCGGTGCAATTTAAAGGCGGGCGTGACGCAGCGCTGCAGTTCGCCTCGCGGGTGAAAATTTTCACCAACGCCACATCGCTTGGCGGCGTGGAATCGCTGATTGAACATCGCGCCTCCACCGAAGGCGAGAATCCGACCTCACCGCAAAATTTAATTCGTATGTCGGTGGGCCTTGAACACCCGGATGATTTGATTGATGATTTGAGGCAGGCGTTGAACGGCTAACTTACTTACCAAACCCCAACATTCGGCATCGAAAGCCACGGCTCCTGCTTTGGTAATGCGCCACCTTTTTGTAATAATTCAATTGAGATTAAATCGGGTGAACGAACAAAGGCCATGCGGCCATCGCGTGGCGGGCGGTTAATAACTACACCAGCTTTTTGCAAGCGTTCGCATGCCGCGTAAATATCTTCAACTTCAAATGCTAAGTGGCCAAAATTCCGTGCCGAGCCGTAATCTTCTGAGTCGTAATTGAAGGTCAATTCGATTTCCGCCTCGGGATTTTCCGGCGCGCCTAGATAGACCAAAGTGAACTTGTTGTCCGGGTAGTCGCGTCGCTTATTTTCGATTAGACCTAACGCCTCGCAAAAGAATTTAAGCGAAGCATCCAAATCTTTAACGCGCACCATGCTGTGCAGGAATTTCATAAGCGCTCCAAGGCGTTAAAGGAAAAAATCCGGCAAAAGTGCTGTTCCCGGCATAACGGCGTACTGCTCAAAATCATTCACGCCATTATTGCGCAACACCTCTTCATCAATGTAAAACTTACCGCTGGCATCGCTGAATTTTTGTTGCAAAATAGCAACGGCAGCGTCAGCAACAATGTCAGCCGTGCGGGCAGCGTTAGTATCTACGCCGGGAATCATATTGATGGCATCGGTGGCGATGACTGTTTTTGGCCATAAAGCATTCACTGCCACACGGCCCTTGAACTCTTCAGCTAAGCCGAGCGTAACAAAACTCATGCCCATTTTCGCTAAGGTGTAGCCCGTAAAGCCACCCCACCATTTTGGATCAAGATTTGGCGGGGGTGCGAGCGTTAGAATATGCGGGTTTTCGGATTTCAATAAATACGGCAAGGCCTTTTGCGAACATAAAAAAGTACCGCGCGAGTTC
>JANPOU010000055.1:0-11510 GCA_031428155.1 Arenimonas sp. | reverse complement strand
CAAGATTGGACTTACCCTCATCTTACAGACGCCCGCACAAATTTCCTGCGCACATTATCAAAGAACGTTTTGCCAAACCCGAAGGTTAAAGCCAATGGGACATTTCGTCTCAAAGTGGTCGCACAGTATGGCAGACCTTTTTGATTTCGTCAACACCGAGATTTCACATTTCAGTATTAATTTATCTTGCCACAGCGACGTTTTGCATCAACTGGGTCGACAAGTATAACAAGATTCCAGGGCAAAAGAAAAGCCTTTTAACGTACTTTGCTGCGCCTGATTAAAAAAACGCTGATTTAGCCTTGCTCCACCAATAGAACGCGAGCGAAATTGCGCTTACCCACTTGCAATACCGCCTCAAAACCCGGCATAAACATGCATTGCGCGTCTTCAACCACTACATTATCAATTCGCACAGCGCGCTCTTGAATCTTACGATTAGCCTCTGCATTACTGCTTGCCAGCCCCGCCAACTTCAGCAATGAGGCAAGCCGTATGCCATCAACTGGAGCCGCAATTTCGTTTAATTCCAATAAGTCTTTATCCGCTTCGCCACGAACTGCTGCCTGCCAGCCTTGAATGGCGGCCTCTGCATCTTGAGGACTATGGAAACGGGCGGCTAATTCACGTGCCAAACGCAATTTGACTTCACGCGGATGCAATTGACCATTCGCCGCATCGCCTTTCATCTGAGTTAATTCCGATAGCGAAACATCAAAGCTGAGCAATTCATACCAGCGCCACATCAAATCATCGCCGATTTTCATGGTTTTATTAACAATATCAATGGCAGGTTCATTGATGCCAATATAGTTGCCGAGCGATTTGGACATCTTATTAACGCCGTCCAAACCCTCTAAAAGCGGCATGGTTAGCACAATCTGAGGCGGCTGGCCATAATGTTCCTGCAAACCACGGCCCATCAACAAATTGAACTTTTGATCGGTACCACCCAGCTCAACATCAGCTTTCAGCGCCACCGAATCATAGCCCTGCACCAGCGGATACAGAAATTCGTGGATGGCGATTGGCTGTTGCGCAGTAAAGCGTTTCGAGAAGTCGTCGCGCTCTAGCATGCGCGCCACCGTTAGCTGTCCGCCCAGTTTAATCATGTCGGCCGCCGACATTTTATCGAACCATTCGGAGTTAAAGCGCAACTCAGTTTTGTCTTTATCAAGCACTTTATACACTTGCTCAGCATAGGTTTGCGCGTTGGCAAGCACATCTGCGCGAGTTAAGGGTTTGCGAGTGATATTTTTACCGGTTGGATCGCCAATCATACCGGTGAAATCGCCAATCAAGAAAATGACTTGGTGGCCTAAATCCTGAAATTGGCGCATTTTGTTAAGTAGCACCGTGTGGCCAATATGCAAATCCGGTGCAGTTGGGTCAAAACCGGCCTTGATACGTAACGGACGACCGAGCTTTAAGCGCGCCTCAAGCTCCTCGTGCTTCAATATTTCCTGCGCACCACGGCCAAGAATATCAAGTATTTCGTTTAATTCAGTTGCCATAGAAACTTCCGTAAGACGTAAAAACAAGCGCTTATGCAGCAACTTGTTAATCAATAGTTAATTAAATTAATTATGCCTGAATGCAAGCCGCTCTGGTTTGACGGAATGCATAAACACTGGTTATTTTAACGCATCGTTCGAATTACACCACTGAGGCGCAGTTTTGCCAGATATCCATTTTTTAACCGCGCTACGCACCCGCACCACCTCACAATGGCTGGCTACCGGTTTACTGAGCTTGATTGGTTTGTGTGTTATATCGATAGTGCCTGCCTTGCAAAAACCCGCTTTAGCTCAGCAAGCCGAACAACAACGCTTCGAATCTACGCCTAATTTTGCTCGCAAAGCCGTTGATAGGCGCACCTACAGCTGGCGCTCAGTGACTGTTGCTAAAGGCCAAACCTTGAGTGATATTTTCAAAGAGCTCGGGCTTTCTCAAGAGATTATGTTGCGGGTACTAGCCACCGATTCGGCGAAACTGGCCTTCAAACGCATTAAAGATGGCGACATTATCGAATTTGATATGAATGGCTACAAGACATTACGCGCTATGCGTTTCGATCAAAGCGATTTAGCGCAGGTTCTGCTAAACATCCAAGCCGAAAGCATTGACGAAATCATTACTGAGCGAAAGCTGGAAAAGCGTTTAATGGTTGCGTCTGGAGAAATCACTAGCTCTTTGTATGCCGATGCCAAGCGCGCGGGATTGAGCGGGAAAATTGTTAATCAAGTTGCTGATGTCTTTAAATACGATGTCGATTTTGCTGATGACTTACGCGATGGCGATAAATTCCAAGTGGTGTATGAGCAAAGTTTTCTAGAAAACAAGCCATATCAACAAGGCAAAATACAGGCCGCTACATTTATAAACCGTGGCGAAAAGTTTTCTGCCTACCGCTACAACAGCAATGGCCGAGATGAGTATTTTGACGGCAGTGGCCGGCCGCTGAAAAAAGTATTGCTACGCATTCCTATTGAATTTGCGCGCTTAAGCTCAAGTTTTGGCATGCGCAAACATCCGGTGTTAGGCCGCATGCGCGCCCATAAAGGCGTGGATTATGCGGCGCGAACCGGCACGCCAATTATGGCGGCGGGCGATGGCCGCGTTGAACTAGCAGGCTGGAAAAGCGGCTATGGCAAAACCGTGATTATCAATCATGGCCAAGGCCGAAGTACGCTGTATGGCCATATGTCGACTATAGGTAAACTCAAGCGTGGCCAGTTTGTCTCGCAAGGCGCCATTATCGGTCGCGTTGGCAGCACCGGCCTTGCCACCGGTCCGCACTTGCATTACGAATTCCGAATTGGCGGCAAACAAGTGAACCCGTTGAAAGTGACTATGCCGAAACCCGAGCCGTTACGCGGCAATGCTTTGGCTAAATTTAAAAGCGCTACCGCACCAGCAATTGCTATGATGGAGCAATCGGCCACTACCCAATTACGCTAAACATGCTCTCTTCCTTGTATATCGGTTTAATGTCGGGCACCAGCTTGGATGGGATGGATGTTGCTTTAGTGGACTTTGCTGATGGCACCAAGTTACTGCATTCAGGCCACTACCAATTACCAGAACAGTTGCGCGCTGAATTGTTGTGCTTATCGCAATCAAACAGCGCAATTTCACTTGAGCAATTTGGCCAACTGGAAACGGCATTAGGTCAAACATTTGCAAATGCTGTGAACGAATTTTGCCAGCAGAACGCCGTCAATCTGGCGAATATTCGAGCGATAGGAAGCCACGGCCAAACTGTTCGGCATAACCCTCAAGGCGATTTCCCATACACACTGCAAATGGGTGATGCCAATATTATTGCTGAACGCACAGGAATTACTACTGTTGCGGATTTTCGGCGCCGGGATGTCGCGGCTGGAGGGCAAGGCGCACCATTGGTTCCGGCTTTTCACCAGGCCTTATTTGCAAAACCAAACAGCACACGAGCAATCGTGAATATTGGCGGCATCGCCAATATTACTTTGCTGGCTGAAAATGGCTCGGTAAACGGCTTTGATACCGGCCCAGGCAATGGCTTAATGGATGCTTGGTGCCAAAAACACTGGCGCATTGCATACGATGATAACGGCCAAAAAGCTGCACTTGGGCAAATCGACCAGCTCTTACTAGAGCAGCTTTTATCTGAGCCTTGGCTACAATTGCCGGCACCAAAAAGCACTGGCCGCGATATGTTCAACCTAGAATGGCTAGCTGTGCATTTGCAGAATCTAAGCCTTTCACCCGAAACTGTATTGCGGACGTTGAACACATTCACTGCTAAGACAATAGCCGACGCATTGCTAGCCAGTTCGCAGAACATTGAAGACGCGTTTGTGTGTGGCGGCGGCGTACACAATGCCCTGCTGATGCAGAATTTGCAGAGTTTGCTGCCCTGCCCCGTGCAATCCACTGAAGTGCTAGGCGCTGATCCGGATTACGTTGAAGCGATGGCCTTCGCGTGGCTGGCCAAACAATGTATAGATGGCAAGCCCGGCAACGTGGTGGACGTTACCGGCGCAAAAGGGTCGCGAATTCTTGGCGCTATTTATCAGGCCTAGTTATTGTTAGATTAATTTCTAAAACTATCAATTAACTTTCCATCCTGAGTTCTCCATGCGGTCCAACCATTAACAGTTTTTCGGTTACTGCCACTATCCTGCATACAAGCTAAAGCGGCCCAACTGGGACTTCTATAGATGCCGCCTAGAACTGCGATTGAACCATCTTCTTGGATGGTCGCAGTATATTTTTTCTTTTGCCTTCCTCGCTGACCATACTCAAAATAAATATATTCATTTGGCTTTAAAAGCCCTTTCTCAACCAATGTTGAAATTGTAAATTCTCCGACATCTCTGCCTAATGTGCTACCCATATTTGGAGTGTTGTTTGATTTATTGAAATCGAAATCAGGCTTAAAATCTTCAGGGAATTCATACATTATTTCATCTGGGTTAGTTAATTCAGCATATTTTGATATGACCCAAAGCTTAACTTCAAATCTTTGAGTATTACTCCAATCTTTTAAATCATTACTTACATAGTCAATTGGAATGGCAATAATCGGGTCCTTGGAAACAATGTCGGAGAGGACTTTTCTTACATCAATTGGCTTTATATTGTTTTCCTCAAATTTTTCTTTTACATCAGGCTTTTGATTATGCAGATCAACAGCTCTTTCACATATTTTATCCTTAGCTTGCTTTTGTAGAGCCGCTAGTATTTGTTTTGTTATTTGTGGCGCAATATGTACCCAAACGCCATGAGCCCCAAGCTCTGCTTCAACGATGTACCACTTTTTATTTTCAATATCTATTGCAAATCCGTCCGGAATTGTACCAACACCATCATTAGTTTGGATTTTAGCTTTTGGCAAATAGATTGAATTCGGCCCAAAAAGATATTCGTAATTTTCAACAACCACATTTTCAAGTTCTTCTTCATTACGAAAAGATGTTTTAGTGAATTTCTTTGTTCCTATAATAATCATTGGTAATTCTCCAGAATATACTTGACGTTCATTGCTGAGACTTATTTTCTATCCGCTTCCACAACCACGCCAGAAGCATCAGCGCCGGGAAAACTGATACCGCACTGATTAAAAAGAATGTGGAATAACTGCTTTGCTCAACGATATAGCCTGAGAAACCTCCGACAAATTTACCCGGCAAATTAGCCAACGATACCAACAAAGCATATTGCGTTGCAGTGAAGTTTTGGTTGGTTAAGCTCGACATAAATGCCACCAATACTGTGCCAGCAAAACCTTGCGCCAGATTATCAGCCGTAATAGCAGCAAAGAACGCCCAGATTTCCGACGGATTCTGAGCCATTAATAGAAATGCTAGGTTCGATAACGCCACACCCACGGCCGCCACAGCCAACAGTTTTCGGATATCAAATACTGCCACACACACGCCACCTAGAAACGCGCCGCCGATTCCCAGCCAAACACCATACAGTTTCGAGACTGTTGCAATATCGGCCTTGGTATAACCAGAATCCAGATAAAACGGCCCAGCCAACACACCAATCATTTGATCGGGAAACTTAAACAAACCAACGAACAGCAGAAAAGCCAAAGCCAGTAAAACGCCATTTCGGCTGAAAAATTCATGGAATGGTTCGATAAATGCCTCAGCAAGGCTAACCTTTCTGATTGCCACACGTGCAGTTGGTTCTCGGGCGAGAAGTGTTGCGGCCAAAGGTAACAACATCAATGCAGCCATCACGGTGTAGGTGGTTTGCCAGCCGAATAACTCGGCAAAATATAGCGCCATCGCTCCGCCAAGAATCAGACCAACTCGATAGCCAAGCGTATAGGTGGCGGCCAAAGCGCCTTGCCCATGTTGCTCAACAATTTCAATCCGATAGGCATCTACCAGAATATCCTGCGTAGCCCCGGCAAAAGCTGCTAAAGCCACAAAGCCAATCAATGTTGAAAGATGTTCAGCTGGATTGGTATACGCCATGGCCAACAAGCCAATCATTAATAAAAACTGTGATGCAAACAACCAGCCTCGGCGGCGGCCTAGAAACGGCAGCGCGTAGCGATCGAGTAATGGCGCCCAAAGAAATTTCAGCACATAAAAGAAACTAGCAAAACTCAGCAAGCCAATAAGGCTGAGTGCCAGCCCAATATCACGCAACCAAGTGGACAATGTGCCGCCAACGATAAGCAGGAATGGCAAGCCACAACCGAAACCAAAGAACAACATAGTGGCCGCTGAGGGCGTTCCAAAAGCCTGTTTAATACCTTGCCAGCCTTTGTAGGTTTGTATTTCGCTCATAATTCATAATCCACTATAAATGGTGCGTGATCGGAAAATTTCGGCTCTGAAACTATAGAGCACTCACGTAAACTGGCTTTCAAATTAGCACTAAGCATTTGGTAATCAATTCGCCAGCCAACGTTCTTAGCGCGTGCAGCGCCACGCTGGCTCCACCAGGTATAATCCTGGCCTTGCGGCCTAAGTGTTCGGTAAGCATCCACCCAGCCATCGTGATCAATCAATTGCGTTAACCAAGCGCGCTCTTCAGGTAGGAAACCGGAGTTTTTCTCATTGGATTTAGCATTGCGGATGTCCATGGCGGTATGTGCAATATTCCAATCACCACAAATCACCAGTTTTCGGCCACTCGCCATCATTTCGGCAAATTTAGGGCGAATCCAGTCCATCACTTCAAACTTAAATTGCTGGCGCTCTTCTTTCGATGATCCAGAAGGCAAATACAGGGAAATCACCGATAAATCGCCAAAACGTGCCTCAATATAGCGGCCCTCTTCATCAAATGCTGGCCAACCGAGTTTGGTTATCACCGAATCAGGCTTTTGTTTAGAGTAAATAGCTACGCCGGAATAGCCTTTCTTGCTGCTAGCATCACGAAAACACACATCGTATCCAGCTGGACGATACAGTTCATCAGCAAGCTGATGCTCCTGAGCTTTGGTTTCCTGCACGCACAAAACATCGGCGTTTTGCGCTAAAAACCAT
This sequence comes from Arenimonas sp., assembly GCA_031428155.1. Classification (GTDB taxonomy): domain Bacteria; phylum Pseudomonadota; class Gammaproteobacteria; order Xanthomonadales; family Xanthomonadaceae; genus Arenimonas. The sequence goes on along the minus strand of JANPOU010000055.1, from coordinate 4,512 downwards.
TCAAAAAAACCCTTAGTAGCGGCGGAGCGGATGCCATTGGCATTAAAACTAATAATTCGCATGCGTTTCAACTGCTGATAAACTTAATCAAGATTAGCCCAAAGCATCGTTGCTGTGGAGATAAATGCACGCTTACCAACAACAATTTTTGCAATTAGCCATAACCAAGCAAGTTTTGCGTTTTGGTGAATTCACGCTGAAATCCGGCCGCCTTAGCCCGTACTTTTTTAATGCTGGCTTATTTGATGATGGCCAAAGCATGCTGAGTGTTAGCCAATGTTATGCGCAAACCATTTTAGACAGCGGTCTTGACTTCGATATGCTGTTCGGCCCCGCCTATAAAGGCATTCCTTTAGCAACTGGCGCGGCTTTGGCCCTGGCACAACACAGCCGAAATGTGCCGCTTGCCTTCAACCGCAAGGAAGCCAAAAGCCATGGTGAAGGTGGCACGTTGATTGGTGCGCCGTTGCAAGGCCGAGTACTAATTATTGATGATGTGATAACAGCAGGCACTGCAATTCGTGAATCGATAGAGATTATTCGAAGCCAAGGCGCCGAAGTGGCTGGCATTGTAATTGCCTTAGATCGCCAGGAAAAAGGCAAAGATTCGCAGCTTTCAGCCAGCCAAGAAATACAGCAACAACATGGTATACCAGTGATTAGCATAGTTGGCTTAAATGATTTACTGGAGTATTCTGAACACGACAGCGCACTTGCTCAATATCGCCAAGCCTTGCAAGCTTACCGTAACCAGTTCGGGGTTCATCATGATTAAGTGTACGAAAATACTCATTGCATTCTTAGGCCTAAGCTTGCTGAGCGCAGGTATGGCACAAGAAAAAAAGATTTATCGCTGGGTTGATAAAGACGGCAAAGTGCAACTAAGTGACCAGCTTCCACCCGACATGGTTGATAAAGCACGCAAAGAATACAATGCCAAATCTGGCACCTTGCAAAAAAATGTGCAGACCCAACCAAGCCTTGCCGAACAAGCCGCCGCCAAACAGCAAGCCGATACTGAAGCGCGAGCTTTAGCGCAGGCAGAAAAGGCCAAGCGCATTGAACAAGGCATGATGATTAACTTTGAAACCGAAAAAGATCTGCAGCGTTCATTTGATGAGCGCACGGATTTATTGCAACAAACCATTGTTTCATTAAAGGCCAGCATTCAATCGCGCAGAGCCGTGGGAATCAGTGTGTTAAACGAATTGTCAGACATGGAGTTGAATGGCAATCCAATACCTGCCGATAAAATCAAACAAGTCAAAACCAATCATGCTTTAGTGATGAAGCAGACAGCACAAATGACTCGATTAACCATAAGCTTTAATGCTTTAAAGAGCGAGTTTGCCCAAACATTGGACAAATATCGCGAACTGAAAGGAACTTCTCAGGCGCCAGTTGCAATACAAACCGATAGCAACATGCCATCCGCTCCTAGTACGCTGAAACAATAAATTAAAATGGCATCTTTAAGCCAGGCTTAAGCGCGAGTAGTTGTTCGCGGAATAACCCTTGGATTTGCACTAAGCGCTCTTTGCTATCTGCTTCAAATCGCAAGACAAGCACTGGTGTGGTATTCGATGCGCGCACTAAACCCCAACCATCAGGCCAATCGGCGCGAATGCCATCAATGGTATTAATACGGGCGCCATCAAACTGTGCTTTTGCTACGAATTTTTCGATGAAGGCATGTTGCTCACCTTCTTCCAATTCAATTTTCAATTCTGGCGTCGATTCACTATTCGGCAAGCTATCAAACACAGCTTGAATGCCGTCCGGCGCTGCTGCCAAAATTTCCAGCAAGCGCGCAGCAGCATAGATACCATCATCAAAACCAAACCACCGTTCGGCAAAAAAGAAATGTCCGCTCATTTCGCCAGCAAGCTCTGCATGGGTTTCTTTCATTTTTGCTTTAATTAGCGAATGGCCGGTTTTCCACATAATTGGACTACCGCCATGGCGCAGAATATGGCCTTGCAATGCACCGGTGCATTTAACGTCATAAATAATGGCCGCTCCTGGATTGCGATGCAACACGTCTTCGGCAAACAGCATTAGCAGGCGGTCTGGGAAAATGATTTGACCTTTGGCTGTTACCACGCCAAGTCGATCGCCATCGCCATCAAACGCCAAACCAATATCAGCGCCTGAATGTTTAACGGTTTCTATTAAATCAACTAAATTGACTGGATCACTTGGGTCTGGATGATGGTTCGGGAAAGTACCGTCAACCTCACAGTAAATCGCTTCCACATCGGCGCCAATAGCCGCCAGCACATCGGGAACAATAGCGCCGGGTACACCGTTACCGCAATCAACGACAACTTTGAGTCGGCGATCAATTTGAATATCATCAGCAATATAGCGCGTGTACTCGGCCACAAAGTTTTTGTGATTGACATGACCAAGTTGCTGCACTTTGCTGATTTTTTTCTCAACAATACGCTCGAATATATTGGTAATGGCATCGCCAGACAAGGTATGTCCATCAATCACAATTTTAAAGCCATTGTAGTCGGGTGGATTGTGCGAACCGGTGACCGAAATACCGCTAGTATATTCACTATTATGTGTGGCGAAATAGACTAATGGCGTTGGCACCTGGCCGATATTAAGCACCGAGACACCGGTTGACAACAGCCCTTCAGTTAAACCTGTAGCAAGTTTTTCGGAGGACAATCGTCCGTCATAGCCAATCACAATACCGCGCAGTCCTTTCTCTGCCAAAATAGTGCCGATCACTTCACCTATCAGCTGTGCAATACCTGCATCTAAATTGGTTCCCACAATGCCGCGAATATCGTACGCCCTGAAAATGCTGCGTTCTAGCGGCACTTTGGGATTGGCTATTTCTTTAATTTTAAACACCGGTTTCGCAGCAACAAGCTCTGGCTCAATGATGCCTTTTAGATTCATTTCATGCAAAGTCAGTTCATTATCATCTTCTACTGCAGCATTGGCTAAATTCATGCGCTTTTTCAGATAAGTAGGCATGTAAGCACTTGCTAAACCACCCAGCAAAAACAAAAATGCCAGTATAAGTTCAGCAACACCACCGAACTCAAGCAGGCCTTTTTCAGCCAAAGGCGCTGATGCCACAACACGCCATGGTGTTTGCGGGATTTTACTGGCATTTCCTTCAGCCGTGGATGCCAAAGAACTATCACCGTGCGCGAGTAAATCAACGCGATCTTGGCGAAAAGCCAAATAGCCGTTGCCTGGCATATCTTGATTCATCGCATTGATTAAGCCAGTTAATGGAACCTGCACATACACCAGCAAGTCATTCACGCCACTGCCAATTAGAGAGACCATGGCCAGTTTTTGCGCCCCAGCTACTTTAATAATTCGGAGCGCCACTTGCTGGTCATTCGCGCCGGCTTCAAGCACAGCAAGCTTACCTGCGCCAAACTTAACCACGTCGTTATAGGCGTCATCTAATCCAATTTGGTGAATTTCCACCAGTTCAGCATCTTTTATGGCGTTTTGAAACAGTCTTTTGATGCTTTCTTGTTCGGTTTCAAATGCTAACGGCCCAATCTGCTTTTGTGCATCCTGCATTTTCACTATAAGTGACTTGCTTATCGGTGAAATGGACTTTACGGCATTGTCGCGCGCTGTAATGACATCACGCTCAGTTTTATTTTGCCCATACACATCAAGGCCAACAACAGCAAACCAAAGGCTTAAAAATACACAGAGTATTGCACCAGCATGCCAAGGATTGTGCTGAATCCATGCCCGTGTTCGGTCTAAATATGCTTGCGCTGATGACATATTAACGGACCCCCGTATGACCAAAGCCGCCTTGACCGCGCGCGCTTTCAGCAATTTGTTGAACATGGGTAAAGCGTGCATGCAGCACTGGCATAAACACCAGTTGCGCGATTCGATCACCCGGCGCAATAGTTTGGGTTTGTGTGCCGCGATTCCACAGACTAACCATTAACGGGCCTTGATAATCAGCATCGATTAAACCCACCAAGTTGCCAAGCACCAAGCCTTGTTTATGGCCTAGCCCTGAGCGCGGTAAAATATGCGCGCAAACACCGGCATCGGCAATATAAATCGACATGCCAGTTGCAATAAGCTGGCTCTCGCCGGGCGCCAAACTCAGCGCAGTATCTAACATGGCACGCAAATCCATACCGGCGGAATAGGCTGTTGCATACTCTGGCAGGGGAAACTCTGTGCCTAAGCGCGCATCCAAAATTCGTAGTTGCACATCAATGCTGGCATTGGAGCTCATATTATTCCTTGAATTCATTGCTAATAATGCCAAGCAGCGCGCTCGCCACGTTTATTTTTGTATCGTGTTGAATATCTGTTCGCTTGCCCGCTTTCGAGAAAACTACCAAAGCATTGTGTTCGCTTTCAAAGCCAATACTGGCATTGCTCACATCATTAGCAGCAATAAAATCGAGGTTTTTGCCAGTTAATTTTTTCTGCGCGTATTCGTCAAGCCGTTCTGTTTCAGCGGCAAAACCAACCACCAATTTCGGGCGATTC
>JANPOU010000054.1:0-67273 GCA_031428155.1 Arenimonas sp. | reverse complement strand
CAAGCGCGCAAATTATTGGGCGATTTGAAAGAAGGCCAAAACGTTAAACTCAACTATTCCCGCAATGGTAAATTGGCCAACACAACATTGAAAGCCGCCAAGATTGAACAGCAGATGGTAATGACACATGATATTCGCGGCAAGGCTGCAGGCAATGCACCAATGATGGTGAATGCCACCCGCTGGCATGGCTTGAACATGACTGAGCTCAATCCGCAGCTCGGCCGCTATTTCGGCACTAGCAGCGGTGTGTTGGTGCTCAATCCGCACCAGGGTTTTGCTCAGTTGCAGCCTGGCGATGTGATCACCAAGATCGAAGGTAAAGCGGTTAGCAATTCCCGCGATGTGATGCTTAACATTCATGGCAAAAAAGAAGGCGAAAAAATCAATTTGGAAATACTACGCGACCGAAAAACCCAATCGCTTACAGTGACTGCACCAAAGCCGCGCTCGATGAATGCACCAAAACCACCTCGCCCGCCCCGCCCACCTATGCAGCCGATGACACCTCCGCCGCCACCGCCGGCTCCTCCAGCTCCGCCGCGCGTTGCTTTTATGATTAATGAAAGCGGCGATAACGCCTCATTTTTTGAAGAGGTGATTGGCGATTTGAATGAGTTTGGCGCGCCCATGGCATTTAATACGATAAACGACGATATGGAAATGGGTGGCGACATCGAGGAAGTGATTATAGAACTGGAAAGCGAGAAATAATCATTGCTATTTACGTTATCGACAAACCCGGCCATGCCGGGTTTTGTTTTAATGGACTCCTATATAATAAGAAGATAAAAGGAAGCCTGCATGATTAAGCCATTATCTGATCAACACACCGTTCAACAAGCCAAGCTGATTGTTGGCTGCTGGCGTGTTGATCAACTTGAACACAAGGCACTTTGCACCTTGCTCGAAATAGCATTAGACAATGGCTTGAACTTTTTCGACCACGCTGACATCTACGGTCATGGCCAATCGGAAAGCAAGTTCGGCGCTGCGATTGCCAGTTTGCAGCGGAAGCGCGAAGAGCTGATTATCCAGAGCAAGTGCGGTATTCGGGCTGACTTTTACGATTCAAGCAAAAAACATATTCTAGCCGCTGCGCACGGCAGCCTGAAGCGCTTAAATACCGATTACCTAGATGTGTTGCTGTTGCATCGCCCCGATGCGCTGATGGAACCCGAGCAGATTGCCGAGGCCTTTATCGAACTTTTCGACAGCGGCAAAGTACGGCATTTCGGAGTCAGTAATTTCAAGCCGATGCAGATTGAATTACTCCGTAAACATCTGCCTATGCCATTACTATTTAACCAACTGCAATTTAGCTTGGCGCATACCGGCATGATCGACAGCGGCCTCAATGCTAATTTGCATAATGATGGCGCGATTGACCGCGATGGCGATGTGTTGAGCTACTGCCAGTTGCACGACATAAGCATTCAAGCGTGGTCGCCTTTGCAGTTTGGGTTTTTCGAGGGCAACTTCATTGATCACCCGAATTTCCCAGAATTGAACCGCGTTTTGTCTGAGCTGTCAAATACTTATGGCTGCACACCCGCAGCACTGGCAATAGCTTGGATACTTAGGCATCCGGCCAATATGCAAGTATTGTTAGGCACAACACAACCCAGTCGTTTGATACAGCTTAGCCAAGCTAAACACATTCTACTAACCCGTGAGCATTGGTATACACTGTACCGCGCAGCAGGCAACGCGCTACCTTAAATGCTATAAAGCTTGCCGTAAGTACGCGCCTAGTCTACCCTTTTACGATACTCACCACGGAATTACCCATGAGCGAAATACTTTTCGGCTTATTTGGCTTAAGCAGCCTACTTGCATTGACCTGGCTATTTTCAAATAATAAACGTGCAGTCGATTGGAAATTAGTGGGCACCGGTGTGTTGTTACAAATCGTTTTTGCAGCTTTTGTATTAAAAACACAAATCGGTAGCGCAATCTTTGAGGGCATGGGCAATTTATTCGTGACCCTGATTAACTTCACCAATGAAGGTTCAAAAATGATCTTGGGCGGCTTTGCCGATCAAGATAAATACGGTTTCGTATTCATCTTCCACGCTTTGCCGACAGTGATTTTCTTTGCTGCATTTATGGCGGTGCTTTACCACATAGGCGTTATGCAGTGGATTGTAAAAATGATGGCAATGGCCATCACCAAAGTGATGCGCGTGTCTGGCGCAGAAACCACCAGCGTGTGCGCCAGTGTGTTCATTGGCCAAACCGAAGCGCCACTCACCGTGCGCCCGTATATCAATAAGATGACTGACTCCGAATTGCTGACCATGATGATTGGTGGCATGGCACATATTGCTGGCGGCGTGATGGCGGTTTATATCGGTATGTTGGCTGGCACCAATACTGAACTTCAACAAATGTTTGCAAAGCACTTTCTGGCAGCCTCGATTATGGCGGCTCCGGCGACTTTGCTGATAGCAAAAATTCTAATCCCAGAAACCGGCACGCCATTAACGCGCGGCACAATCAGCATTCATGTTGAAAAAAATAGCACTAATATTATTGACGCCGCTGCCGGCGGTGCATCCGATGGCATGAAATTAGCGATTAATATTGCAGCCATGTTGCTGGCTTTTGTGGCTTTAATTGCTATGGTCAACGCCTTCATTGGTTGGGTGGGTGATTGGCATGCGGGTGGCTATCAAAGCCTAAACATGATGTTGAATCAAGGCTTGGCCGCTGGCGCAACCCCAGTAAAATTAAATTTGGGCTTAATTCTTGGCTACGTATTAGCGCCGATTGCTTGGGTAATCGGTATTGAATGGAAAGATGCGGTCATTGCCGGCGGACTTATTGGTCAAAAAATAGTACTTAATGAATTCATTGCCTATTTGCAGCTTGCACAAACACCGATTGGTAATGCGGTTGGTGCTATCAGTGAAAATTCACGATTGATACTAACTTACGCATTATGCGGCTTTGCCAACTTCGCCTCCATCGCTATTCAAATTGGTGGCATTGGCAGTTTGGCTCCAGAGCGTCGCAGTGATTTAGCACGATTCGGTATGCGTGCTGTACTAGGTGGCACGATTGCCACCCTTATGACAGCTACCATAGCCGGTGTGATGCTGAACTTAGGCAACTAACCCATGTTGGTGGTTGTAGGCTCCTATAACCAAGACTTGGTTTGGCGCACACCGCAATTTCCTAAAGCCGGTGAAACACGCACCGGTCTGTTCTCCTCCGGCCCGGGTGGCAAAGGCTTTAATCAAGCCATGGCCGCACATCGGCTGAATTGCCCTACAACATTCATCGCCGCGATTGGTGATGATGCCTTAGGCCAAAATGCACGCAAGCTGGCTGCATCAGAAAACCTGCAGTGCTATTGGCAAATCTGCAATGACTCTGCCACCGGCAATGCCGCGATTTGGCTGGATGATTCTGGCCAGAATCAGATCTTGGTTGATTTGGCCGCCAACCGGCTTTTATCGGCTGAGTATATTGATTCACACAGCGCAAAATTTTCCAAGGCACATGTGGTTTTAGTGCAACAAGAAGCAAACGCAGACGCCAGTTACCGAGTACTTGAATTGGGTAGGAAAAACGGCGCTATGTGCATTGTTAACCCAGCACCGGCGCTTTCAAACAATGCTGAACTGCTACATTTAGCAGACATCATTACGCCAAATGAAAGCGAGTTCAGTGCTTTATTGCAGAGCGATAGCGAAAATTATTCAGCTGACGACATAATATTACTTTCCGGCCAACAGCTGCATGCACTGGCACGTAAACTACCATGTGAAACAGTAATAATCACCCTCGGTGCACGCGGCATATTGCTAAGCACCGCAGCGGGCTTTCACGAAATCAACCCGCCAAAAGTGACTGTGCGCGATACCACTGGCGCCGGTGACTGCTTCAATGGCGCGTTGGCTGCTGAACTTGCGGTTGGTGTGAATATACTTGATGCCTGTGCTTTCGCTGTTAAAGCCTCTGCGCTGAAAGTTGAAACAGCTGGCGCCGCTTTGGCGATGCCTAGCCGCGAACAAATTCGAACGCGTTTCGGTTGTTGATAATGCACATTGGGCCGCACTGCATTTCGCCAAACCTCATTCTTGCACCAATGGCCGGCGTCACCGATAAGCCATTTCGGATGTTGTGCAAAAAAATGGGCGCGGGTTTGTGTGTCTCGGAAATGACCATTTCCAACCCAAAGTTTTGGCAAACCAGCAAGTCGGTGCATCGCATGGATCATGCCGATGAAACCTCGCCTATTTCTGTACAAATTGCCGGCACCGACCCAAAACAACTAGGCGAAGCCGCGCAATATAATGTGGATCATGGCGCACAGATCATCGATATAAACATGGGTTGCCCGGCTAAGAAAGTGTGCAATGTGTTGGCCGGTTCGGCCCTGATGCGCGATGAAAACTTAGTTGCACAAATTTTAACGGCTACCGTCAACGCAGTGAATGTACCTGTGACTTTAAAGATTCGTACTGGCTGGTGCCCGGATTCACGCAATGCTATCGCGATTGCACGCATTGCTGAAGATTGCGGCATTCAATCCTTGGCTGTGCACGGCCGCACGCGCCAGGATTTTTATACAGGCCTTGCCGAATACGACACCATAGCCGCGGTGAAGCAAGCACTGAAAATACCGGTGGTCGCCAATGGCGACATTAGTGATCCGGTTAAAGCTAAATTCGTACTGGAGTACACCAAAGCCGACGCGCTGATGATTGGCCGCGCGGCGCAAGGCCGGCCGTGGATTTTCCGGCATATTCAGCATTACTTGCAAACCGGTGAATTATTACCGGAACCGCCAACAGCTTTTATTGCTGAAACCTTAATTACGCATTTGCATCAGCTGCATGAATTCTATGGCGAATTACAAGGTGTGCGCATTGCTCGCAAGCATTTGGGTTGGTATAGCGCAGCGCAAGAAAATGCCGTTGAATTTCGCGCACGCGTTAATAAAGCCGAAACCGCGCAAGAGCAAGTGGCAATTACTGAGGATTATTTTGCTTCAATTAGGTGATAAAAATACGTCTGATATTGAACGCAATTTTAAGTACCTCAACGATTAATCGTAGCTAAGATCGGTTGCCTTACCCCAGAACACACGATACGAATACGCGGTGTAGAACAAAATGGCAGGCAGCGTAATAGCAACGCCAATAAACATAATGAATAAGGATTCGGGCGCTGAAGCGGCTTGCTCATAGCGCAGCTTATCGACCACCAGATATGGGAACAGGCTATAGCCCAAGCCGATGAAAGCCAGCACGAATAGGCTAATGGCACAGGCAAACGGTAGCCATATTTTTTGGTGCAAGCCGGTCGAAAGTTTTTTCAACTGACGTTCGCAGACGAAAAAACACAGAGCGGTTAATGCGGGGATTGGCAGCAGCCATAACATTTCCGGCAACGCGAACCATTTCTCGAAAATACGTGTGCTCACCAGCGGTGTTGCAATCGAGACGGCGGCAATGCCGAGGCCCGTCAGCCATAAACTGCCGTAGGCCCAACGCACGGCACGGCGAAATAATTTTCCTTCGGTTTTCAGTAACAACCAGCAGGCACCGAGCAGCGCATAACCCGCAACTAAACTCAGGCCAATAAAGATCGCGAAAATGGTATGGCTGAGCGTGTATTCAAATCCCAAAATATAAATGCCGAGCATAAAGCCTTGTGAAAATGCCGCAAGCAAGGAACCACCATAGAATGCCTTGTTCCAAAGATGTTTGTGATTGGCGTGTGCCTTGACCCGGAAATCGAAAGCAACGCCGCGCAAAATCAGACCAATCAGCATAAAGGTGACCGGTAAATAAAGCCCACCCAGAATAATTCCATGCGCAACCGGAAACGCCACCAATAAAATGCCGACACCCAATACCAGCCAGGTTTCATTGGCGTCCCAGAACGGCCCAATGGATGAAATCATGCGGTCTTTTTCGCTGTCTTCCGCACGCCGCAATAAAATGCCAACGCCAAGATCGTAGCCGTCCAGCACCACGTAAATCAGCATCGCAAAAGCCATCAAGCCGAGAAAAATCAGCGGCAATAGATCATTCATATCTGTGACTCCTCAATGGCAATGGGAGTGAATTTTTTATTGGCATTACGCGCCATGTAAAATAGTACGCTGATGTAGGAAATAATCAGTACCGCGTACAGCATGAGATACATACCAAGCGATAAACCAATCATTGGCGCAGCCGTTGCCGAGGCGGCATCTTTAGTCAATAACACACCGTAAACAAGGTAGGGTTGACGACCGATTTCAGTGACATACCAGCCGGCTAAAGTAGCCACCCAGCCGGAAAAACTCATGGCGACCAAAATGCGGGCGAGCCAGGGTTTTGGCATGCCTTGCTTACGTAATTGCCAAGAGCATAACCATGATATTGCCAGCATCAACATGCCGGTGCCGACCATGACACGGAAGCCCCAAAATACCGGTGCAACCGGCGGGTGTTTTCCTTCAAATTCATTCAGACCTTTAATTTCGCCATTCATGTCGTGGGTCAGAATAAAGCTGGCTAATTTTGGAATTCCGATGGCGTAGTCATTGCGTCTTTCTTCTTCGTTGGGCAAGGCAAAAATTAAAGCTGGCGCGCCACGTTCGGTTTCCCAAACGCCTTCCATCGCCGCCACTTTTGCAGGCTGATGTTCAAGTGTATTCAAGCCATGCATATCACCGACAAAAATCTGGATCGGAATTAATGTGGCCGCCACAAAAATACCGCTACGCATGGCTGCCAGCACCGCTGCACCACGTTCGCCACGTAAATATTGATATGCCGATAAGCCGGCAATCAGAAAGCTTGCGGTCAAGCCGGAGGCGATCAACATATGTATGAAGCGATACGGAAACGAAGGGTTGAAAATAATCGCCAACCAATCGGTTGCATGTGCCTGCCCGTTGATCATTTCAAAGCCGACCGGCGTGTGCATCCATGAGTTCAAGACTATTATCCAAACCGCCGACATGGTGGTGCCGAACGCAACTAGAAATGTTGCGAGGGTATGCATTCTTTCCGATACCCGCTGGCGCCCGAAAAGCATGATGCCTAGAAACGTGGCTTCGAGAAAGAAAGCGGTCAGCACTTCGTATGCGAGTAATGGTCCGGCAATATTACCGACAGTTTGCATAAAGCCCGGCCAGTTGGTGCCGAACTGGAAGCTCATGGTGATTCCGCTTACCACGCCCATGGCGAAAGTGAGTGCGAAAACCTTCACCCAGAAGGCATAGGCCTGCATCCATTTTTCATCTTTTGTTTTTAGAAAACGCAGTTTGAAAAACAGTAAAAACCAGCCAAGTGCAATGGTGATGGTTGGGAATAAAATATGAAATGAAATATTGGCAGCGAATTGGATTCTTGCAAGGTCGAGCGCTTCCATCTTTTTTCTCCTACACGGCCCACCCTTGTGCGCCGCTGATTAATTTATTGATTATCGTGTTTTTCGATTATTCGGATTTCCCACCAACAACGACTTTTATCTTGTCCTTGAATTCCAACAGCTTATTAACCTTACCGCCGAGCTCCATCAGATTTACGAGTGTTTTTGGTGATAGTTTTCGCACTTCGGCAAACCAGGTCGTCATTAATTCCATCAACTCGTACATTTCCCGCATACGCGCTTGTGCGTGTTGTTCTTCAGTCGATTCGGGTGTTTGTAGCAAAGCGCCGCGCAGCATCGAGAGCGTGGGCTCGACTTCCCGTCGTTGGCGTTCTTCCGCCAGGGTAGTAAAAATGTCCCAAATATCGCCCGGTGCACTAAAAAAGTCGCGGCGGTCATTGGGCAAGTGTTCCAGCCGAACCAGTCGCCAAGCAAACAGCTCTTTTAGGCTCATACTTACATTTGAGCGCGAGATGCCGAGTTTTTCGGTGATTTCATCGGCATTTAGCGGCCTGTTAGCGACAAATATCAACGCGTAAATTTGTCCAACCGTGCGGTTAATACCCCAGCGGCTGCCCATTTCGCCAAAATGCAGGACAAAACTCTGTGTCAGTGGACTTAGGTTCATTCTGAAGTTTCAGTAATTGTTGAAATTACTGACATCATAGAACAATGTCGTGTATTCAACAAGTGAAAAACGCAGTTAACATTTTCGGCTAAGTTAAATGCTGGCTAAACTGCTACTCACACAAACTTAATGCATTGCCGGGCATTTGGTTGTATTATGTGCACACCAAATTGATTTATCTTTCTATCTCGATTAAAGGATATATACCTCGATGAGCAACTTCTTATTTACCTCTGAGTCGGTTTCTGAAGGCCACCCAGACAAAATCGCTGACCAGATTTCTGATGCCGTATTAGACGCCATTCTTGCGCAGGATAAAGCTGCGCGCGTGGCCTGCGAAACCATGGTTAAGACTGGCGTTGCGATTGTGGCTGGTGAAATCACCACCTCTGCGTGGGTCGATTTAGAAGCGATTACCCGCAAAGTGATTCTGGATATTGGCTACAACTCAAGCGACGTTGGCTTCGATGGCGCAACCTGTGGCGTAATCAATCTGATCGGCAAGCAATCGCCCGATATCAACCAAGGCGTTGACCGCAAGAAGCCAGAAGAGCAAGGCGCTGGCGACCAAGGCTTAATGTTTGGCTTTGCCACCAATGAAACCGAAAGCTTTATGCCAGCCGCAATTCACCTTTCACATCGCTTGGTTGAACAGCAGGCCAAAGTGCGCAAGAAAAAGAACTCGCCACTGCCTTGGCTACGCCCAGATGCGAAATCACAAGTTACCTTGCGTTATGAAGGCGATAAAGTGGTTGCGATTGATGCGGTGGTGCTTTCCACCCAGCATGATCCAGATGTAAAGCAGAAAGACCTGATTGAGGCAATTCGCGAAGAAATACTTAAGCCTGTATTGCCTGCTAAATTGCTACACAAAGGCACCAAATTCCACATTAACCCAACCGGTAAGTTCATTATCGGTGGTCCAGTGGGCGATTGCGGCCTCACTGGCCGTAAAATCATCGTTGACACCTACGGCGGTTGGGCGCGTCACGGCGGCGGTGCATTCTCCGGCAAGGACCCATCGAAAGTCGATCGTTCAGCTGCTTATGCTGCGCGTTACGTTGCAAAAAACGTGGTAGCGGCCGGTTTGGCTGACCGTTGCGAAGTGCAGATTAGTTACGCAATTGGCGTTGCCGAACCAACTTCGATTTCAGTCACCACATTCGGCACCGGCAAAATCCCTGATGAGCAGATCGAGAAACTGATTCGTGGCAACTTTGATTTACGTCCATATGGCATAAACAAAATGCTCGACTTGTTGCATCCGATTTATCAGGATACCGCGAGCTATGGCCACTTCGGCCGCAAGCCAAAAGAAGTGACTTACAAAGATGGTAATGGTAAATCACACACTGCAACAGCTTTCACATGGGAAAAAACCGACCGCGCTGAAGAATTGCGTAAGGCTGCCAAACTGAAATAAACGAATACCCACCGGACCGGTTTTTATACCGGTCTGGTTTTCACAAAATCTACCCGCGTGGAACGTTATCATCTCCATGCAACAAACCCCATCGAGGGGCGCTGCAAGCCCGGTGAATTTATTCGCAAGGGAACAGGCTCGATGAAGGTAAACCGTTTCAACGGCGCCCGATATCCTTTCGCTCATGCGAAATACTATCTGGAGCACCACAATGAACGCAGTCGTTAAAATTAAACCCGATTACAAAGTTGCTGACATGAGCTTGGCCGATTGGGGCCGCAAAGAACTCGATATCGCCGAACACGAAATGCCCGGCCTGATGTCGATTCGCAAAAAATACGCCGCGGCGAAACCTTTGAAAGGTGTTCGCGTAACCGGTTCGTTGCACATGACCATTCAAACAGCCGTGCTCATTGAAACCTTGAAAGACATTGGCGCAGATGTGCGTTGGGCTTCTTGCAATATTTTCTCGACGCAAGACCACGCTGCCGCAGCGATTGCCAAAACCGGCACACCGGTATTTGCATGGAAAGGCGAAACTTTGGAAGAATATTGGGATTGCACACTTGATGCAGTGACCTTCCCAGGCGGCAAAGGCCCTGAGCTCGTCGTTGATGACGGCGGCGACGTGACTTTGTTACTGCACAAAGGGTATGAAATGGAACAAGGTTCGGATTGGGTCAACTCAAAATCCGATTCACACGAAGAACAAGTGATCAAAAATTTGTTGAAGCGCACTGCCTCTGAGCGTCCGGGCTTCTGGACCAAGGCCATGAAAGATTGGCGCGGAGTTTCTGAAGAAACCACCACTGGCGTGCATCGTTTATACCAAATGGTTGAAGCAGGCACCTTGCGTATTCCAGCAATCAACGTCAACGATTCGGTTACCAAATCGAAGTTCGACAATCTATACGGCTGCCGTGAAAGTTTGGCCGATGGTTTGAAGCGCGCGATGGACGTGATGCTGGCCGGTAAAGTGGCCGTGGTCTGCGGCTACGGCGATGTCGGCAAAGGTTCGGCGCATTCCTTGCGTGCTTATGGTTGCCGCGTTGTGGTTACCGAAATTGATCCAATCAATGCACTGCAAGCTTCGATGGAAGGTTTTGAAGTCAACACTGTTGAAGCAACCCTTGGCCGTGGCGATATCTATGTGACCACCACCGGCAACAAAGACGTGTTGACGCTTGAGCATATGCAAAACATGAAAGATCAGGCCATCGTGTGTAACATCGGCCACTTCGACAATGAAATCCAGGTTGAGCGCTTGAATACGTCCGATGCTGTGAAACTCAACATCAAGCCACAAGTTGATAAATACACCTTCGCCAACGGCAATGCAATTTACATGTTAGCCGAAGGTCGCCTAGTAAATCTCGGTTGTGCTACCGGCCATCCGAGCTTCGTGATGTCGAATTCGTTCTCGAATCAAACGCTGGCACAGATTGATTTGTGGGCGAACAAAGACAAATACGAAAACAAGGTGTATATCCTGCCGAAAAAGCTCGACGAAGAAGTTGCACGTTTGCATTTGGAAAAAATTGGCGTGGTTCTAACTAAGCTAACTCCAGAACAAGCTGCCTATTTAAATGTTGATGTTGAAGGCCCATATAAGCCTGAACACTACCGCTACTAAGTCATCCCGGAAGGGCGCGCATGCGCCCTTTCTTTTGCCCGGAATATGCCATGAAAATATCCTACGAATTCTTTCCACCAAAAACCGATGAACAGCGTCAGCAACTTGAACGCACTGTTAGCAAACTGAAAGAATTCAAACCTGAATTCGCCTCAGTAACGTTTGGCGCAGGCGGCTCAACACTGTCTTATACCGCTGAAACGGTGAATAGCCTAGCGCAACAGCACGGTCTTTGTGCCGTGCCGCATTTAAGTTGCATGGGCGGAACGCGCGAAGAAATCCACGCACTACTCAGTCAATACAAGCAGCAAGCTTGCAATCGCGTTATTGCTCTGCGTGGCGATCTTCCATCAGGCATGGCGCGCGCTGGAGATATGCACTACGCATCTGATCTAGTGCAATTCATACGTGAAAATTTTGCAGATGATTTTGAAATCACAGTAGCCTGTTATCCCGAAATTCACCCGCAAGCTGATGATGCACTGTCGGATATTAGTAATTTTGTTGAAAAGGCAAAACTCGGAGCTAGCTCAGCCATCACACAATATTTTTATAATGCCGACGCATATTTCCGTTTTGTAGACGATGTCCGTAAACAAGGTGTAATGATACCCATCATTCCAGGCATCATGCCGATCTCGAATTTTTCGCAGATAAAACGTTTCTCGCAGCTATGTGGCGCAGAAATCCCACGCTGGATGGCGCAGCGCATGTTGGCCTTTGGCGATGATACAGACAGCATTCGTGAATTTGCTGCCGATTGCGTTGCCAATTTATGTCGACAACTCATTGATGGCGGTGCTGAAGAATTGCATTTCTATACCTTAAATTTAGCTAAACCAACCACGGCGGTACTCTCGCGTTTAGGCTAAAGGTACGCTACAGTGCATGAATGAAATGGCATTTTGTTTTTTTTATGTTAGCGCTTACGTGTTCGCAATATGCGCATGCGCAAGATGTTAGGCGCTGTGTTAAAGCGGATGGTTCAATGGTATTTACTGATGGTGTTTGCGCAGAACACGAACAGGAAAAACTGCAAACACTACCTGCAATAATACCTAATAATAGTAATCGTTTAGGCACTCGATCTTATGTTACCTTGCCGCCAAGTTGCAACCGTAGCCCTGATGATTTGTTATACGGAATACGTTCTGCCATCAATATGAATGACGTGAATCAACTCGCCAAACAATATCATTGGGTAGGTATTACTAATGCGCAGGCAGAGCTGCTGATGAATCGCCTAGAGATATTGGTCAAAAACCCACTCATTGATATTCAATTACTGTATCCAGCAGAGCCCGAAAACGAAGAGACTTTAGTCGACCAAGAGCATGAAAGCGAAGCCTACTTAGACGACGGCGGAGAACTTGACGCAGCCCAGCAGGCTAGGCGTTCACAACCCTATGCACTTCGGGTGGTGCAATATCTTTCGAATACAAACAACCAAACACATTCCAGCACTTTCCGCTTACAGCGGCATTTTGAGTGCTGGTGGATCCGCTACTAGAGAATAGAACTGTAGGGTAGCCACAGCACCGCCCTGCTCGCGCGGCGCAATACTCACTTGCCAACCGTACAACTCGCAAAGCCTGCGCACAATCGACAAGCCTATGCCGCCACCAGTTGTGTTGCCCACACTAGAACCGCGGTAACCCCGTTCAAACAATCGCTCAGCATCTTCGGTACTAAGGCCAGGGCCTGTATCTTCAATCAAGATGCGGTTTTTCTCAACAATGCAGCGAATCTCGCCTTCCACCGTGTACTTACAGGCATTACCCAACAAGTTGCCAATCGCCACCGACAGCACCGCTTCTGGCGCTTCAATGATCACATCGGTCTCGCCTTCAACAAATAATTCAATAGGCTTATTGGAAATGTGTGCGCGGTTCGCTTCTGCCAATTGGGTAAGCAATTTATGAATTGAACATTGGCCCAAGCCTCTTTCATTACGCGACAACATTAACAATGCGGTGGTTAAATCAGTGCATTGCAACGCCGCGCGTTCAATACGCAACAAGCGCTGACGCATTTTTTCATTTAAGTCAGGATTCGCTAAAAGCAATTCTGTGGCCCCGCGAATCACTGCCAGCGGAGTTCGCAATTCATGGCTAACATCGGCGTTGAACTCTCGGTCGCGTCGTACAATTTGGGTCATACGGCCCGAATAATCATCAAGCGCAGAGGCGAGCTGGCCAACTTCATCATCAGGAAACAATGGCGCTAATTTTTGCGAATTTTCCTTGCCCACCATACCTCGAAGCCTGCGTGCTAATTCCAACACCGGGCTAATAACACGCGAAGACGCCCAAATTCCGATCAGCCAGGCTAATAAAGAAAAAATGGCAATAGCGATAACCACTAACAATACTAGGCGCTGCTCACTAATACTGGCGCTGGTTACGTCATAGCGCACATAGCTGACTAAATCGGCATCACGGCGAATAGCATATTTGTACCGATGTAACTTACCGTTACTATCAACTTCCTCAACATCGTATACGCCGGTTTTGAAACTCTGCAGAGCCAAGGGCATTTTATAGGCGTTGCGGGTGCTCCATATCTTCGCCGACAACATGGAAAATGTGGCAGTTCCCTGCGGATTATTTCGAACTTGCTGCACAAAGTTATCAACCTCGCGCTGCAAGGTGCTTTCAATCAGTTGACCTTCTAATTTTGCCCGTAAATACAGTGACGAAATCGCAAATAACGCAGTTAGCCCGAAACCTAACAGGAAGAATGAAAAAATAATTCGAGTGCGAAGTCTACGCCTGTACTGCATCTGGATCGACGATTCGGTAGCCTATGCCATGTCGCGTTTGAATCAAGTGCACAGCGAATGGCTTATCAACGGCCGCACGCAAGCCATGAATATGCACGCGCAAACTGTCTGAATCTGGCAATTCCTCGCCCCACACCTTGGTTTCCAATTCGGTACGAGTTACCACAGAAGGTGAGGATTCCATTAACGCTTGAAGAATTTTCAATGCTGTTGGATTGAGCTGAATAGATTCGCCAGCACGATGAATTTCTAATGTGTCTAAATTGTATTGTAAATCGGCAATATTTAGAATTCGTGAAACATTGGCTTTTGTTCTGCGCGCTAATACTTGTAATCGCGCTTCAACTTCTTGCAAAGCAAATGGCTTAACTAAATAATCGTCGGCACCGGATTCAAAACCAGCCAGCTTACTTTCCAATGAATCCCTTGCTGTTAACATAAGCACTGGCGTCTGCTTACGGCCGTCCATGCGTAGCTTTCGACACACTTCAATGCCGTCAATGCCAGGTAAGTTTAAGTCCAACACAATGGCGTCAAAATCATTGACTACGGCTAAATGCAGGCCAGTCACACCATCGGCAGCGTAGTCAACCGTATGCCCGCGATCTTCCAGATAATCGCCAAGATTTGCAGCGATATCACGGTTGTCTTCTATAACTAAAATGCGCATTGTTTTTTCCTGATAATTTTACTGCTTTACGTTTACGCCATCAATTTGAGATTTATCATAAGCGCGGCGCTTGGCTGCTGCTGTTTGGCATACTTTCTTTTTCATGTTTGAACCAATCTCCGCTTCTAATTTGCAGATTAGCTTGCTATCGGCAAAAGACTGCTTGAGTATGTTGTTTACTTTATCCTGACCAATAATAGCCTCACTACTAAGCAATTGATCTGCTACCAAAGAATCCAACAACTGATTCAATTTAACACGATTATCTTGGCTAAGCTCTGCATAAATCGGCAGGGAAAGTTTTTGATTAATATCCAAGCGTTGCTGTGATAAATTGCCTGCAGCAATGGACAGTTGAATAGGCTGTTTGTCATTCGATGCTGCGTACGAACATAGTGATGTACTTAATAATACAATTGCAAAAAAATAAAATTTCATTTATGAACTAACCATAGATTTATTGAGTGAATTAAGCATACCATTATTTGCAATTTTCAAAGCAGTATAAAAAAACCCAACAAACGATTGCGCGCTTGTTGGGCCAGGGCGTTAAGCTCCGATTACCAAAACCGGCTGGTTGCTGACGAGGCGCGCAAACCGAATAGTTGGTCGGATAAGGCTAATCGCATAAGCGTTAATATTTCGTTAAATCAATCTGATGTTTTGGTTATTCTAGGCAATATTTAGGGTTTTTTCTTAGAAATAAGGAAATCCAGCATTTTACCGGCTATATCAACACCACTAACCCGCTCCAAAGCCTCAAAACCCGGGCAAGCGTTCACTTCCAATAGCAGCGGGCCGCGCGCCGACTGGATAATATCAACGCCAGCAACATCAAGTCCTAACAGCGAAACGGCATTCAAGGCTAATTCAATTTCTTCTGGTCTGGCTTGGTATGCTTCGGCATGCCCGCCCTGATGCACATTGGAACGAAAATCGCCCGGCGCCGCACACCGTTTCATTGCAGCAAGCAGTTGGCCGTTGACAATAAACAGACGACTATCAGCGCCGTTTGCTTCGGCAATAAATTCCTGAACTAGGAACGGTTCATTCAAAGCAAACAATTGCGCCATACGTGCCAAAGCCGTTTCGCTGTCAAAGAACCGTTCAACACCACGGCCTTGAGCACTGCTGTTTTGTTTAATCAGCAGAGGAAATATGAATTCATTAGCAAGCAAATTTTCGGCTGCTGCTATAGACTCACAGCTGGCTGATTTCGGAAACGGCACGCCATTGCGTTCAAACGCAGTCAAACATTGAAACTTGTCGCGTACCAAGGCGATGGCCTGCGCATTATTCAAACTGATTGCGCCTTGGTTTTGCCAGTGGCTTAATAGCGCATTGCCCTGACGTTGCCATGTGGGCCCATAGCGTGGAATAATTGCATCAAATGTGCAATTAAGTGAATCATCAGCATTAGAAATGCCCGATAACAGCACTGGAATTTGCAAAGGATCGAGCACTGTAATGGCACATTCGCGTAATTTGGCTGCCGCAATTAATCGTTGATTGGCGTACAGTTGTGGTTGACGCGATAAAATGACCATCTTTAACATTATGTTTACCAGTTATACATCAAAAAAATGAACTCTGAAAAATGAACACAGAAGATACGATTCAATTATATCTTAATGGCGAGCTCCGCCAGTTTGAGAAAAATTTGCCGATTCGAGAATTAACAGAAATTCTTGGCCTTGGGCAGCAGCGCTTTGCTGTTGAGGTTAATCGATGCATTGTGCCGAAAAGCATGCATGCCAGCTATCAACTGAATCAAGGCGACCATGTTGAAATTATCCAAGCAATGGGTGGCGGTTAAATTTTTACTTGCTAGGGCTTTTCAGGCGATAATACAGCTATGAATATACCCACACACAACGACCCACTGATTATTGCTGGTAAGCCGTATCGTTCGCGATTACTAACCGGCACCGGAAAATTTGCTGATTTCACTCAAACACGGCAAGCCACCGATGCCGCGGGTGCTGAAATTGTGACTGTGGCTTTGCGCCGCACTAATCTTGGCCAAAATAAAGGTGAGCCAAATTTGTTGGACTTTCTGCCACCGGATTTATTTACCTTACTGCCCAACACCGCTGGTTGCTACAACGCAGACGATGCTGTGCGCACCTGCCAATTGGCACGTGAACTGCTTGATGGCCATAAACTGGTTAAATTAGAAGTATTGGGCGATCCTAAAACCTTATTCCCGCATGTGACCCAAACATTGCTTGCAGCCGAACGCCTAGTGGCCGATGGCTTTGATGTGATGGTATACACCTCTGACGACCCGATTATTGCTAAAGAGTTAGAGGCCATTGGCTGTGTGGCCATCATGCCATTGGCTGCCCCAATCGGCTCTGGCCTTGGTATTCAAAATAAATGGAATTTATTAGAAATTATTGAAAATGCCAAAGTCCCTGTTTTAGTTGATGCTGGCGTTGGAACGGCTTCCGACGCTACTATTGCGATGGAGCTGGGTTGTGATGGGGTATTAATGAATACGGCTATAGCAGCGGCAAACAATCCTATTCTCATGGCGAGCGCCATGCGTAAGGCGGTTGAGGCGGGCCGCGAAGCATTCTTAGCTGGACGCATGGCAAAAAGGCGCTACGCCAATGCCTCCTCGCCAATTGACGGCTTATTTTTTTGATGACTAGCGTTACAGACAGCAAAGAAACAACCTATATACGTACTGTTCGTAGCTTTGTTTTACGACAAGGCCGCTCCACTCCATCGCAAAAGCGTGCGTTTGATCAGTACTGGGCGCAATTCGGGCTAGCTTACTCAGCCGCTATAAAAGACTTTGCGGGTATCTTCCAAAATACAGCCGATTTAGTGGTAGAAATTGGCTTTGGCAATGGTGAGCAATTACTGTTTGCGGCTGAACAAGAACCACAAAAGAATTTCATTGGTATTGAAGTGCATGCACCAGGCGTTGGCCGTGCCTTAAATACCATTGCCGAAACGGCGTTAACCAATGTCCGCATTTATCAACATGATGCCGTTGAAGTGCTGCGCAATGAAATGGCCGACGTGTCGCTTGCCGAGGTTCGCATCTACTTTCCCGATCCGTGGCATAAAAAACGTCACCACAAACGTCGTATTGTGCAAACTGAATTCATCAAACTGCTGTGTAGTAAACTCAAGCCCGGCGGCCTTTTGCACTTAGCAAGTGATTGGCAAGAATACGTTGAGCATATGTGGGAAGTTTGTGACCATGAACCACTCTTGCAAAATACCGAAGGCCCAAGAGGCTCAGTAAGCAGGCCAGAATGGCGCAGGCAAACGCATTTTGAAACGCGCGGCCAGAAGCTTGGCCATGGCGTGTGGGATTTATTGTACATTCGGCTAGGAAACCACTAAACGTATGCAACCGAGTTTAGTCCTAACGCAAGACATGATGATCGTGTTAGCACTAACGGGCTTTATGATTGCCATGCTGATGTTTGAACGAATTCGCGCTGATGCGGCATCATTAGCGGTATTAGTGATGCTTGGCTTTACTGGCGTTATTTCTGAACAAGAGGTTTTTCAAGGCTTCTCGGGTAATGCCGTGATTAGCGTAATGGCTTCAATGATTCTGAGTACCAGCCTAGATCGTACTGGCGCATTGAACAGGCTTGCCGGATGGTTGATCCGGCGATCTAAAGGTTCTGAGCAACGTTTAACACTGATTAGCTCGGCCGTTGCAGGTTGCATGTCTGGCTTTATGCAGAATCCTGCGGTTACCTCTTTGTTTTTGCCGGTCGCTGCGCGGATGTCGAGCCGAACCGGAATGACCTTAGCACAATTACTATTTCCCATTGCGGTTGCCATAATCTTGGGTGGGCAATTAACCATGATCGGTAATTCACCGTTGATGATGCTCAACGACTTAATGCAATCGGCCAATCAAAACATGCCTTCGGGTGTTGCCATGCTGCAATCATTGCCGATGTTTCAACCCTTGCCAATTGGTCTAGTCTTGTTAGTTTGCGGCCTACTGTATTTTCGTTTCCGCAAGTATCTTTGGTTCAATGAGACTATTGGCAGCAATGTAAGCCCCAGTACGCCGGAACATTATTTTGCCAGCGCTTACGGCATTGAAGGCGACGTTTATGAACTAGTGATTACCCCAAACAGCAGTTTGGTTGGCATGAGCATTGGTGACGCAGAAGCTGAAATCGGTGCACCCTTAATTTTGGCACTACATACCGGCAATGAATCGCGCATGGCGCCGCCTGCTGATGAGCGTATTTGGGTTGGCAGTGTGATTGGTGTGATGGGCACATTTGAGCTTGTGCAAGCTTATGCACACAACAAACAATTAAAATTTTCTCAGCGCTTAAGAACCTTAGGCGATTTATTCAATCCTGCACAATCAGGTATTTCTGAAGCAGTGATTCCAACTAATTCACAATTTATTGGCCGCGCACAAGCCGATTTACGCTTACGAAAACGTTTTGGCATCAGTTTATTGGCCATTAACCGCGATAAGAAAATTCTCCGCAAAAACATCCGTAACTTGCAAATTCGCTCCGGCGACATCTTAGTATTCCACTCAAACTGGAGCGATTTGAACCAAGCCAATAACAATCGCGATTTCGTGGTGATTACCGATTACCCGAAAGCCGAGCAGCGCCCGCACAAACTGCGTATTGCTTTAGGCATTTTTACGTGCAGCATGTTATTGGCTTTGACCTCACTGGTGTCTTTGCCAATTGCCCTAATGGCTGGCGCCATTGCAATGATTATTAGTGGCGTGCTGAACATGGATGAGGCCTATACTGCCATCAGTTGGAAGACAGTTTTCACCATGGCCTGCCTTATACCGCTAGGCATAGCGATTGATTCCACTGGCGCGGCCAACTGGTTGGCTCAGCACAGCATTGAGCGATTAGGTGATGGCGTGCCGGGTTGGATTATACAAACCTGTGTCGCACTTTTCACCACCATCTTGGCACTGATCATTGGCAATGTTGGCGCTACCGTTGTGATGGTGCCAATGGCTATCAATATTGCTTTAGCCGCCAACGGCCAGCCAATGGCGTATGCGTTTCTAGCCGCAATGTGCGCTTCGAATAATTTTATCAGCCATGCCAATCCAGTCATTTCCATGATTATTGGCCCTGCTGGCTACCAAAGCAAAGAGCTGTGGCGTATTGGTCTTCCCATTACTATGCTGTATATGCTGGTGGTATTGATTGCAGTCAACCTGATGTTTTAATGTCAATAATGGGCGTTAAATCAACACCTAATTGATCATCAATTAATACTGTAGTCAACGCAATCAAAGACTCGCCACGGCATGGCCCTTGCACACACAAGCCGCTTGTTATATCAAATGTTGCGCCATGTGCTGCGCAAATAATTGTGCCCGATTTGCTTAAAAATTGACCAGGCGCATAATCAAGCCGACGGCCTTGATGCGGGCACTGGTTTACATAAACATGAAACTGTGACGAATCTCTCACTATAATCAAGTCTATGTTTTTATTATCAATCAGCGTGTTAAATGCGGTTGGCCGATTATTTTCAATATCGACTATCGGAATTAACAAACTATTTACACTTTCCATGCGCACTCTCTGCATACTGATTTCACTTTAAATATATAGCACAAGTATGCGCATCTTATTTCATCGTTTATTGCTGAGCCGCCCGAACAAACCTAAAAACCCATTACTGAAAATGACGTTTGCTGTTTTGGGCGTGTTTTTTCTGTTTGGCGTTTGCGTATTGGCCATCGTTGCCGGTGTGTTTATGCTAATTGCCAGCTTTGCCTTGAAACTAATCGGTAAAAAAGTATTACGCGCCAAACCACAAAACGATGTGCTCGATGCCGAATACACGGTCATCAAGAAATCACACATAAGTATCTCGCGTTAATATCGAATTTCTTAACTAAACTGGTTACACTGACGTTTTAGGAAGTCGTGTCATGGAATCGTTTGTGTTTCTTCCTTCTGCTAGAGCAACATTAGCCATTAGCGATATAACTGAGCGTTTTCCAGTGCACCGCATTTATTGTGTGGGCCGTAATTTTGCCGAGCATGCTAAAGAAATGGGCGTTGAAGCGCCCAAAGGCACTCCGGTTTTTTTTATGAAACCCGCCGATGCAGTAACTCAGTCGGAGCAAATTCCCTATCCCACACAAACCAAAGATCTACACCACGAAGTGGAGTTAGTGGTGGCACTGGGGCCAAACATTCCAGAAAATCTGAGCATGGAAAATGCTGAGCAGGCTATTTTTGCATATGCTGTTGGCCTAGATTTAACCCGACGCGACTTGCAAGCACTGGCTAAGGAAAAACGTCTGCCTTGGGATACGTCCAAAGGTTTCGATGCCTCCGCACCAATCAGCCATTTAATTATGAAAGAACACGCGCACATTTCAGCGAAAACCTTGCTAAGCCTCACTGTGAACGGCCAATTACGCCAACAAGCTGAACTTGGCGAGATGATTTTCTCGGTGCCGGAAATACTGGTTGAATTATCAAAATTGTATCAATTGAAAGCTGGCGACTTAATTTATATGGGCACACCAGCCGGAGTGGCTGCTTTACAGAAAGAAGATACATTTATTGCTACACTTGAAAGCTTGGTATCTTTTTCAGCAACCATTTATTAACACCAAGGGGTTTTATGAGCTTAATATCAGAATTTAAAGAATTTGCGTTGCGCGGTAATGTTATAGATTTAGCCATTGGTGTGGTGATTGGCGGTGCATTTGGCAAAATAGTTACTTCCTTGGTCAGCGATTTAATTATGCCGGGCATTTCCTATGTAATCGGCACCTCCAGCTTTAAAAGCCTTTCAGCTGTGCTTCGGCCTGCTGTTTTAGACGCAGAAGGTAAAGAAAGCGTGCCGGCATTGTTGCTAAACTACGGCACATTCATTCAAACCATCATTGATTTTGCAATTATCGCCTTTGTAATTTTCATGGTGGTAAAAGCCATAAATAACCTTCGCCGCAGCCAAGAAGCCCCCGCTGAAGCGCCAGGCCCAAGCGATGAGGTGAAATTACTCACTGAAATCCGCGACGCATTAAATCAAACTAAGAGCTAATTCATGCGAATCCTTGCAGCACTTATTGTGTTATTTTTCAGTTCCACGACGTTTGGCAATGAAACTGGCTTGAATGCAAATGCAATCAAAACTGCGGAAAGTCTGCGTGATCAAGCCATGCAAGGTTCAAATGCATTTAACATTGTCGAATCCTTAACGACCGAAGTTGGCCCACGGATGGGTGGTACCAAAGATTTTGATCGCGCCACCGAATGGGCGCAAGCAAAATTCAGGAGCTTGGGCTTTGATAAAGTTTGGCTGCAGCCGGTTACGTTTCCCGTTTGGCAGCGGCATAGTGAAAGTGGCCGAATTATTAGCCCCTATCCGCAACGCTTAGTGCTTACCGCATTAGGTGGAAGCGTTAGCACGCAAGGCGCACTGTTAGCCGAGGTTGTGGAGTTTGCCAGCCTTGATGCATTGAAAGCAGCGCCTGTTGGCTCATTAAATGGCAAAATTGCCTTTGTGAACCAGAAAATGTTGCGCACTAAAGATGGTAGTAGCTATGGTCCAACCAGTAACGTCAGGCGCATTGGCGCTTCTGAAGCCGCAAAAAAAGGCGCGCTTGCAATCGTTATTCGTTCAGTAGGTACCGACTCCGATCGCTTGCCGCACACCGGCATGATGCGCTACGAAGATGGCATTACTAAGATACCCGCCGCCGCATTGTCGGTTCCTGATGCCGAACTACTGGCCAATATGCTTAAACGCGGCAAACCAGTAATCCTTGAATTGAATATTGATGCCGGTTTCAATGGCACAAAAACCGAATACAACGTGATTGGTGAAATTACTGGGCGTAGCAAGGGTAATGAAGTGGTGGTGATTGGCGGGCATTTGGACTCTTGGGATTTGGGCACTGGCGCTATTGATGACGGTGCCGGCGTAGCGATTACCATGGCGGCAGGGGCACTGATTGGCAATCTCAAGAAAGCCCCGAAGCGCACTATTCGTGTGATTGCGTATGCCAATGAAGAACAAGGCTTGCTCGGCGGTAAAGCATATGCCGAGGCAATGAAATCACATGTTGCAAACCATCAACTCGGCGCCGAGAGTGATTTTGGTGCGGGGCGTATTTATGCGCTGCAAGCCGGTGCAGATACTACAACATGGGCTGTATTGGAGCAGATTGGTAAAGTCTTGGAACCACTCGGCATTGCCGTTGATAAAAACGGTGGCGGCCCAGGCCCTGATATTGTGGCTATGGCGGAGCTTGGTATGCCGTGGGTTGAACTTGCTCAAGACGGCACCGACTACTTCGACTACCACCACACCGCCAATGACACACTCGATAAAATCGACCCAAAAGCGCTTGACCAACAAGTTGCGGCCTATGCGGTGTTGGCGTATTTAGCGGCAGAAACTGATATTGATTTCAATAGCGCACCGAAAAAATAATTGCGTGAAGTTTTCTCTGACAATGCAAACCAAAGCCTAAGGACACACATGTTCTGTGCGGCATTTATTTATCAACCCGGTGAATACGATACCGAATTTCATCGGTTAAACAACATCATACAAGCCGCTGCAGAAGCAATGCCAAGCTATCTGGGAGTTGAGTCTTGGCAATCGGCGGATGGTACGCTGAAAAACGCCACCTACTATTGGTCTGATATGGCTGCATTGAAAGAGTTTTCTACGCACCCAAGCCATCTTGAAGCAAAGCGTAACTATTCAACGTGGTATCAGGGCTACCATATTGTTATTTCAGAAGTGATCCGTTCGTATGGCGATGGCGCCTTTCCGCACATCACACCTGCTAATAACAGATAGTCGAATACCGCTTCCAATACCATACAGCGGATTTCTCTATAAACGACTTAGCTCGCAAGTTCAACACGGTTTTTGCCGTTTTCTTTAGCTATGTACAACGCGGTATCGGCCTTGGAAATCAACACGTCGCTGGTCTCAGCCAGCTTCGGCCAAATACTGGCTACACCAAGGCTTAAAGTAACGATGCCATACATGCTTGATTCGTGTGCGAGCTGCAACTGTTCAATATCATGACAACAAAGCTCGGCCACTTTAGCGGCCTGCTCAATATTTGTATCAGGCAATACAATACCGAATTCTTCACCGCCGTAACGGCCTAATGTGCAGGAAACCCCTTTCAGTGTAAGCTCCAGCTGTTTGGCAATTGCCTGCAAGCATTCGTCGCCATGAATGTGGCCGTAATTATCGTTAATGGATTTGAAGTCGTCAACATCAAGCAAGATAAACGCTAGGCAGCTCTTTTCACGCTGTGCCTTCCACCATGAGCTGTCTAGTTCTTCAAGCAATTTGCGGCGGTTAGCCACGCCTGTCAAAGTATCCCGATAAGACAAGCGCATCAATTCTTCATTCATGCGATGCAGTTCTTTACCGCGTCGCTCCAGCTGGCCTGTGCGTTTATCGACCAAATTCAACAACTGTGATTCACGCGTGCGCAAGCGGCGCTCTCGCCATTTCACGATAAATACAAGCGTACCAGTCACTAAAAGTATCGACAAAGCAATGGCCCACCAAGATCGCCACCACGGCGTAGGGATGCTTATCCTGATTTCTAAAGGCTTTGCTTTGGTGCCCGCAAAATCTTGCGCTTCTATTTTCAGAACATAATCACCGGAGGGTAAGCTACTAAAACTGCGTTGATTACTTTGCAGCCAAGGACCTGGGTTGTCTTCAAGCCCAATAATTTGAGTACGAAAAAGCGATTCCGATTCGCGTTCACCGGTTAGAAGCGCAAACTCAAGATCAATCCGAGCGTTGGTACTTGGTGTAACGAACGGCTTTTTACGAGCAACGATATCTTGATCTTGGTAATTGATACGTACGCGCTCCAAATGCAACTGCGCATTGCCCAATAGTGCTTTATTGGTGGTGAGTACGGCAGCGCCACCAATCGTACCAATCCATGCACGATCAAAACGGTCGAAACTGAGCGCACCGGCATTGCATTCATCGTGCGGCAAACCGTCAACACGATGGTAATCTATAGCGCGGAAAGTGTTGTCACTCATTTTTTTCCAAAATGCCGCACCGTAATCGGTGCAAAGCACCATATCACCCTTGCTGTTCTGTACTCCGCCATACACAAATGGATGCGGTGGCTTTGGCAACGCGGGCGATGTAATCAAGCGCGGATTATTACTGTTTGTAACATCCAAACGAATCAAACCTTTTGACTGACTACCAAGCCAAAGCACAGTGCGTTTTAATTCATCGGTATAGGCATGCACAGTCAAAAGATTATCGTCAGGCACCTCGCTGTTCCATGTGTTGAAACGTTGCCATTGCCCTTTATAAAAACGACCTAAGCCACTTTCTTTGCTGCTCGCCCAAATGATTGGATCCGCATCGCTGCCAGTTCTGCTCAAGCCCAAAACAAATTCGGGAGCGCCGGTATGTTTTGAATCAAACCAACGCCATTTTTGGCCATCAAAATGCGCCACACCATTTCTACGCAAGGCTACCCATATGCCATTTTTGCCATCATTTAGAAAGCTGGTAACTGCTTGCTGTTCGCCCTTAGGCCATGGTGTTTGAATCGCTCGAAAAACGCCACCCACTTGCTCGGCAATATGGCCATTCCAAAGCCCTACCCACAATACACCGGAAGGCCTTCGTATGATGCTTCTAACTCTATTCGACGCCAGCTCCTTCGGCATATTGAATTGCGTCCATGCGGTGTTTTCAAAGCGCCATAAGCCGTCGCCATCGCTACCTAACCAAAGCCGCTGTGTGCCATCTTCGCCTTCTTCAAATAGCGTTGTAAAAATACCGTTGCCGTTTTCGCTGAGCCTGCTAACGGTTCGCCATGCACTCTGCAAATGCAAACGTGCGGCGCCGTTATCGGTAGCGGCCCATAATTGTGAATGCCCTTGACTATTTAAACTGACCGATAATCCGCGTACACGACTCATCTTTAATTGATTATTATTGTAAGCTTGCCATTTTCCATCTTTATAGCGCGACAAGCCATTACGCGTGCCAACCCACAGCTCAGGCTCTGCATTAGTAGGCTGCACTACGGCTAAATCATGTACATAATCGCTGTTGATCTGGCTATCGTTGGCTGTAAAGCGCTGCCAGTGATTGTTCTTTAAACGCGCTACCCCACCGCCATAGCTTCCAGCCCAAATACTGCTTGTGCCATCATGTTCTTGCATGCTGCGCAGGCTACTGATTTCAAAGAACCGCGCCTCACCCGGCACCTTCACTTGTTCACATGGCATTTTTGATTGGCAACGCAGCAAGCCGACATTATAGGTGGCTATCCAATATACATCTTGTTGTGCGTTTTGCCCCTGTTGCAATAAAACATCAAATATTTCGGTACCACGCAAGCGGTAATTCAAGACAAGCTCAGTCCATCGCTTGCCATCCCAAACAGCAACCATGCCTTCATTGGTGGTTGCAAATATACGCATGCCATCGCGTGTTTTGAATGCCCGAAAACGACGAACATCAAAGCCTGGGAATTCCTTCCCGGCATGAAAATGCCGCCAAGCATGGCCATTCCACAAATAAACGCCATCGTTGGCGGGTGCTACCCATACTTGCTGGTTATTTATGGCCAACACGGCGCTAATCATGCGAGGTGAACTTCCTGCATCGGGCAATTCAACCGGTACAAAACGCAGGCCGTTATAACGCGCTAAACCACGCATAGTGCCCGCCCAAATATGGCCGTCCTCGGTGGCGCTAATAGAGACTAAGGTTAAATTGGGCAAGCCATCACCGACATCAAATATATCCATGCGTGGGCTACTGAGTGCATCAATATCAATGGTTTTGGTTGAATGGCTGGCATGCAAATTCGGCACGCAAATGCATGCAAATATCAAAACGATTGCGAGCCGAACACGCCCCATCTTATCCCCATAAAACGACGAAATTCGGCATCAAAACCTAACCGAACACTTACAAGCTTATCCTAACAGATGAGGTACTTAGCGTGTGAAAGTGCAGAGGCTACAAAGTCTACAATGCCTTAAAAAACGCGTGATTAGCTTGTGCCAACTTGTCTTTGCCACTCCGCCAACAAGACCGCCGTTGCCGCCGACACATTCAGGCTATCGACATTGCCTGTTCCTGGGATTTCTACCCGCAGTTTGCTTGCCGCTAACAACTCAGCCTCAACACCTGCCTGCTCGGCACCCATCACCAACACACAGCGTTTGGGTAATTCGGTTTTATAGACATTGCTACCGCCACGCACCACAGTGGTTATCAGCTCGAAACCAGCGGCCTGCAATTGTTCAATCGAATTTTCATTGCGGCTCAAACGTACCAAAGGCACATATTCTGCCGCTCCTTCAGCAACACGCGCGGCTGCACCAGAATTCGCCAAGCTGGATTGTTTCGGCAATAAAATAGCATTCACGCCAAAATGCGCCGCTGAACGCATGATGGCGCCCAGATTATGTGGGTTGCCCACGCCATCCAGCCAAATCATTAAGCAAGGGCCTGCTGGCACATCCATCAACCAGCTAGATAAATGCTGTTCTTGCTGAGGAAGTAAAGCTAAACACAAACCCTCGTGGTGCGCGCTGGAAGTTAGTTTTTCTAAGTCTTCATTTTCGACCACGTTGTAGCCAATTTTGTTTTTCACACAGAACGCCAGCAACTCAGTCAGTTTCGGAATACGCGATTCCAACAACCATAATTTGCGGATGCTGTCTGGGCGTTTTTTAAATGCTGCCAAACAGGCATTTAATCCGTAAATGCGGAATTCTTTAATTTTAGCCGGGCGTTGCTCTGCATCGGCTTCTGTGAAATCTTGGCGCGGCGAATACTCAGCGCGATCCGTTTTTGGGCGAGTTATGCGGCTTTCTTCGCGCTCAAAGCGCGGACGAGGAGCACTAGCTTCACTGCGCTCGAATGGTCGTGATGCTCTTGGCCGTTCATCATTTCGGCGCACAGGATTAGCTTCGTTGTGCTCAAAATGTGCGGAGCGAACTGGCCGCTGTTCATCACGGCGCGGAGGTCGGGCGCCACGCGACTCTTTGCGATCAGGGCTGGGGCCGCGATATAGGGAGTTTTTATCTTTGGAGTCAGTCATGCCACATGTCCTGTGTTATTCGGCCGCTCTGGCCAGTTCATCATCGGTGGGTAAAGGCTGGCCGGTATAAGCATGTAAAAATGCTTCACACAATAATTCTGAATTGGTGGCGTGGCGAAGGCTTTTAATCTGCCGGCGAGTACGCTCATTGGTCAGCAACTCTAACACATGCACTGGAATCGACACGGTGATTTTTTTGACTTGCTGGCGTTTCTTGCCACGCTCAATATAAGGAACAATGAACTCATCTTGGGTCATGGATATTTCTCACCAGCGAAAGGCAGATAAAACGGCAAATAGGCAAACTTAAGAACGTCTATTGTAACAAAGTGTTGCGCAGACATCTGGATGTCTGTAGTATTAGACGTACATACGTTTAGACGTCTATACGGCTTATAATGCAACCTATTGATTTACCATTAAATAATGTTAAATACCAGGCAGATACTGAGTCTGGCTACCAGGTATGGACTAGCCATAAGCCGTTAAAATTGGAAGCTAGCGGGATTGAATTGCCTTTTCAGTTAGCATACCAATCCTGGGGCAAGCTCAACAAAAACGGCGACAACGCAATTTTAGTAGTGCACGCACTATCTGGCTCGGCAAATCTAGAAAGCTGGTGGCCGGACTTACTCGGCGTAAACAAACCCCTGAACCCTGAGCACGATTTCGTGATCTGCATTAACTTGCTTGGCAGTTGTTATGGCAGCAGTGGCCCTGCAAGCATCCAGCCAAATAGCAAGGAATTATGGAAACAAAATTTCCCGCAGCTTTCAATTCGTGATCAAGTTCGCGCGCAAGCCGCTTTTATTAAACATCTTGGCATCAACAAATTACGCGCCATTATCGGCCCATCGCTGGGTGGGATGATTGCCTTAGAGTGGGCATTGCTTGAACCAGAACTGGTTTCATCGCTCATTTTAATTGCCACCACCGCTCAACATTCAGCGCAAGCGATAGCACACAGCAGTTGCCAACGCGCCGCAATTCGTTTAGATCCAAACTTCAATAATGGCTATTACACAGAACATCAAGCCCCTGAAAGTGGTTTGGCGTTAGCGCGCCAAATGGCGTTTATTACGTATCGAAGTGATCGCGAGTTCAGTGAACGTTTCCAACGTGAGCCTGGCACGCAGCAAGCCTATGCCATCCAAGATTATTTAGTACACCAAGGCCAAAAATTTACCGAGCGCTTCGATGCGAATTGCTACATCCGCTTAAGTGAATGCATGAATAGCCACGACATCGGCAAAAACCGAGGTGGCGTGGTATCAGCATTGCAAAGCATCCAACAACCCACACTCATCATAAGTCTTGAACATGACCAACTGTATACATATACCGAACAAGCGCTGTTGGCTGAACACATACCGAATGCCACACACCAACTGATTAATACGCGCTACGGCCACGATGGCTTTCTGATTGAAAGCCATGCCATGGCCAGTATCTTAAGCCCATTCTTACAAGCAACCCATTGAGAAAACGATGCGAACAATTACCTTAAAATTCGGCGGAAGCACGCTCAATACAGCTGATAATATTCATCGCGTGTGTCAGATCATACTTAGCAAATCGGAAAACAATAATTGTTATGTGGTGGTTTCGGCTATTAAAGGTAGTACCGAACGCTTAATTGATATTTGTAAAGCTACTAAAGCCTCAGTGGCAATTGCTAATCAAAAACTATTGAAATTAATTGCTGAACATCAGCAACTCGCAAATACCATTCTGAATATTGCCCATGCGCGCGCTTGGAGTCAAGAAGTGGCTATCTATATTGAGGCTGTACAAAAACGACTTCAAAAACCAGTGCAAACTGATGCTGATATCGCTAGCATTCTCGCGCTTGGCGAAAAACTCACAGCGGCATTAATTTCACAAGCCTTAAAACAGAAAGGTAAAAACTGTAATTGGCTTTGCTCTGAAAGTCTGATTAAAACCACAGGCGCAATATTGCATGCACGGCTTGATGATAAGGCCACACAGCAGTGTTTTTCAGCATTGCATAAAGAATACCCACGCTTAAAAATAACCCTAATCACCGGCTTTAGCGCGAGCAATAAAAAAGCGCAAACCACATTATTAGGCCGCAATGCCTCCGATTACAGCGCGGCTATTGTGGCTAAATACACTAGCAGCGAAAGTGTTGAATTATTTGGCGATACTGCCGGCATTCTCAGCGCTGACCCCGATTATGTACCTGGTGCTAACACCATCGCTAAGCTGTCTTTCAGTGATGCTTTGCAGTTAGCACAATCCGGCTCCGGGGTGCTGCATCCGCGCACCATTGAGCCATTAGTTGGTACGGCAATTGCTTTGCGCTTAAGCGATATTGGCCATGCTGGTAGCACATTAGTTTCAGAACACATTGAACAACGTGCACAAAGTTTTATTGCCACCTGGTCACCCGTTGAAAACCGCGCCTTAAGCAAAACACCCGACTTACCAAAACATTTACAACGCTGGCAGAATAATGCACCACAAGCCAGTGTTACCTCGGTATTTCTAGCTGATCATTTAGACGCCAAAGCCTGTCAGAAAACCTTATTGCAATTGGCTGAAAAATCCGATATTGAGGTTTTGCAAGCCAGCCATTTCGCAAAATACAAAAGTTTAGCGTTCTCAATCAAGCGCGAAGACTTAGAGCGCTTCACACGCTTGGCGCATAGCGCATTGCAGCCACTACACCAAGAAACAGCAGTGGCTATCATTGGCGCCAGCGGCAATGTCGGCCGTAAAACCTTGCAGCTGTTACTCTCTGAAGCAAAGAATTTGCATGCAGAAAACGGTACACTGCTGCGCATTGTCGCAGTATGCAATTCAACGCGTATTCTGTGGTGCAAACGCAATGAAGGCGATGTTGAAAACTTACTACAGCGTTTATCCGAGCAACCTGCACAAAATCATTCCGCACAGTGCCTACTGAAAGAACTCAGCGGCCAATGCTTCGATAAATTAGTGGTTGTTGATGCATCGGCAAGCCCAGATATTGCCGCATTATACGAACACTTTTTAGCGCAAGGCATTGCCATTGTTACACCAAACAAATTAGCCAATTCAGCCGGCTTTGAACGCTTTGAAAATCTTAAACAGTTAGCAAATAAACAATCAACGCCATATTTATACGAAACCACCGTGGCAGCTGCCTTGCCAATCATTCGGCCATTATTAGATTTACGCCGCGCGGGCGATAAACCGATTCGTATAGAGGCGGTGTTGTCTGGCACTATCGCCTATGTTTTAGACCGCATTCAAGACAATATTCCGTTTAGCCAAGCAATACAAGAAGCGGTTGCTAAAGGCTATGCTGAACCAGACCCATTGCAGGATTTATCTGGCGAAGATGTGGCGCGCAAGATTTTAATCCTACTACGCACTTGCGGCGTGGATATAGAACGCGCACAAATTCACCTAATACCACTGCAAGCTGGCGATGCACAAGGCGTGCTGCCAAAAAACACTAATCAGTATTGGCAAGAAAAAGTGGCTACTGCCAAGCTTACTGGCAACCGCTTGTGTTATGTCGCCAGTTTTATTGATTCGCAGGTAACTGTTGCACTTCAAGAAGTGAATGCACTCTCGCCGTTCTTTCGATTACGCGGCACCGAGAACGCCTTGATTTATCAATCAACCATTTACAACGACACCCCGCTCATCATCAGCGGCCCAGGCGCTGGCATTCACGTAACTAGTGCTGGTGTATTTACCGACGTTGTTGCCGCCGCCGAATCGTTATCTCGGCGCGCCGGCATTTCTGCATTAGCCGCATAAGGAATAGCAATGAATACTGCACAGCAATCAACAAAAATCGTCCGCTCCGGTATTGAATCCGATACACAGCATAATGCGGTGATTCCACCAATATATTTAAGTTCAAATTTTGCCTTTGAAGAATTCGGCAAGCCAGGCAAATACGATTACACGCGTTCCGGCAATCCAACCCGCGATTTGCTGGCAGAAGCTTTGGCCGATTTGGAGCAAGGCCATGGCGCTGTAATCACCGCCACCGGCATGGCCGCAGTGACCTTAGTGTTGCAATTGCTGAACCCTAATGACTTAGTTTTTGCACCGCACGATTGCTATGGCGGCACTTACCGCTTGCTTAGCCAATTGCAACTGCGACAAGTTGTAAATGCCGAATTCCATAATCAACTAGAGCATTCTTTCATTGAAAAAATCCTGAGCCAGAAACCGAAACTGATTTGGATTGAAACACCGAGCAATCCTTTGCTGCGCATTACTGATATTGAAAAAATTGCTGAGCTTGCACATTCCATCGGCGCCATTGTTGTAGTGGATAACACCTTCTTATCCCCTGCTCTGCAACAGCCTTTGAATTTAGGTGCCGACATCGTGATTCATTCGACTACCAAATACATTAATGGCCATAGCGATGTGGTGGGTGGTGCGGTGATTGCGAAAACTGCTGAGTTGTATGATCGGCTTAAATATTGGGCGAACTGTTTAGGTTTAACCGGTTCGCCATTTGATTCGTATTTAA
Organism: Arenimonas sp.; assembly: GCA_031428155.1. GTDB lineage: Bacteria > Pseudomonadota > Gammaproteobacteria > Xanthomonadales > Xanthomonadaceae > Arenimonas. The sequence continues at coordinate 35,166 of JANPOU010000054.1, read as the reverse complement.
CCTTGCGTGGTTTGCGCACCCTTAAAGCGCGGCTCGCTTTGCATTTAGTGAATACCAAAGCCATAGTGCAGGTATTAGGCGCACATACTGCCGTGCAAAAAATCTATTACCCCGGCTTGAAAGACCACCCTGGCCATGCCATTGCAGTGAAACAACAAAGTGATTTTGGTGCCATGCTCAGCTTTGAACTCAACGATACCGACGAAGTGAAGGCATTTTTGGCAAATCTACAATATTTTTCCTTAGCCGAATCTTTAGGTGGCGTGGAAAGCTTAGTTGCGCACCCTGCCAGCATGACCCACGCCGCCATGGATGCCGAAGCACGCCAACGCGCAGGCCTTAGCGATGGCTTAGTTCGGTTGTCGGTTGGCATTGAAGACGGTGATGATTTATGCGAAGCGCTGCAAAATGCACTGGATGCCGTGCTAAATTATCGGAATTCTTTGCGTAAAACTGCTAACGTAGCGGCATGACCGACACAACTAATATTAATCAAGCCATCCAGTCGTTCACTGACTGGACGTATCCTTGGAAATTCCTGGAAACCGTTCTGACGCATCCTGAATTAGGACCATTCGAGAAGAATTTAGCACGCGCGGTCTGGGTCGAAGCGTTCAATGATAAATATTGGCGCTCCACAGAAATGGCCGAATGCGTTTTGCATATCGAGGTCGGAATCGCAAAAAAATATCCGTGGCTCAGCGCGCTGGCCTGTAAAAATCTTGCGCGCGCGGCTTCGTACGAGCGCAAGTAACACCGACACCGAAAAAATAATTCAGCCAGCAGTAAAAAAACTCAGTGCAACGTACCTTCCGCATCCGGCACGCGCGCGCTTTCGGCTTCAAGCTCACGGCCGCGCTGCTCAGGGGACTGCGTGTACGGCGCCAGCCAGCGGTACATCACCGGCACGATGAACAGGGTCAGGAAGGTTGCCGCCAACACGCCGAACACCACTACCACACCAATGGCCTGACGTGACCCGGAGCCCGGGCCGGTACCCAGCATCAAGGGCAGCGCACCGGCAGCGGTGGCAATGGAAGTCATCAGGATCGGACGCAGACGCGTGCCCGATGCCTCGAGGATGGCCTGCTGCACACTCAATCCGGCATCGCGGCGCTGGTTGGCGAATTCCACAATCAGGATGCCGTTTTTGGCGGCTAGACCGATCAGCATGATGATGCCTACCTGGCTAAATAGATTCAGACTACCACCCATGATCCACAGCCCGAGCAAGGCGCCGAACACGGCCATCGGCACAGTCAGCAGAATCACCAGAGGATGGATAAGGCTTTCAAATTGTGCGGCCAGAACCAAATACACCACCAACAGGGCCAGCAAGAAGGTAAACAGGATCGCCTGTCCGGCCTGCAGGTACTCGCGGGATTCGCCCTTGAAGTCGAACTGCACGGTACCCGGCAGTTCCTCTTTCGCGGTTTTCTTCAGCCAGTCCAAGGCTTCACCCAGATTGGCTTCGGGTTTCAAGCCGGCCGACACGGTGATGGCACGCAATCGGTTAAAGCGGTTGAAGCTACCCGGCTCGGCCAGCTCGCGGATATCGATGACCGATGCCAAAGGGACCAGGGCGCCACTTCCGGAACGGACATGGATCGCCAACAGATCATCGGGTGTTTGCCGCTCCAAAGCCGCGGCCTGCACGATCACATCATATTCCTCACCGCTCTCGGTGTAGGTACCAACCCGGCGTGAGCCGAGCAGACTTTCCAGCGTACGGCCGATTTCCTGGTTGGACACACCCAACGCGGCGGCGCGTTCGCGATTGATATCCAGACGCAGCTGCGGCCGGGTTTCTTTGAAGTCGGAGTCCACTCCAGTTAAGCTCGGGTTCTCTTCCATGCGCTTCAGCAGGCGGTCGCGCCATTGCACCAGCTCATTGAAATCGGAACCCTGCAGAACCAGCTGCACTGGCTGGCCGCGGCTGCGCACCAAACCAGTCGGCTGCTGCGGACGAGCCTGTACGCCGGGAATCTTGGCGAGCAGCTTTCTGGTTTCCTCCACCACCGCCGACGTATCCATATCGCGATCGGCCCACGGCTTCAGCAACACAGTGGCACGGCCGGTGTGCATTTCCTCACTCGCGCCGAATCCGCCCGGGACCACGGCATTGATGCGGTCGATGGCTTTATCCTTGGCGCTGAGTGCCAACAGTTCAGCCTGGACCTGCTCCATCTGCTTGACCGTATAGTCAAATCCGGCGCCTTCGGGGCCATTCACTGACACGAAGAACACGCCGCGGTCTTCAGCCGGCGCCAGTTCCTTCGGCACCAGCATATACAGCACGGCGCTGACACCGAGAATAATCAACATGGCAATAGCCACAGTACGGCGCTTATTCAGCAATTTTTCGAGCCGATTCGTATACGACGTACTGACCTGCTCGAGAAACCTGTTCAGCTTGGCCTCGAATCCGGTGGCGCCGGCTTTGTGCGGTTTCAGGATCAAGGAACACATCATCGGCGTGAGCGTGAGTGCGACAATGGCGGAAATGGCGATGGCGCTGGCCATGGTCACCGCCAGCTCGCGGAACAATCGGCCATTGGTACCTTCGATGAAGGCCATCGGCAGGAATACGGCAACCAACACGCCGGTGGTCGCGATCACCGCAAAGGCGACCTGACGTGTGCCACGGAACGCGCCAAGCATCGGCGGCTCACCGGCATCAATGCGACGCTGGGCATTTTCCAGCACCACGATCGCGTCATCGACCACCAGGCCGATACACAGCACCAAGGCCAGCAGGGTCAGCAGGTTGATGGAATACCCGAACAGCCACAGGGCAATGAACGCCGCCATCAGGCAGACCGGCACGGTCACCGCGGGAATCAAGGACGCACGCACGCTGCCGAGGAACAGCCAGATCACCAGAAACACCAAAGCAATGGATTCAAACAGGGTGCTGTACACTTTCTTTACCGCGGCATCGATGAACACCGTGGTGTCGAAATTGATGCCCATGCTCATGCCTTCCGGCAGACCTGGATTAATGCGGTCGATTTCGGCGCGAACATCTCGCGAGACCTGCAGCGAGTTGGCTGTGGATGTTTTAATGATACCCAGAGCCAGCTGCGGCTCGCCGTTGCCGCGGAACCAGGACCGGCGCTCAGCCGATTCACGCGCTACCCGGGCAACATCCGACAACAGCACAGACTGGCCATCCGGCAGTGTTTTAAGAACCAGCTTTTCGAACGCCTGTGGCGAATCGAAGCTGCGGTTGACGCGCAGCAGGAAATCACGGTCCTTGGATTCCAGCCGGCCGGCTGGCAGCTCGAGATTCTCACGGCGCAGGGCATTTTCGACATCCCCCACGGTCAATGAGCGTGCCGCCAATGCTTCGTCATTCAGCCAGATGCGCATGGCGTAACGTTGTCCGCCGGACAGGCGCACCTGTGCTACGCCCGGAATGCTGGAGAAACGGTCTACCAAATACCGGTCAGCATAGTCGGTCAAGGCCAGCGCATCGGCATCTTTCTGCACCACACGGATCCAGATAATGACCTCGGCATCGGCTTCGACTTTCGCCACCTGTGGCGGATCGGCCTCTTCCGGCAGACGGTCGGCAACGCGGCTGACTGCGTCGCGCACATCGTTGGCGGCCGATTCGATGTCACGCTCGAGGGTGAATTCCAGATTGACCGAGGCGCGCCCGTTGCGCGAGGAGCTGGTGACCAGATCGACGCCTTCGATGCCGGCCACTGCATCTTCTAATACTTGGGTGATACGAGTTTCGACCACACCAGCAGCGGCACCGGGATAAGCAACTTCAATTGACACTACCGGTGGGTCAATATTCGGTAATTCACGTAGCGGCAGCTTGGTAAACGCAATCACCCCGACTGTAACCAGCATCAGGCTGATTACGGCAGCGAATACAGGGCGTTTTATCGATACATCGGAAAGTATCATGGTGTTGTTTTGGCCAGCTCGGTTGCTGCAACAATCTTTATTTTCTGGCCATCACGCAACTTCGATGTGCCATCTAGTATTATTTTATCGCCATGCTTAAGACCTTTCAGTACCGTGGCATTGCCGGCGCGCCGGCTGCCGATGCTGATATCACGGCTGATGGCGGTACCATCTGCGGCAGCCAGAAACACGAAGGTGCGGTTGCCGACCTGCTGCAGCGCCAACTCAGGAACTACCAAAGCATCTATCGCGTCCTGTTGCAATGAAACTCGCAACAACATGCCTGGACGCACCAAACCATTGGAGTTATCAATGCCGGCCCGCACCATGATGGCGCGTGTTGCAACATCAATGCGCGAATCGATACTAGCAACGCTTGCAGTGAAGATAATTTCTGGAAAAGCATCAGCGTTGAGATTCAATGTCATACCGGTTTTCAGTTTCGACAACATCTTCTCAGGCACTGGAAAATCGACCCACATATGATCAAGATCATCAAGATTGACCATAGCGAATCCGGCATTAACATATTGGCCTTCACTGACTTGACGCAGACCGAGCACACCAGAAAATGGCGCTCGAATGATTCGATCATTCAATCGCTCAGTGGCTGCTTGCACTCGGGCACGTGCGGCATTGCGATTGGCAACAGCGCTATCAATCTGGCTTTTTGCTATGAGTTGCCGGCTTTGCAAACTTTGCAAACGGGTAACTTGTGTTTCAAGATCTGCCAGAGTGGCACGGGCTTCGTTCAGCTCGGCTTTTACAGTACCACTATCGAGCTCAATCAGAACCTGGCCTTTGATGACACGCTGGCCACTTTCAAAACGCACTTTGGCAACACGTTCGGACTGCTTGGCGGAGATCACCACCGATTCACGCGCTTTAGCTGTACCAACCGCTTCGATGATGTCGCGCCAAGAATCCGGTTTTACAGTAATAACCGTGACGGTTGCTGGTGGTGGCCCAGCCTCTTTGTTTTGCTCAGCTTGCTCAGTTCCACAAGCACTCAGCAGTAACATCAGGGCAATGGTGAACAAACGCATGAGTAATCCTTAAGCTAATATGCTGATAATGATACGCGTTGTTTTGTTTATATGGCGTCAAAAAAAACGCCGGCAAACCGGCGTTTTAACTTTATCTAAGACTTAATTCTTACAGCTCGCCTTTTGCGGCTAAACCATTGGCTTTTGCGCGGGCATACACGGTTTTTTGTGCTTCAGCCACATTATTCGCAATATCTTTGCCCCAAATAGCTAAGGCGGCAGATTGCATGGCACGACCATAACTAAAGCTTAGCGGCCAAGGCAAGTTTTCGGTTTTGTTCATTTCATTCAAATGCGCTGTGGCGTCGTCATCGGATTGACCACCAGACAAAAACACAATGCCCGGCATTGCGGCAGGCACAGCCGATTTCAGGCACTGCACGGTGTAATCAGCCACATCTTCAATGCTGGATTGTTCGTCGCAATCTTTACCGGAAATCACCATGCTGGCTTTCAAAATGGTGCCTTCCAGCATCACATTCTGAGCATAAAGCGCATTGAACAACGAACGCAATACTTTTTCGGTAACCACGAAACAATCGTCGATGTCGTGCTCGCCTTCCATAATCACTTCTGGCTCAACCATTGGCACAATGCCTGCTTCTTGGCATAAAGCGGCATAACGCGCCAAAGCATGTACGTTGGCTTCAATGCAGGTATCGGAAGGCATGCCTTCTTCAATGTTGATGTTGATAACTGCGCGCCATTTGGCAAACTTAGCGCCGAGTGCGGCGTATTCATTCAAGCGCTCACGCAGGCCATCTAAGCCTTGGGTGACTACTTCGCCCGGGAAACCGGCCAGCGGTGTGGTGCCTGCATCTACTTTAATGCCCGGCAAGATGCCGTTATCGAGCATGATTTTGGTGAATGGCACGCCGTCTTTGGTTTTTTGGCGAATGGTTTCGTCGTACAAAATTGCGCCGGAGATATATTCATTCAAGTTTGGGGTGGTCAACAGCATTTCGCGGTACGCGCGGCGGTTTTCTTCGGTACATTCCACGCCAACGCCATCAAAACGCTTCTTGATGGTGGCATTGGATTCGTCGATGGCGATAATGCCTTTGCCGGCAGCAACCATTGCTTGGGCGATTTCGGGGAGTTGGTCGATGCTCATTTGGCGTTCCGCTTGGGTGGTTAAGGAAGCGGGTATTATACCTGAAGCCTTGGCTTGCTCGGCAAGCTTAATACACAAGGTCGTGGTCGCCGACATGAATCGGGATAATTTGTTTATCCTGAATCAGGAACTGCAAAGTGATTCGATATGAAAGATTAATTGATACCGAATGTAAGCCGTGCAACTTTCCGCTTAGCGCATGCAAGCGCAATGAGGGATGAAGCGGATTGATTTCCAGTAGTTGCAAGGTTTTAACATACGTTTTTTCCAATTCTGGATGGCGTTTGAGAAACTTCGATGCACGCTTACTATATTGAGCAGTATAAATCAGCTGATAACTCATCGAGCCGTTTTCACCCGCGCCACATGTTGAAGTGGCGATTCCTGGATAAACCGCCCAGCGGCAATATCGGCCTGAGATTCGGCCAGCGCTGCTTCGAGCTCACATTCACGCAGGTAATTGTATTGCGCCACTTCCATCACCACGAAACGTTGCCGTCCACGCACCGAAACATAAGCTTCGGATTGTTCAACCAGTGCCTGCTCAATGGCGGCAATGCCCTTGGTTTTGAGATCATTGGCAGTTAATTCAGACATTTTGCGCTCCAAAGTATTATTAATAATGCGATTAATAATGCTTTGTTTCGCATGTATTGTCAATAATACTCATGCTATATACCGGACGTGCAGGTGGGTTAATCGCAACGAAATCCAACGAATTTGTTAAGGCGCGCCTAGGCACGCCCTTTAAAAACGGTATTGAGATTCTTTTTACAGATCCCCCAAGCCTTCGGTTTTGCCGCCCTCGCCTACCGCTAATAAGCGCAAAGTGTTGGTGGCGCCATGTTGTTCCATATGGTCGCCACTGGTGATAAGCACCTTGTCGCCAATTTCCAGGAAGCCTTGCTCAAATAATTGCTTAACCGCTTTGCGCGCAGCCACGTGCATGGATTGGCCTTCGCTGTCGAAATTGATGGGGTACACATCTCGCATCAAGCTCATTCGGCGACGAGCATACCCGAAACGAGAAAGACCAAACAAAGCCACATTCGAGCGGAAACGGGAAAGATAGCGCGCTGTGCCGCCCGACTCCGTTAAGGCGATAATGCCGCGCAGGTTAATGTGCTCGGCAATAAACATGGCCGACATGGCGATGGCTTGATCGACGCGTTGTAAATCGCGAGGGGCTTTTTCAAAATCGGTATCGTGCTTGAATTGGCGTTCAGCGCCCAAGCAAATACGGTTCATGGCTTCTACCGCTTTCACTGGATACGAGCCAGATGCAGTTTCAGCCGACAACATCACTGCATCGGTACCATCTATCACCGAGTTGGCGACGTCCAACACTTCGGCACGGGTCGGGATTGGGTTATCAACCATCGATTGCAACATTTGGGTAGCGGTAATCACCACCTTATTGCATTCCAATGCAGTACGAATGATTAGCTTCTGTAAGCCAGGCAATTCGGCATCGCCAATTTCCACACCTAAATCGCCACGCGCTACCATCACCACATCGCTGGCTTCGGTGATTTCGACTAAATTTTCAATCGCTTCAGCGCGTTCAATTTTAGCCACAATATGCGCGAACGAGCCATGGCTTTTGGCAATGGAACGCGCTAGTTCAATGTCGGCAGCACTTCGGCAAAACGATACCGCCAGAAAATCAACATCAAGCTTGGCAGCCACGGCGATATGTTCTTTATCTTGCTCAGACAGGGCATCCAATGACAATCCACCACCCAAACGATTCAAGCCTTTGCGATTCGATAGCGCGCCGCCAGCCAGTACTTCAGTCACAATCGTATCGCCGTTTAAGGCAGTAACCAGCAAGGAAATCAGGCCATCATCGAGCAACAAGGTATCGCCAACGTGCACATCGTTCACTAAGCCTAAATAACTGACACCGATTTGGTTTACATCGCCCAGTGGCGCATCTTTTCTGCACACCAAGCGAAACTCTTGGCCAGTCACTAGATGAACTTTGTCGCCGTCAAATTTCTCAATACGAATCTTCGGGCCTTGCAAGTCTGCCAACACACCCACTTCAAAACCTAAACGCTCAGCAATTTCGCGCACCTTAGCAACGCGTTCGCCATGTTGCTCGGGCGTGCCGTGTGAAAAGTTCAAGCGCACCACATTCACCCCAGCTTCAATAAGCTGCGCTAAAACGCCCGGCTGATCGGTTGCTGGGCCTAAGGTAGCGACTATTTTAGTGCGTCGAAAATTCTTACTCATAAGACTTTATACTCAAAGATTAAGGCACAATGATGACAATGCAAAATTCAACTCAGTGTATCAAAGACAAGCTTGCCACATTATCGGAATTTCCGGTACTTGAAAGCGATTGCATACGATTGCGAGGCATTCAAGAAACTGATATTGATGCGTTATTCGCATTGTTTTCAAACCCACAAGTAATGCGCTATTGGAGTCGCGGGCCAATGAGCGTTCAGCAAGAAGCCATTGATTATGCAAACACGATTGTTGAAGGTTTTGAAAAACGCGAGGTGCTTAACTGGATAATTGCTGATATTGAAAGCGACCAGATGATTGGCACGTGCACACTATACGAAATAAACCCACAACACGCGCGCGCAGGCCTTGGCTATGCACTCATGCCTGATGTTTGGGGCAAAGGCTTCGCACAAGAAGCCGCCAGCTTAGCAATCAGCTATGGCTTTCTAGAGCTTGGCTTGCATCGTATTGAGGCCGATACTGAGCCGAATAACCAGCGCTCTAATAAAGTTTTAGAACGCCTTGGCTTTCAACGCGAAGGCTTACTGCGCGAGCGATTTGTACACCCAGATGGCATACAAGACTCGCTCATATTCGGCATATTAAAACCAGAATGGTTAGCGTATCTCAAACAACAAGGCTATAGCTTCGAAGCCGATTAAACCCCGCGCGCAAGCAATGCCGTGACAGCTGGCAATGGCTTGCCCTCACAAAACTCTAAAAACGCGCCGCCGCCGGTTGAGATATAGCTGATGTCTTTTTCGATGCCGAATTTATCAACCGCTGCTAGTGTATCGCCGCCACCAGCAATCGAAAATGCCTTTGAATCAGCAATGGCATGCGCTAATAGTTCAGTGCCTTTGGCGAATGCGTCGAATTCAAACACACCCACTGGGCCATTCCAAATCACTGTGCCGGCTTGTGCAATCATCTGCGCGTAGCGTTTCGCGGTATCAGGGCCAATATCCAAAATCAAGTCATCGTCGGCCACATCGGCCACCGCTTTAATGGTTGCCTCGGCATCGGCAGCAAAAGCTTTAGCCACCACCACATCGGTGGGTATCGGAATATCGGCGCCTCGCGCCTTGGCATCAGCCAGAATGGTGCGCGCTGTATCGAGAAGATCCATTTCGCACAAAGATTTACCCACCGGCAAGCCCACGGCGGCCATAAAAGTATTGGCAATGCCGCCACCCACAATGAGCTGATCAACCTTGCCTACCAGATTGCCGAGAAGTTCAAGCTTGGTAGATACTTTTGAACCGGCCACAATCGCCATCAATGGCCGTGCAGGGGCTTCAAGCGCTTTAGCCAAAGCATCCAGCTCCGCCATCAGCAAAGGCCCGCCTGCAGCGATTTTGGCTTTGCGAATTACGCCGTGGGTGCTGGCTTGTGCGCGGTGCGCAGTGCCGAATGCATCCATTACAAATACATCGCACAAATCGGCCAGTTTTTGCGATAAACCCTCATCATCGGCCGCTTCACCGATATTCATTCGGCAATTTTCGAGTAGCACAATTTCTCCAGGACTAACTTCAACGCCATCCAGCCAATCTTTTTTAAGCACTACTGGCTGACCTAACAATTCCGACAAGCGCGCTGCTACCGGTGCCAAAGAATCTTCCGCACTCCAAACACCCTCTTTCGGGCGGCCTAAATGCGAAGTCACCATCACTGCTGCGCCTTGGCTTAGCGCCAATTTTAGTGTGGACAAGGTGGCTTTAATACGCTGCTCGGAGGTGATTTTTCCGTCTTTAATCGGAACATTCAAGTCTTCGCGAATCAGTACGCGCTTGCCGCGCAGATCAAGGTCGCTCATTCGTATAATTGCCATTGTTCACCTCATCAGTAACAGTCCACTATAATAAGCCAAACCTTGCGAATATCCTATGCCACAAAACAGCGACCAACTTCTTGAAATTCAGCGTGCTGCACAATTATTGACGCAAGGTGAGTTAGTCGCCATTCCTACCGAAACTGTATATGGCTTGGCGGCGGATGCCAAAAACCCTGCTGCAATCAATAAAATATTCGCCTTGAAAGGCCGCCCCGCTAATCATCCGCTCATCGTGCATATTTCAGGCGTAGATCAGCTTAGCCTCTGGGCGGTGGATATTCCCGATATTGCCTATAGCTTAGCCGAGCAGTTCTGGCCAGGGCCGCTCACGCTTATCTTGAATAAACGCAGTGATGTGCCTAGTGAAGTAACCGGCGGCCAACAAACTATTGGATTGCGTTGCCCGAACAACGCGCTGACATTAGCGTTGCTGAAACAGTTTGATGGCGGGCTTGCTGCTCCATCTGCTAATCGTTTCGGACATATTTCGCCGACCACCGCGCAGCACGTGCGCGATGAATTCGGCGAACACACGCCGATGATTCTGGATGGCGGTGCGTGTGAAATTGGTATAGAAAGTACTATCGTTGATTTATGCCAAATACCCGCGCGAATACTGCGACCAGGGCAAATAAGCTTTACTCAACTACAACCATTTTTAGAAGATTTACAGATTGGCGCACAAGTAAACAGCCCGCGCGTATCCGGAGATATGGCTTCACACTATGCACCACGTACAGCACTGCGTTGGCTAAACCGAGAGCAGATGCTGGCCGTTGCAGGCCAGCAAAAAACCGTTGTGCTGTGTTTAGACAATGTGCCAAATGGATTAAGTGGTCTAGCTTTACCAAATAATGCCGATGCCTATGCGCAAAATTTATACGCTAGCTTGCGATTACTTGACCAACAAAATGCTGAACTCATTTTACTTGAACACATACCGCAAAGTGATGATTGGCTAGCGATTACTGATCGCTTGAAACGCGCTGTATTAGGATCAAGAGACATCAATTAAGCATGAATCAAATGAACCAACCTATTGATGCCGTTATAACTTGGGTTGATGGCGCGGATAGTGCGCATATCGCCAAAATCAATCAGGCGCTCACAGCGCTTGGATTTACCCCACGTTCCGCAGCATCCACACGATTTGCCTCGCGCGGCGAAATTTTTCAATGCGTAAGATCGATTCATAAATTTGCGCCATTCATTCGTAAGATTTTCATTGTCACCGACAATCAGCGTCCGGATTTTGAAACCCAAGCCAATATCGATAAAGCGCTATTGGATAAAATACAGATTGTCGATCATAAAGAAATATTCCGAGATCATTTGCATCTGCTGCCCACATTCAATAGCCGTAGCATTGAAGTGATGCTGTACCGCATACCGGGCTTATCCGAGCAGTATGTGTATTTTAATGACGACATGTCGCTGGTAAAGCCCGTTAAGCCATGTGATTTTTTTGGTGATAACGGGCCAGTGTTGCGTGGTCATTTTGACAAGATGCCAAAATATATCTTTAAATCATGGGCTCAGCGTTTGCTGGCCAAACCATTTACTTCTCAATTAGGCACCATCCAAAATTACAGCTATAGATTAAGCCAAGCCAAGTCTGCTGAGCTTATAGGTTTCAAGGATAAAAAATTTTATTTGCTTGGTCATAATCCACATGCTTTACGCCGTAGCACTTTCGAAAAATTCTTCGCGCAGCATCCTGAAATTCTGGAAATAAATCTTCGCGACAAATTCCGTACTACCAAGCAATTCAACGTAGCTGCCTTGGCTTATCATCTTGAAATTAGCCAAGGTAATAACCATCAACAAAAAAATTGTAACTTGCTTTACATACAACCTAAGAATTATTTATTTCTCAAATCAATGTTAAAAAATGCAAGCAAGAACGAGCAAAAACTTTTTTGCTGTGTGCAAAGTTTGGATTTGTTTAGCAAATCTAATCAAGCACATATTTGGCAATGGCTTGAAACTCAACTGGATTAATACTGATGATCATTTCTGAATCTAAAAATCTGATTTTCGTACATGTCCAGAAACCCAAAGCTTTACGTAACTAGCAATTGCTGATTGCTTGAAACACGCTATAGTGGGATCAGATAAGCGAGAGTTTATACATCGAAAAAAATTTAATGTTAAATAAAAAACCCTAATAAAAGAGTGAATTTGCACATCATGAAAATCACACATTTAATTTTGACGCGAAACTTTGCAGGCAGTGAGCGTTATGCCATTGAATTAGCGAATAGTCAAAGTAAAACACATGACGTATCTATTGTGATCTCTGCGAATGCTGCAGAATCTAGGCCTGAAGCATTGTTGCATCGGATTAAGCCTTCGGTTGAGGTATTTGTTGTTAAAAGTAAACTGCCGATTTTACAAGTTTTTGAAGTTAGACGATTACTTAAAAAAATTAATCCTGACATTGCACATGGCCACCTGAGCACCGCTTGCCGTGCGTTATCAGGGTATAGTGGCACATCTAAACGGGTTGCAACTCTACACATACATTACAAAAAGCAACAACACGAAAAGCTAGATGGTTTGATTGCCATAGCTCCATGGCAACTAGCTGATATTCCAGAGAAGCTACTTCGCCACACAATGCAAATCGATAACTGGACCGCTGACAAGGTAGCGGAAATAGGCAAAAGGGAATCTATCCGAAATCAATTTGGAATAAAGCCCACAGAAATTCTCATCGGCGCTTTAGGCCGGACAGTTGACAGCAAAGGCTTCGACACCTTGATCAAAGCGTTCAGGCAATCAAATATTCCAAATGCACGCTTGGCGATTATCGGAAGTGGCAAAGACTGGGGGAAATTAAAAGCGCTAGCAGAGCCTGACATCATAATGCCAGGGTTCAGCTCGGCACCAGAAGACTGGCTGGCAGCTTTCGACGCATTTGTCAGCTCGGCAAAATCAGAACCGTTCGGGCTTGTTTTTCTAGAAGCTATGAATAGCAATTTGCCGATACTAGCCACTGCTAGCCAAGGCGCAATACATTTACATCACTTGATTAAATCGCCATTGATTCCAATTAACAATGCCAAAGAAATGTCAGAGGCATTAAAATCATTTTGCGCGCATCCAATTGCCAGAATACACTACGATTTATGCCAATACAGAATTGAATCCAAATTAGCAGAAATCGAGACATTTTATAAAACTTTGAACCCTTAGATTTCTTACATACAGATGGTGTTTATATTTCTAGCCATAAAAAAGCCCGCATTGAGCGGGCTTTTTTTATATCAGAATGAACCGTTATTTCGCGTTCATCAAGGCAATAGTCATATCCAGCATGCGGTTCGAGAAACCCCACTCGTTGTCATACCACGAACAAACTTTCACGAAGGTGCCACCGGTGACTTTGGTCAAGGTTTCGTCGAACATCGAGCTGTGCGGGTTATGGTTGAAGTCAATCGACACCAACGGCTTGCTGTTGTAACCCAAAATATTCTTCATCGCGCCTTCAGACGCCGCTTTCACGATGCTGTTGATTTCTTCAACGCTGGTTGCGCGTTTTGCTACAAAACATAAATCAACAATTGACACATTGATGGTAGGCACGCGCATTGCGTAACCATCGAGCTTGCCGTTTAATTCCGGCAATACCAAACCAACAGCTGCAGCTGCACCGGTTTTAGTCGGGATTTGACTCATGGTAGCGCTGCGCGCACGGCGCAGATCGCTGTGGAATACATCGGTTAACACTTGATCATTGGTGTAGGCGTGAATGGTAGTCATTAAGCCGTGTTCTATGCCCACCGTTTCATGCAACACTTTCGCCAATGGCGCTAGGCAGTTGGTGGTGCAAGAGGCATTTGATATAACCGTGTATTCGGATTTCAATTGATGATCATTAACACCGAATACAAAAGTACCATCAATGTCTTTATCGCCAGGCGCTGAAATGATAACTTTCTTCGCACCACCTGCTAAATGCGCCGAGGCTTTGGCTTTTGAGGTGAACAAACCGGTGCACTCTAAAACCACATCAACATCGTGAGCGCCCCATGGAATGTCGGCCGGATTGCGAACCGCATAGACTTTAATGCGATCGCCATTGACGATTAAATCGCCGCCATCTGCAGAAACTGTGCCGGGGAATTTACCATGCGCGGTGTCGTATTGAGTTAGATGTGCATTGGTTTCTGCATCGCCTAAATCATTAATAGCCACCACTTGAATTTCATTGGTACGGCCAGATTCATACAAGGCACGCAATACATTGCGGCCGATGCGGCCATAGCCATTAATGGCAACTTTGATGGTCATAACTTCTCCAAGCGATAGACGAGTAATGGACTATTTTAGCAAAGATGCGGATTTTCAGGGCTATAGCAGGCTGTATTCGACTAGAATTAAGCTAATTATTTTAAGAAAAACCTCATGGATTTTGATCAACTTACCCTTGCTACACTTTTTTTCCTTGTCGCTGCGCTGTATTCCTCAGTTGGGCATGCTGGAGCAAGTGGCTATTTGGCCGTTATGGCGCTGCTTGGTTTTGCACCAGAGCAAATGCGCCCCACCGCCTTAGCATTGAATATATTGGTAGGTGGTATTGGTATTTTTCGTTTCCACAAGGCAGGCTTGGTTCCATGGATTAAAGTTTTACCATTTGTACTGGCTTCTATACCCTGCGCCTATTTTTCTGCGCAATGGCAAATTCCAAAACACACTTATAGTCTATTGCTTGCCGGTATTTTGCTGATTGCCGCTGCGGGCGCATGGCGTAGCGGTGTATTGATTGAACAATCTGGCGATACACTTGAATCAAAACCTGTATCGATTCCGCTGGCTTTATTGATTGGCGCAATTATCGGCTGTCTGTCAGGCGTTACCGGCACCGGTGGCGGAATATTTCTGACGCCCTTACTGCTGTATTTTTGCTGGGCCCATTCCCGCGAAGCTTCTGGGCTTTCGGTGGCGTTTGTTTGGCTTAATTCGTTGGCCGGTTTAATCGGCCTTTTGCACAGCCAGCAAACCCTGCCCGAGGCACTGCCTATTTGGCTAATTGCCGTTGCACTTGGCGCACTACTTGGCACGCAACTTGGCATTCATCGTTGGCCTACCCACCGTCTGCGGAAATGTTTGGCGGTGGTGTTGATAATTGCGGCTGGGAAATTGTTGATTGGATGACTACCCCGGCGCTGGGAAATTGCTGTTGGGAAAAT
Source organism: Arenimonas sp. (assembly GCA_031428155.1). Classification (GTDB taxonomy): domain Bacteria; phylum Pseudomonadota; class Gammaproteobacteria; order Xanthomonadales; family Xanthomonadaceae; genus Arenimonas. The sequence goes on along the minus strand of JANPOU010000054.1, from coordinate 19,815 downwards.
GTAGGGGCGAACCCATGTGTTCGCCCTAATCTCATATACGCAATGCCAAGGGCGAACACATGGGTTCGCCCCTACAAATTTTTTATCCTAAATTTTTCACCGCTGTAACCACTGCATCCACGGTGATGCCGAAATGTGCATACAGTTGATCAGCTGGAGCTGAAGCACCAAACGAATCCATGCCGATAACAGCGCCGTTTAAGCCAACGTATTTGTACCAGAAATCGCGGGTGCCGGCTTCCACCGCCACACGCTTGCTGCAGGCCGCAGGCAAAACTGACTCGCGATAAGCGGCATCTTGTTTGTCAAAACGATTTGTGTTCGGCATCGACACCACACGTGCAAAGATGCACTGCTCAGCCAATTGTTTGGCCGCTTGAATAGCTAATTCTACTTCCGAACCGGTGCCAATCAAAATGGCATCACATACACCGGCTTTGGCTTCGAACAATATATAGCCACCGCGCGCGATATTGGCAACTTGCTCAACATTACGCGTTTGGTGCGCTAAATTTTGCCTACTGAAAATTAAACAGCTCGGGCCGCCGCGGCGTTTAATGGCTTCCACCCAAGACACAGCAGATTCAACGGCATCGCAAGGGCGCCATAGTTCGTTATTCGGGATATAGCGTAAGGATGCCATATGCTCAACCGGCTGATGCGTTGGCCCATCTTCGCCAAGGCCAATGGAATCGTGGGTAAATACATGGATAACATTGGCAGGAATAAGTGCCGACATACGCAAAGCATTGCGTGAATAATCGGAAAAAACCAGGAATGTTGCATCGTATGGCAGGAAGCCGCCATGCAGCGCTAAACCATTGGCAATAGCGCTCATACCAAATTCACGCACGCCATAATACACATAGTTAGCATTGGCATCATTGCTGGAAACGGAAGTTGAACCTTTCCATAAGGTGAGGTTGGAATGCGCCAAATCCGCTGAGCCGCCAACCAACTCTGGTAATATTGGTGCGAAGGTTTCAATCGCCATTTGCGAGGCTTTACGTGAAGCAACAACTGGGCCTTCAGCTTGCAATTTAGCGATGTAATCTGTCGCAATTTGCTCAAAATTTTCGGGCAGTTCGGACTTAGTTCGACGTATTAATTCAGCGGCCAGCGCCGGGTGTTTTTTTGCATAACGGTCGAATAAGCTATCCCACGAATGCTCTATAGCGTTACCATTTTTGCATGCATTCCAGCCAGAATAGATATTTTGGGGGATTTCAAAAGCAGCATGTGGCCATTTTAGCTGAGTACGCGTCAACGCTATTTCATCCTTACCCAATGGTGCGCCATGCGCCGATTCTTTGCCTTGTTTATTCGGTGAACCAAACCCAATTACAGTGCGGCAACAGATTAACGTTGGCTTTGTAGTTTCAGCTTGCGCCGTTTTAATGGCTTGTTTAATTTCAACCGGATCATGGCCATCAACATGGCGAATGACTTGCCAGCCATACGCTTCAAATCGCGCAGGCGTATCATCAGTGAACCAACCATCGGTGTTGCCATCGATGGAAATCTTATTATCATCCCAAAAACAAATCAGCTTACCCAAGCCCCATGTGCCAGCCAAGGACGCTACTTCATGCGAAATGCCTTCCATCAGGCAGCCATCGCCCATAAATACATAGGTATGGTGATTCACAACAGCAAATTCCGGTTGGTTAAAACGCTGAGCCAGCACTTTTTCAGCTAAAGCAAAACCCACAGCATTCGCTAAGCCTTGCCCAAGTGGACCGGTAGTGGTTTCAACACCGGGTGTTTCAGAAGCTTCTGGATGCCCGGCGGTTTTTGAATGCAATTGCCGAAATTGCTTGAGTTGCTCAATCGGTAAATCGTAGCCGGACAAATGCAATAGCGCGTAATGCAGCATTGAGCCATGGCCGTTAGACAATACGAAACGATCTCGATTGAACCATTTTGGATTACTCGGATTGTGCTTGTAAAAATCATTCCAAAGCACTTCTGCAATATCCGCCATACCCATCGGCATGCCTGGATGGCCTGATTTTGCGGCCTCAACAGCATCAATAGCAAGAAAACGAATGGCATTAGCCAGTTCAGTACGTGTGCTCATAAGGTTTTGGCTTTAAAGTTGGGCGTGTAATTTTAACCCGAAATTGCTTAGGGTAGGAAATAAAAAAGGCCGCTAGGCGGCCTTTTTTACGTGTAAGCTATTACTTATTCCATGCGCTTAACAGGTTTCAGAATGCGTGGCGTTACAAAAATCAGCAACTCCGCTTTCTCATTTGTTTTACTCGTTGATTTGAAGAAGTTGCCAAAGAATGGAATGTCACCTAAAAATGGTACTTTAGTTACGTCGTTACGATTTTTGAATTCGTACACACCGCCGATTACAACTGTTTGTCCATTTTCAATCAACACAGCTGTAGATACTTCGCGTTTTGCAATTTGCGGAATATCGCCTGTGTCCGAACTAATAAAGCTTTTCACTTCATCTTTCTTAACAAAAATATTCAAGAACACGCGGCCATCTTGGGTGATGGTTGGCGTGACTTTAAGCTCCAGTAATACCTCTTTGAATTCAACAGTAGATTGCGGTATTGCACCAGGGCCCGATCCAGCAGTTGGCTGAGCAGTGACATAACCAATTTCTTCACCCTGCTTGATAATGGCTTCTTTCTGATTGGAGGTGATAACGCGCGGATTTGACACCACTTCACCACGGCCGCTGGTTTGCATGGCTTGCAATTCAAGATCCAAGGTAGTGTTGCTACCCAAGAAATTAAAATTCAAGATGCCGGCAGCATTGCCTAGTAGATTGTCGGCAATAAACCCGGAACTGCTCGACTTGCCAGGATTCAATGGATCTGCATCGTAACGATCGCTAACCCCAAATTTAGCGCCCAATTCACGAGCAAAGGTATCACCCGCCACAACAACCCGTGCTTCAATCATCACTTGGTCAACTGGGCGATCAAGAATAAGTAGCAGTTGCTTGATTTCAGACACTTTCTTTGGAATATCAATCAGCAATAACGTGTTGGTACGTGGGTCGAAGCTAACACTGCCACGAGGCGATAGAAAGCCACGTTGCTGTTGTTGTGAACCACCACCGCCACCGCCACCACTATTACTGGACTTGCTATTTTCTGTCAGTAATTTTGCAATACCTTCGGCATTACCGTAGTTAATCGCAATATATTCAGTGATGGTTTCTTCACGGGTTTCAATAGCGATACGTGCATCTTCCCGTGCTTGCTCATAAGTAGCTAATTCAGCTTGAGGGCCAATCCAAATAACATTACCGTCACGACGTTTATCCAGACCTTTGGCGCGTAACACGATTTCTAAGGCTTGGTCCCACGGCACATTCACTAAGCGCAAGGTCACATTGCCGCCAACGGTGTCGGCTGCAACAATATTCAGATTTGACTCTTCAGCAATTAATTGCAATACCGTGCGAACTGGAACGTCTTGGAAATTGAATGTGACCGGGCGACCTGAATAGCCCATGGTTTTCTTACCGCTTGAAACAGCACCGGTATTGGCTAATGTGGGCTTAAGGTTTTTATTCGCCACTACTTGCGATGTTTTTGGGCTGATTTCAACAACATATTCATTGCCAGTTTGGTAGGCCAATAAATCCGCCTTATTTTTGGTATTGAGGACTAAACGCGCTTTACCATTTTCGCCGCCGCGTACATCAATATTAAGCACAGGTGTTGAATAGCCAGTAACATCCATTTTGCGCTGCAAGCTTAATGGAATCTGAGCATTGTTTATGTCTAGGATAATTTCTGTGCCTAATTCTTTCAAATTGGTGATTGCACCCGAATCATTGAACTTAACAACCAAACGACCCGCACCATTTTTGCCGCCCTTAAAATTGATGTCAGTGACTGCAACGGCATTTTGCAAGGAAGCGTCATTATCAATCGTCAACACCAAGGTGTTGCCTTTTGATACTGTGCGATACGTGGTGTTTTTGGATAAATCGACCAATACACGCGTCCTACCGCTTGCTTCAACCGTATTAACGGATTTTGCAATACCGGAGCTGAGCAGAATTTTTTTCTGCGCTAAGGCGTTTTGCGTATCTGGCAAATCAATAGCAATTCTCGCAGGGTTATTGGTGCTGAAAGCTTTCACATCACCAATGGGTTCCGCAAACTGCAGTGTGATGGCAGTTTTGCCATCTGACTGATTGCTGCTTTTAATCTCTTTCAAGGTATTCGCAGCAAAGGCCTGTTGAGTTAGCATTAAACAGAGAGCCGCGCCCAAGTATCTTAATTGGTTACGAGTGCTATTCGATTTTTTGATGAATATATTTGTCATTTTTTATCCCCACTATTTAATTCGTCCATAGCAATATGCGCTTCTCTTTCAATCCAGCCACCACTGCCATCCGGTACTAATTCAACCAACTGTATTTGATTGGAAGAAACCGATAATATTCGACCGTCACTTTGGCCTATGTAAACACCAGGAGTTACTCGATAAGTCACTTTGTCTGGTGCGAGCACTAAACCTTTTAAGTTTGAACCCGAGCCAATAGTTCCTACCATGCTCAGACTATCCAAGGTAAATGCTTCCAATGGCTGCCGGCGGCGGTTTAAATCGGGGCTAGGCCCACCGTTGCTGGCCATGCGGTTCAATGGCGGCTTACCGAATGGATCACGAAGGCCTTCTGGTGAATAGGTGACAACTGGTGGATCTTCAATCACAGGAAGCGCATCTAATGGTGGAGCTGGCCGGTTTTTTACCACATTAATCCATTCACGGAGATCAGAATCGCCTTTGGTACACGCCGATAACAACAATACCAAGATGAGTAATAACCAATGCTTTTGCTTAATCGAGCTATTCATGATTATTTCACCTCCGTTGGCGCGCCAGCTGCTGAAGCATCTACTTCATCTGGATCAAGATAACGGTAGGTTTTAATGGTGCCCGCCATTTCAAGCAGATCATTATTAGCACCACGCGGCTTCAATGAAATATCATGCATGGTCATAATCACCACGCGTGGCAAGGAAGCAACGCCACTCATAAAAGCACCGAATTGATGATAATTGCCGACCATACGAATTGAGATTGGCTTTTCAGCATAAAATTCTTTAGGCTCTTCTGGGCCCGGCTGAAACAGCTCATTGGTTATGCCACTAGCCAAAGCTTGTTGAGATACATCAACAATCAAATCAGGCATTTCGTTTTTGCTTGGTAACTGACGCAACATTTGCTGCAGAATGATTTCCATTTGAGCAAGCTGGAGTTTCAGTGGTTCCAAATTGGAAGCTCGAGCCTGTTTACCCTCAAAATCTGCCCTTAATGTGACTTCTTCTGTTTCAAGAGTCAGCATTTCATCGCGCTTGCTTTTAATTAGCAAGAACCATGCAGCCAGCAACATAATAAAGATTAAGAACGCACACACCACATACTTGAGTTGCAGCGGCCAAGAGCCTGATGTTTTAAAATTAATATCTTTTAGGTCTATGCTTTTCATTGGCTCGCCCCCGGACTCGACGTTTCATCAGTGACTTCCGATTCTGCATCTGTTGTTACCGGCTTCTTAACTTTAGCATTCAAGATGAATTCATATGGCAAACTGCGATCTCCGCCTCTTGCCTCAATGACTGTTAAATCAGGCTGCGATATAACTGGCGAAACCATTATGTTCTTCATGTAGCTACTAACACGTGCACTTGATTGCGCACGGCCTTGGATAACCAAATCTGAACCAGATTGCATGATGGTTGAAATTTGCGTGCCGTCAGCAATTGATCTAGCCAAATCGCTAAACAAGCTGACCATTTCATAGCGCTTGCCTTGTAGTTCTTCAATCACACGTTTACGCGACAAAAGACCTTCTTTGCGTTTGTCGAGTTCTTCGATTTCCTTGATTTTAACTTCAACTACTGCAATTTCTTGGCGTAGTAAGTCATTGCGCTTAATTTGCCCAGAAACTTGTCCTGAGTAATACAAATACACCATTGCACTCAGTAATAAGCCAGCTAAAAGTGCTAAGCCCAGCATGCTATTGAATTGGCGCTGTTGTAATTTTCGGCGTTCTTCACGCCAAGGAAGCAGATTAATTTTGGCCATTAGTCAAAACTCCTTAACGCCAGACCGCAAGCAATCAACAGCGCTTGCGCATCAGCAGCCAACGCATGGGCTTGCACTCTTGGATTAACTGTCATGCTTGCAATCGGATTTGCAGTGATCGTGCTCACGCCTAAATGCTGTTCAATCACTTGTTCCATACCGTTAATGCTAGCGCAACCGCCCGCCAATACAATCTGGTCAACACGTGAATAATCGCTGCCTGAGTAAAAGAATTGCAACAAACGGCTAATCTGTTGTGCAACGCCTTCTTTAAACGGCTCTAAAACTTCGGACTCATAACTTTCTGGCAAGCCACCAAGTTTCTTTGCGGCACCGGCTTCATTAAAACTCAAACCATAGCGACGCATGATTTCATCCGACAATTGCTTACCGCCAAAAACCTGCTCACGCGAATAGATGCTTCGACCATCTTTAATGACATTCAAGGTGGTTAGATTGGCACCAATATCAACAATGGCTGTTAAGCTGTTGGCCGGCACATCAAGTTGTTTGGAAATTAACTTGAAGGCCGCTTCAATGGCGAACACTTCAACATCAACCACTTTTGCAGTTAAGCCTGCAAATTCAAGCGCGGCTTGCCTGGCTTCTACGTTTTCTGTTCGAGCAGCGGCAATTAATACTTGAACTGAGTCAGTATTTTCAATTGGTCCTAGTTCTTCAAAGTCTAAGCTGACTTCATCCATCTGGTAAGGAATGTGGTTAGAGGCTTCATCATAAACCTGCTGTTCCATGGATACTTCATCCAAGCCGCCGGTGACAGTGATAACTTTTGTGATCACGGTGGTACCCGACACAGCAACTGCTGCAAATTTAGCTTTGCTACCCGATTTTGCAATCGCGCGCTTAATGGCAGCACCGACAACTTCAACCTGAGTAATGTTTTTTTCATTAACCGAATTAGGTGGCAATGGCTCAACGCCATAATGCTCAACACGATATCGGCCAGCAGACTGGCTTAACTGAAGCACTTTAACTGCCGCAGAACTTATATCTATCCCGATTAACGGCGCTGATTGTTCACCGAATAATTGCACTGGTTCCCCCAATTAGACATTTAAATGCCATTCTTATTCCATTACATTAAATAACGATTATTGGCTATTTAGCAAGTTTTTTAACTAAATACATGTAAATAAGCTAACTGAACTTGAATTCCCTTAAGCGATTATAGAAGAGTTACAATTATTCTATATGTTAAATACATCACGAATATGATAATGCTAAAAATATTTAAATGGCTGATTGGCCTAACAGTTTTAGCTGTTACAGGTCTGTTAGTGGTTGTTGGGATTGTGTATTTCAGTATTATACCCAGTCTGCCAGACGTGTCTGAGCTAAGGCGTGTTGAATGGCAGATGCCATTAACGGTGTATAGCAAAGATGGCAAGTTTATCGCTGCATTTGGTGAAACTAAGCGCTATCCTATTGATATTAAATATGTCCCTATTCAAACCAAGAATGCTGTTATTGCCATTGAAGATGCGCATTTCTATGAGCATTTCGGGGTGGATTGGCGAGGAATAGTGCGCGCTGTTTGGCTAACAGTATCGACCCGCAATGAACGAGTTCCTGGCGGCAGCACTATAACCCAGCAGGTTGCCCGCAATTTCTACTTAAGCAACGAATACAGCTATTTCCGCAAGTTCAAAGAAATGCTATTAGCTATGAAAATGGAAAAAGAGCTGACTAAGGATGAGATTCTGGGCTTGTATTTGAATAAAATATTTTTCGGTAACCGCTCATACGGCATCGTGGCTGCAGCTGACTACTACTACGGAAAAGCACTTAGTAAACTGACTTTGGCAGAAACAGCCACTTTGGCTGGCATACCTAAGTTTCCGTCTACTGGCAATCCACTCAGCAACCCTGCACGTTCGAAAATCCGTCGCGATTACATCCTGCAACGCATGTTTGAGGAAGATTTCATTAGCCGTGATGACATGTTGAACGCGCAAGCTCAGCCCGAAACCGCCAAACGGCACGAACAGGCCACCGAATTGCATGCGCCCTATTTGGCCGAAATGGTTAGGATAGAAATGGTGCGCCGTTATGGCGAGTTAGCAAATACTGGCGGCTTTAAAGTCACCACAACCATTCATAGCAAAGATCAGCTGGCGGCCGAACGAGCTGTTCGTAATGGCTTAATGGAATATGATCGCCGGCATGGCTGGCATGGTGCGGAAGCCACTATTACGCAAGATCAAAAAAGCCGCGCTGAGCTAATTACGGAGCTCAAAACAAGGCCAATGATTAATGATTTACTCGCGGCATTAGTGCTATCGGTGAATACCAATAAAGCGATGCTTCTGCTTGCCAATGGCCAAGAACTAAACATTGGAGCTAGCGCTGCCAACGGGACCGGTAAAAGTCTTGCTGGCGCGATCAAACGTGGCGATGTGATTCGGCTAAAGAAAACTGGCAATAGCTACCAACTTGCGCAAATTCCATCCGCGCAAGCAGCGCTGGTAGCCATACAGCCCGAAGACGGCGCACTACGCGCAATAGTTGGCGGATTTTCCTATTCAACCTCCAATTTCAACCGAGCCACCAGTGCCAAGCGCCAACCCGGCTCAAGCTTTAAGCCATTTGTGTATACCGCCTCCTTTGAACGTGGTTATTCGCCTTCAAGCATTGTGCTTGATGCGCCCGTGGTGTTTCGTGATAAAAATAATAATGTCTGGCGCCCGCAAAACGATCGCGGTGGATTTCGTGGACCCATGCAATTACGCGAAGCCTTGGTTCAATCGCGCAACTTAGTTTCAGTGCGCTTGCTTGACGGCATTGGGATGAATTTCGCCAGAGAATACATCACCAAATTCGGTTTTAGCAAAGACAGTATTCCGGCCAATCTATCCATGGCATTAGGCACAGCTTCGCTAACGCCGATGTCGGTTGCGCGCGGTTACACCGTTTTCGCCAATGGCGGCTATCTAGTTGAGCCGTATTTTATTCAGAGCATTAGCAATTCGAACGGGGTTGTGGTGGCTTATACGCACCCAAAACGCGCCTGTGCGGGCTGTCCTGAACGCTTTGCTGGCGATGTGTCTAAAGCCAGCGTGGTGGATGGCTTCGACTTAAGTTCAGAGCGTTTGAACGAGGAGCAAGCTGCTGTTTCAAGTGCTAGCTTTGACCCTAACTTTATTGGCCCAACTGCCATAGCTTTAGCGCCGAAAACGGTTGATGAGCGCAACACATTTTTAATTAGCGACATGATGCTTGATGTAGTTAAGCGTGGTACGGCCGTTGAGGCTAAAGTCCTCAATCGTGCCGATATTGGCGGTAAAACTGGCTCAACCAATAATTATCGCGATGCTTGGTTTTCTGGCTTTGGTGGCGATTTAGTGACCACTGTTTGGGTGGGTAAGGATAATTTTAAAACCCTAGGTGGCGGTGAATATGGCGGACGCGCCGCATTACCGATTTGGATTAACTTTATGCGCGATGCACTTGAAGGCGTTCCACTCAAAAACATGGAGCCGCCTAGTGGCATTGTTAAGTCAGCCAATGGCAATTATTTCAAGGTAGAACAATTCGATCTTGAAAACCAACAAGTTCCATCTAGCGAGAATTACCAACAATATTCAGAGCAATCGTACGATATTTTCTAAAATAAAACGCCCCGATTGGGGCGTTTAAATTATCAGCGTGAAGCGAGTGCTGTGTAGTCACGATTGACTTCGCCAGTATAAATTTGCCTTGGCCGGCCGATTCTGTTTTCCGGATCGTTTTGCTGTTCAAGCCAATGCGATACCCAGCCTGCGGTGCGGGCAATAGCAAACATCACGGTGAACATTTCATTAGGAATGCCCAGTGCTTTATAAATAATACCCGAATAGAAATCCACGTTCGGATACAGCTTACGTTGAATGAAGTAATCATCTTTCAAAGCCGCCTCTTCTAAGCGCATTGCCACTTCTAACAAAGGATCATTAACACCTAGCTCACTGAGCACTTCATGGCACATTTCACGAATGATTTTCGCGCGCGGATCAAAGTTTTTATAAACGCGGTGGCCAAAGCCCATTAAGCGGAAACCAGATTCTTTATCTTTGGCTTTATCAATGGCACTGCCGACATTTTCCGGACGGCCAATTTCATTCAGCATCTCCAATACCGCTTCATTGGCGCCGCCATGTGCGGGGCCCCATAAAGCCGCCACACCAGCTGCCACGCAGGCATACGGGTTAGCGCCGGTTGAACCAACTAAACGCACGGTTGAGGTGGAGGCATTTTGCTCGTGATCAGCATGCAAAATGAACAATAAATCCAGCGCTTTAGCTGCAATCGGTTTCAATTTCAGTGGCTCACTCGGCACTTCAAACATCATGTGCAAAAAGCGATCAACATATTCAAGATTATTCTTCGGATAACGAATTGGCCAACCAATGGAATAGCGATAGCAGGCCGCAGCAATAGTTGGCACTTTCGCCAGCAAACGAATGGCAGCTAAACGGCGCTGCTCAGGATCTTCCAAATCAAGATGGCCATGATAAAAAGCGGCTAAAGAGCCGAGCATTCCGGTCATCATCGCCATTGGATGCGCGTCGTGGCGGAAGCCATATAAGAATGAACGGAAGGCCTCATGCATCATGGTGTGATGAGTCACTTCATGTTCAAATGAACTTAACTCAGCTTGATTTGGCAAATTGCCATTCATCAGCAAATAGCTAACTTCGGTGAAGTTGGAATGCTTAGCGAGTTGTTCGATTGGGTAACCGCGATACATCAGCACACCTGCATCGCCATCAATGTACGTTATCGCACTGCGGCAGCTAGCGGTTGACATAAATCCTGGGTCGTAGGTAAATGTGCCGGTTTCTTTATAGAGCTTACCAATATCGACACAATCCGGACCAACACTGCCTGACAGTAAAGGCAAATCAACGGACTTTTCACCTGCTTGAAGTGAGAATGATTTCTGTGACACAGCAAACTCCTGTTATGCCCATAATTGGGCTTCATCGATATTCAGTGGATTATTATCGCACAGCTTATGTGATGTCGTCATCGGCTAAAACAGGCAAAAAAAAACCACCCGAGGGTGGTTTTTCCAAATTACTTAGCGTAGCGCTTGCGGAATTTATCCACACGGCCGCTGGTATCAAGAAGCTTCTGCTTGCCGGTATAAAACGGATGCGAAGCCGACGATACGTCGATTTTAATTAATGGGTATTCTTTACCGTCTTCCCACGTAATGGTGTCCTTGGTGAACAAGGTTGAGCGTGTTAAGAACGAGAAACTTGAGGTGACGTCCTGAAAGACTACGTCATTATATTTAGGATGGGTATCGGCTTTCATGGAAAACTCACTGAATAGGCGTGAATAAAGAGAGCAATTATAGCCCAATTATGCTGTGTTGAGCAAGCCCTGTTGGGGATTATTCAGTCAAACAGCCCAAGCGCGCCTTGAATCAGTCCATCAAAGCGCGTTTGCTCCGCCTGAATCACAATATCTGTTTGTGCCAAATGGCCAGTTCGATCCAGCCAATCAACCAATGTTGCACCGCGGCTATGCACGCCAGTGGTTTCGATATGCACGAAATGCCTTTGTTTTTCAATTACATACTCAGGATATAGAGCCGCCAACATTGCCAACGCATCCGCGCTATGCCAATATTCGCCACGTTTGCCTTCAGCCCAAAGCCGGGTTTTTTGCGATATTTGGCCGTAGAATTCCGCCAACGGATTTTGATGCGCCAGCCATTGTTCAATATCGGTATGTTTAAAGCCATGCCGAAGCACAGCCTCCCAATCAACCAACTCAATATCAGCAAACGCCTCAAATACGATAACTGCCGCTTCGGGATCAAATGCAAAGTTGAACTCGGCCGCGATACTGGTATTGCCTTTTCCAGTTACCGCGCCACCCATCACCACCAAGCGTTTTATTTTTTTAGGCAACTTAGGGTCAAGACGCAAGGCTAAGGCAAGATTCGTTAATGGGCCTAAGGTGACTAACAATAACTGCCCAGAATGATTGTTTGCTTCGCGAATAATTGCCAAAGCCGCGTGCTCAGTTTCCGCGCTGCGTTTGGCAGGCAAATAGCCAATGTCGCCAAAGCCATCGCGACCATGCACATATGATGCATCTTCGGCAGCAAACACCAAAGGCTGCGCACAACCTGGATAGACTGGCACATTCACACCAGCAATTTCACACAGCTTCAAGGCATTGGCGCAAGTGTGCTGAAGGCCCACATTTCCAGCCGTAATACATAATCCGAGTAATTGATGTTTATCGCTTTTAAATGCCATCAAAAGCGCCAGTGCATCATCAACGCCTGGGTCTGTGTCAATCAGAAGCGGTATTTTCTGTGTTTGCATAAGTATTCCTTAAGCCTGTGCGAAGCGCACAGCGCTACCAATCCAACGTTTTACAATAGCGTCTGCCAGCTCAGGGTGCTCGCTCAGCAATTGATTAGAGCATGCAATAACATCTGGCAATAATGCTGCATCACGAATTAAATCGGCAATGCGATAGCCCATATCACCGGTTTGTTTGGTGCCCAAAACTTCGCCAGGGCCACGTAACTGTAAATCTTTTTCGGCAATGATAAAACCGTTGTCGGTTTCGCGCATCACTTCAATGCGCTGCTTGGCCATAGCCGACAGCGGCGTTTTGTATAGCAATAAGCAATGCGAGGCAATACTGCCCCGCCCAACCCGGCCACGCAATTGATGCAGCTGCGCTAAACCCAAACGTTCGGCATTTTCAATCACCATCACGCTAGCATTTGGAACATCTACGCCAACCTCAATAACCGTGGTTGCCACCAACACCTGAATAGCATTGGCTTTAAAATCCTGCATAATGCGCGACTTCTCATTCGCCGCTACTTTACTGTGCAAAAGTGCCACACTGCAATTCGGCAAGCATTGGGAAATAAGTTCAAACGCGGCTTGGGCAGACTGCGCCTGTATCTCCTCGCTTTCATCAATCAAGGTGCACACCCAATACACCTGGTGGCCCTGCTGACATAAAAGATGTATGCGCTCTATCACTTCATCACGGCGGCTATTGGCCAGCGCCACGGTTTGTACTGGCGTTCGCCCAGGCGGCAATTCGTCAATAACTGAGACATCCAAATCGGCATACGCCGACATCGCTAAAGTGCGCGGAATCGGCGTTGCCGTTAAAATCAACTGATGCGGTGAATACGCGCCGCCATCGCCTTTATCGCGCAAACTCAGGCGCTGATGCACACCAAAGCGATGCTGCTCATCAATAATCACCAAACGTAAATCTTGGTACTGCACATGTTCTTGCATCAAGGCATGCGTACCGATAATCATTGATACGCCAGTGGCAATTTGTTTTAGGTGCTTTTTTTTCAGCGCAGCAGTTTGTCTGCTAACTAAAAACACTACCTCAATACCTAATGGTTCAAACCACGCCTGAAAACTCCGAGCATGTTGTTCGGCAAGTAATTCTGTGGGTGCCATTAAAGCGACTTGGCCACCACCCGCAATTACCGATAACGCCGACATAGCGGCCACTACGGTTTTGCCGCTACCGACATCGCCTTGCACCAAACGCAGCATTGGTTGGCCTAATTGCATATCGTGTTGAATTTCAGTAGTGACTTTACGCTGGGCTTTGGTCATTGAATACGGCAAGGCATCAAGAAATTGCTTGAGTAGTGGCGAATGCGCATCGCTTTTTTTAGCGGGTTTTGATTTAATCAGCGCACGCTTTTGGCGCAGGCTCAAATGGTGCGCCATCAGTTCTTCAAAGGCTAAGCGTTTAATAGCCGGATGGCGGCCTGAGCTCATATCGGCAATTGTTGTGCCAAGTTCCGGCTGATGAATGCTATGCAATGCGCTCGCTAAAGACACTAACCCCATACTTTGTAAAGCGCATTCCGGAAGCAACTCCAAACTGCCGTCTTCTGGAATAAAACGCAAGGATTGCTGAACCAGTTTCGCTAAAGTGGCGGCGCCAATACCTTCATAGTTTGAATACACCGGATCCAAACGATCTTTACAGACACCCGCTTCTTGCTCGGTAATAAAGCGATAGCTAGGATGCACCATTTCAAAACTATTCGCGCCTAAGCGCACTTGCCCGTAGCAACGCAGTAATTTGCCTGGCAAAAATTGATTGGCTTGACTGCTGGAGTAATGGAAGAATCGTAAGCACAGCTGCCGAAGTGAATCATCTTCCACCATCACCTTCAGCATGGGCCGAAACCGAAAGCCGCGCTCAACCGCCAGCACACGAACCTCAACTTGCGCTAGTTGCCCAATTTGCAACTCATCAAGCGCCACAATTCGGGTGCGGTCTTCAAAAGCAATCGGCAACTGTAGCCATAAATCCTGCAGCGCAGTGATTCCGCGCTCCGCCAATTTTTTGCCGATGGCAGGGCCAACACCATGCAATTGCGTGATGGATTGTTGTCCTTCGGAGTTGAAATCAGCCTGCGGCAAATTCGTTTAACTCAGCACAAGCACAGCATCCACTTCAACATTGGCGCCACGCGGCAAGGCTGACACTTGAATGGTTGAACGAGCCGGATACGGCGCTTGGAAATATTCTGCCATCACCGCATTCACTACTGCAAAATCGGCTAAATCGGTGAGGTAAATTCCAACCCGAACAATATCGGCCAAACTACCCTTGGCAGCCGCACAAACCGCTTTCATATTTTCAAATACCTGCCGCGTTTGCGCTTCAATATCGCCTTCCAGCAATGTTCCCGTGCTTGCTTGCAGCGGTATTTGGCCAGATAAATACACCGTTTGACCAACCCGCACCGCTTGCGAATACGGGCCAATGGCGGCCGGTGCAAGTTCAGAATGAATAATCGTTTTTGTCATGCTCGTTCCTGTTTATACGCGCTCAACTAAATAAACCACGCTCAATCGGCGTGTTCGTCTAATGACATCCGCTAAGTGTTTACGATCTTTTACTTCAATGCAAAATACCATCACTGAAATACGTGTGTCGCGTTCTTTGTAATTCACCGAATCAATATTGGAATTGCATTCGGCAACCGCTGCCGCAACCTTGGCCAATGCACCGGGTTTATTCTCTGTTTCAAAACGCAGCTCAACGCGGAAATCGCCTTGCACTTTTCTATCCCAAGCAATTGGCACCCAGCGTTCTGGTTTCTTCTTGTATTCGTTGACGTTCGAACAATCCATACGGTGCACAACCACGCCTTTGCCGGCGGTTAGAAAGCCCATAATGTCATCACCAGGAATTGGGTGGCAACAGGTTGAAAAAGTCAGCACCCCGCGTTCACTGCCATTGATGAGAATTTCTTCATGGTAGCTAGAACTCGTCTCGCTATTCAGCAACGACTGCTGATTCGGCTGTAGCGCTTTGGCAACATGATCAGGCATACGATTGCCTAAAGCGATATCAGCCAGCAATACTTCCAAGCGCGGATAACGATTATCGTTAAGAAATTGCTGAAGCTGTTCGGCCGAAACGTTATCAAGCGAGGTGTCTAATTGCTCAAGCGCTCGATCAAGCATGCGATGCCCAAGATTCACAGCATCTTCGTGCTCAATGCGTTTCAAGAAGTGGCGTATTGACGTGCGTGCTTTTGCAGTGACCACGAACTCAAGCCATTGCGGACTAGGATTAGCCGATGGCGCGGTAATGATTTCAATAGTCTGGCCACTGAGCAACTTGGTACGCAAAGGAACCAAACGCCGATCAACACGGCACGCCACCGCGTGATTACCCACATCGGTATGCACAGCATATGCGAAATCTAAAGGTGTAGCATTTTTAGGCAAGGATAATATTTCGCCCTTCGGTGTGAAAATATATACTTCATCGGGGAACAAATCGATTTTAACGTTTTCAAGAAATTCAAGTGACGGCAAAGAAAACTCATCACTGTTAATTAAATCTTTGACCCAGTTTTGCGCGCGCGTTTGAGCGTTGCTGCTCACAGAGCCACGGTTTTTATAGACCCAATGTGCCGCAATGCCGCGCTCTGCCACCACATTCATTTCTTCAGTACGAATTTGCACTTCAACCGGCGAGCCGAGTGGGCTGAATAAAAGCGTGTGTAAGCTTTGGTAGCCATTGGCTTTGGGAATAGCAATGAAATCACGGAAACGGCCTTCCAACGGCTTCATTAAGGAATGCACAGCGCCTAATGCTTGGTAACATTGAGTGACTTTTTTTACCACCACACGAAACCCGAACACATCCATCACTTCATTGAATTTTTTTTGCTCATCACGCATTTTGGTGTACACGCTCCATGGCCCTTTAACGCGTGACACCAAGCGAAAAGGTATATTTTCAAGCGCGATACGTTGTGCGAGCTGCGCCTCGATGGTGGCCATTGCTTCTCTTCGCAATACCGGTTGATTGGCTAGTTGTTTAGCGATGATGCTGTAGCGAAGTGGGTACAGCGCTTTAAAGCCTAAATTCTGCAACTCCGCTTTCATGACATTAATACCCAAACGCTGGGCAATTGGCGCATAAATCTCAAGTGTTTCCAGTGCAATTCGGCGCCGTGAATCAGCGCTTTTGGAATCCAAGGTACGCATATTATGCAAGCGATCGGCAAGCTTGATAAGAATCACACGAATATCGCGCGACATTGCCAGCATCATTTTCCGGAAGCTTTCAGCATCAGCTTCTTGGCGGTTATTGAACTGGATTTTATCCAGTTTGGTTACACCCTCAACCATTTCAGCTACGCTTTCGCCAAAGGTTTCCGCAATAAACGTTCGTGTTAAGCTTGTGTCTTCAAGTGCATCATGCAAAATAGCGGCGCATAATGCCTCGCCGTCTAAGCGTTGATCGGCCAAAATTTCTGCAACTGCTATCGGGTGCGTGATGTAGGCTTCGCCAGAATTACGGGTTTGACCCTGGTGCGCTAATGCACCGAGTTGATAGGCGCGACGAATTTTTGCGAGCATTTCTTCCGGCAAATACTGCGCCGCTTTTTTCAGTAAACGTTCGGCCAGGTCCGGGCAAGGATCCGGACACGGCATATCTAAATCGAGCATGGGTGTTTGTGGCGCATTCATCTTTCAATCGTACGCAATAAGCGCTTTTAAAACAAGCATTTCGTTAGTATATGGCATAAAAAATGCCGGTTAAAAAACCGGCATTTTTTGATAAAACATGAGAACGAATTATTCGTCGCCAGCTTTAGCCAAATCATCATCAACCACTTCTGCTGCGGCCCATTCAAGCGCTTCACGCTCACGACGTTCACGCTGGGTGCGTTCTACGGCATTGATTACGCCATTATCAATCGAACGATCAGCAATTTCGCGCAAGGCTAGTACCGTTGGCTTTTCTGAATCAATATGTGCGTTTTCCAAGGTACTTGGCTCGCCTTTGGCTAATTGACGGGCACGCTTTGATGCCATCAATACCAATTCAAAACGGTTATCTACCACTTCCAAGCAATCTTCAACGGTAATACGCGCCATAAAATCTCCGTATGCCAGTTAATTTAACCAGCAATCAATTAGTTACATGAACTGAGCATTATAGCGTAAAGCGCCTTTAATACCAAGCTTAGCGCGCTTATTCAGACAGCAAGTGTTCAATCAGCGTGTGATGGCGAAGCGTTTGCTGTTCCACTTGCAGCCTTTGCGCAGTAAAGATGGCAGTAACTTCTTGAACGGCTTGGTCAAAATGCTCATTGATAACTACAAAATCGAACTCGTGGTAATGGCCCATTTCCTCGCGGGCGCCAGCTAAGCGCTGCGCTATGGTGGCTTCGCTGTCTTGGCCGCGATTTCGCATACGATTTTCCAAGGCCTGCTGTGATGGCGGCAAAATGAAAATGCTTTTTGCTTCAGGGATTTGCTCACGAACCTGACGCGCACCTTGCCAATCAATTTCTAGCAAAACATCTAAGCCTTTGTCGAGCAATGGCAACACCGAATTGCGTGCTGTGCCTTTGTAATCTTTATGCACCTGTGCATACTCGAAGAATTGCCCTTCAGCAATCATCTGTTCGAATTCTGTTTTGCTGATAAAATGATAATGCAGAGCATGCCGCTCACCGGGCCTTGCTTCACGTGAGGTATAGGAGATAGAGAGCGCCACGCCATCAACACGCTTCAGCACCGCATTAACAATGCTAGACTTTCCCGCGCCCGAAGGTGCTGCCACAATGTATAGAGTTCCTCGCATCATTCGAGATTTTGCACCTGTTCACGGATTTGTTCAATCAGCACTTTCAACTCAACCGAAGCTTTGCTGGTTTTTTGATCGACCGACTTTGAGCCGAGTGTGTTCGCTTCGCGGTTGAACTCTTGCAGCATGAAATCCAAACGCCGGCCCACCGCTTCCGGCAAGCTTAAAATACGCCGCGCTTCCGAAATATGGCTAGACAATCGGTCTAATTCTTCATCAACATCCATTTTTTGCAGATTCAACACCAATTCTTGCTCCAAACGGCCAGGGTCGAGTGGCAGTTTAAGATCAGCCAATTTTGCTTCCATACGCGCTTTTAATACGCTGCGAATTTCGGGCAGATATTCCTTTACTTGCTGAACAATCTGCTCGATGCTTTGCAGCCGATCGAGCATAACTTGAGCAAGCTTACCGCCTTCGCGACCACGTGCTTGAATAAACTCTTCCAAGGTACTCTCAAGCTGTTGTTTAGCCAGTGTCGCCAATTCATCAGTGGAAGACACTTGCTCTTGCATTACGCCCGGAAGCCGTAGCAATTCGGTGAACGAGCTACGCATACCTGGAAATTTATTATTTAACTCGAGATTTAATTTGGCATACGTATCCAAAACCTGCTGATTAATTTGTGGCTCGCTGCTTTGCTGCTGTGTGGGCTTGAAACGGATTGATAAATCAATTTTGCCACGTGAAATCTTTTGGCTGATGCGTTCGCGTAGGTAATTTTCCAAGGCGCGCAGCTCTTCTGGCACGCGCAAACTGAGCTCCAAATAACGGTGATTCACAGAACGCATTTCGCAGCTGAGCAAGCCAAGCTCGCTGGTCGATTCTGTTTGGGCGTAGGCGGTCATACTTCGGATCATGAGGGACTTTATCGCAATGAGTTAATGATGAATGGTAATCTATTCGCCCAACCTTTGCTAAACCTGAGTCATTTATGTCCCGTCCTAGCGCACGCACCGCCACCCAGCTTCGCCCGATCAGTATTCAGCGCAATTATACAAAACACGCTGAAGGCTCGGTACTCATTAGCTTCGGCGACACCAAAGTGCTGTGTACCGCCAGCGTTGAAAATCGTGTTCCGAGCTTTCTACGCGGCAAAGGCGAAGGCTGGATAACCGCTGAATACGGCATGCTGCCGCGCGCCACCCACGATCGCAGCAACCGCGAAGCCGCTTCTGGCAAACAAGGTGGCCGTACCTTAGAAATTCAACGCTTAATTGGCCGCGCGTTGCGCAGCTGCATAGACCGCAAAAAACTCGGCGAACGTACCATCACCCTCGATTGCGATGTATTGCAAGCTGATGGGGGAACCCGCACCGCCGCCATCACTGGCGCGTATGTGGCGTTGTGCGACGCCATTCAAAGCTGCATCAACAAAGGCTTACTCACTGAAAGTCCAATCATCAACGCGGTGGCCGCGGTATCGGTGGGCATGTATCAAGGCGAAGCGGTGTTGGATTTGGATTACCCAGAAGATTCCAACTGCGATACCGACATGAATGTGGTGATGGACGGCAACGGCGGCTTTATTGAAGTGCAAGGCACAGCTGAAGGCGTGGCATTTTCGCGCGATCAACTGAACACACTATTGGCTCTGGC